>NZ_JBHSMH010000077.1:273-163549 GCF_042655365.1 Cohnella suwonensis | reverse complement strand
CATGGTCAAAATCGGCGACCCTTGCTGCAGTCCCCAGATTGAGACCGGGCAATGATGCAGGAAAATGCCCAATCCCATCATCCGCAAACGAACCGCTGCCGTCGTTGGTCCACAATGTAACGCTGGTTCCCGTTCCTCCTTCCTGGGTCAGGATGTCAATATCGCCATCATTATCGAAGTCGCCCACTTGAAGAATCCCAAAATTGGATGTGCCGCTGTCAGTCAGCGGCAACGTGCCGGAGGTGAAGGTGGGGCTGGTGGAGGCGCTGACGTTAGCCGGCAGAGCAAAAAAATAAAGCAGCATTGCGGTAAAAGCCATGATTGCAACAAAAGTTTTCCTTATTGAACTAAGTATAGGCAAGTTTCTCTCTCCTATTGTTTTCAAGCTTCTATAACGATTCATAGTGAAATTCCTCCCAAATACTGTCTTCTTCGTCAAAATAGATACATCCAAGATAATAGTTGTTGTCCGATGACCGCCCCTCGCAGCGCAATCTTCTTCATTTCCTATGCCATCACTTTTCCATTCTGCCTAGCCACAATTCCATACACTTTCTCACCTACGGCAATATGCTCGCGCACGTCCAACTACAGCCGTTACCCGAGCTCCACGCAACTGTTCTTATTTCTAAATAACACCAGAACAAACATTAGCCTTCATAATAAACACTTATATTCGATTATTTTCTACACTAATCGACATTTTCAGCATAACATACCGTTCTGATCAAATTCTGAACACTTTCAAATCCATAAAAAAAGTAACGGCAGCGCCACGATCAATATCCTTGGCGCTGCCGCTCACAATCGCTGGTACAATTGAACCGTGGTTTCCATCGGATCAATTCCCAATTCTTCCTTCATCAACCTCGTATATCGTTCATAGTGACGGATCGTGGACGTCATCAACCAGAACCACTCGCAGCATATTCGCATCACCTCGTAGGAATTCGTATCTTTATTTTCGTACCGCTTCCCGGCACACTCCCGATTTCCAGTCCTGAGCCGTATAAGTTGTGCAATCGGCGTTCAATATTAATCAGACCTACGCCTCTGCGACCTTGTCGCCTTTCTTTCAGATCGGCCAACACGGCTTCCGGAATTCCCGGCCCATCATCACTTACGATAATGACAACGGCTTCCTCATTTGATTTTATTGAAATATGCAAGCTTCCCCCATCCAGTCGATGCATGGCCCCGTGCCTAACTGCATTTTCTACAATAGGTTGAATGATAAGCGGAGGAATCTCATGTCGGATATTCTCGTCAACATCGAGAACGATTTGCAACCGTTCCCCAAACCGCGCTTTCTCGATCTTCAAGTATGAATCCACCAGCTCCAATTCTTTGCTAATGGAAACGAGTCGCTCCCGATTTTGAAAATCGAAGCTTCCTCGCAAGTATTCGCTTAGGTCCTCAAGCAAAGCCTGCGCCTTGCCGACATCGGTATGGCTGACCGATATTATCGTCGTGAACGCGTTAAACAGAAAATGAGGCTTGATCTGCGCTTGCAAGAAAGCCATCTCGGAGCTGATCAGCTCGCTTACGGAAGTTTTCATGTTCAGCAACGTCCGGATACGTGCTCTGAGCTCCCCGGCCTCGACCGGTTTGCTAAGAAAATCGTTAACCCCGGCTTCGAAGGCTGACAGCATGTCCTCCGATCGGTTTTTCGAGGTCAGTAGCAGCACCGGGAGCTCGGACAATGAATACCGCTCGCGGATGCTGCGACACACTTCGTAACCGGACATGCCAGGCATCATCAGATCGAGCACGGCCAAGTCGATACGATGATTGCGTTCCAACGCCGCAAGCGCCATCATGCCATCCGAAACAGCGATAACCGAGCAGTTGTCCGAAGATAAGAGAGTCGTCAGCACATGCCGATTGATAGGATCATCATCCGCGACGAGAATAGTAAATTCTCTTCCACCGCTCGATATCAAAGTCTCCTCCGATGAAACCTCCACGCCTGCTGCCAGCTCCGTCAATCCGCGCGGCAGCTCAGCGATCACGCCGTGCTCCACCGGTTGGCTATTTACTCCGGTTGCCACAGGTAGAGTGAATGTAAATACCGATCCTTTACCGACGGCAGACGACACGACAATCGTCCCGCCATGAAGTTCAACCAGTCGCTTGGTGATGCTGAGACCAAGCCCTGTTCCGCCATATTCCATGGCAATCGTTCTGCCCGCCTGATCAAACGATTCAAAGATCGCTTGCAGATTTTCCCGAGGAATGCCGATTCCCGTATCGTGAACAGATATTTCCAACCATCCGTCCCTTTCGCTAGCCGTAATCCGGATCTCGCCCTCCGCAGTGAACTTGAGCGCATTGCCGATCAGGTTGTACATGATTTGCACAAGCCTGTCTTCGTCGGCATTCACGCTTGGAACTTCGAGCGGCAATCCGTCTATAAACCGAACCTGCTTATCTCCAGCCAGATGCCGGAACATCTCCAACACCACGCTTACCAACGGCCGCAATCCCACCGTATTCCGCCTAAGAATAAGCTCGCCATTTTTCAATTTGGAAAAATCGAGAATATCATTGATCAGATTGGCTAATCTGCGCGAAATGGACACGATTGCTCCCATATTTCCCTTTTCGGAGTCGTTCAATCGGTTGGATGCGCCTTCGAGTACCGACTGCGAGAGGTTGATGATACCGTGAATCGGTGTCTTCAACTCATGCGACGTATTGGCCAGAAACTCATCCTTCAATCGATCGAGGGAAAGCAGCTTATCCGACATCGTCTCAATCGTCCGGAAAGCGTCCGAGAATCGCCTCGCCAGAACGGCCGCCTCGATAAAAATCAGCGCGAACATACCAAAAGGAAATATGGGTTTGCCGATCCAGTAATATTGGTACGGGTTTTGCAAGAACAGAATGTCATGAACCATAGTCGCAATCAAAATAACCCCGCCGGTAATCTGCAGCCCAGCACCGCTTCGTTTTCTCCATACGGCCACAACAAGACCGAAAATATAATAAACGCAGCTTAATAGAACAAAAAAATGAAAGAGGTTCGTCCACTGCGTATACATTTCAGTCGGGAATACAACAATGGTCAGAATGAATCCGCAGCCGATCCACACCATCGGTCTGATGATCTTCTTTGAAAATTCTTCAGGGTAAAGCTCGCGAATGAACAGCGTCGTGAGCGTAAGTCCTCCGTAATAGGTAAGATATTCGAAGAAAATAAGCAAGCGTATATCGGTATCCGGGAACAGATGCAGCAGGAAAATCTCTTTTAACGACATGATCCGTATGACGACTAGCAAACAAATAAGTCCGAAATAGAGAGCAGACCTATTCGTTCTGCGTAAAATAAAAATGGCGATATGATATAATCCCATCATTAACGTACTGCCCAGAATAATCATATCTATTGCAAATTCCTCTTGATTCAAGTCAGCGATTCGTTCCACGGTACCGAGCTTCATCGCATTCCATATCCCTCCGCGGGCATACAGATAGTTGGATACTTGCACGACGATTTCAAATTCCTTGGCAGTAGGCTGAAACTCGATCGTTTGGGGCAGATAAGCGGCAATAGCCCGATCCTTGGATTCCGCCACCTTTCCGCCTACGGCTACCGTCTCGCATTCAATCATTACCTTATAAGCAGTGGATATCGTCGGGATTTTCAATGATAAAGTAGAAAGTTGACCATCCGTCTTCACCTTCAGTCGGTACGTCGCATACCCCTGTCCAGGCAAATGCTTTCCTTCCACTTGATACTTATTCCAAACACTCGGCACGTCGACATACTCGCTAGATTGTTGAAGGTCCAATCGTTTGAAATCATCCGTTGCAAGAAGCCGTTCCCAATAAAAGCCCCACTCCCCGTCAAGCTTAATCTCACCCTCTCTTTGGAGGTCCCATTGCGTCAAATCCAGTTCGCCATGTACGACCTGCGGGTCCTCCTTGTCAGGCTGCTGATTCGTGTTTGATCTGAGCAGTAGAACCGCACTAGATGCCGCCAACGTAATCAATACAATCATTGCGATTACTTTAATATAGCGTTTTTTAAATTGCACCCTATTACACATCCTTCTGGTTATAAGAAAAGCCCCAAAGACCGCAAGATCCTTGGAGCAACTATTTCTTCTTTTTTAATATGACCCAAACCCAGTTCACTTAAGGTTATCCCCTTGGCTCGGTTATTGTCAATGTGAACATTAAGGAATGCGCGCGTTTGAGCAGATGAAAAAGATACCCATTTTGTCGTCATGCGCGACGAAAAAACCCCGCCTTAGTCCGATACGGGACTAGGCGGGGCAAAGCTTCTTCGTTAAGTGACGGCAGACGTTGCGGCAGCGGCGGCTAGGCGCTGGCGCCTGCGCCGTACGACCAAGCCATGGGACGGCGAGAACAGGAACGTAAGCAGGAACAGCAGCCCCGCCGCGCATACCATGCAGCCGGCGATCGAGGCGTCCAGGAAGACGGCCGCGAAATACCCGCCGACGGCGCTGACGATGCCGATCGCGAGGCTTAGGCCGATCATCGCGCTTAAGCGGTCGGTGAGCAGATAAGCCGTCGAAGGCGGAATGATGAGCAGCCCGACGACGAGGATGGCGCCTACGCTCTCGAAGGAGCTGACAGTCGCCATCGACACAAGGCCCATGAGCACGTAGTGGAAAATCGCAACCGGTATCCCAAGAGCCGCAGCCAGCGCCGGGTCGAAGGCGCACAGCTTGAACTGCTTGTAGAACAAGCCGACGACCAGGGCGATCGCAAGCAAGGCGAGTCCGAGCAGCCAGACCGCTTTCGGTCCGATACCGACTCCCCCGATCGTGAGCGTATTCCATTGCACATAAGCGATTTCCCCGTACAGCACGCAGTCGAGGTCCAGGTCGACTTGCCCGGTGTTAAGGCTGACGAGAATAATGCCGACGGCGAACAGCGCGGTGAAGACGACGCCGATGGAGGCGTCGCTCTGCACGCCGCTCTGGTGGAACATCTGGATAAGAAACACGGTCAGGAAGCCGAAGGCTGCCGCTCCAAGGAGCATGAAGAACGAGTCCCGCGAGCCGCTGACGAGAAACGCGATGACGATGCCGGGAAGCACGGAATGGCTGATCGCATCGCCGATCATCGACATTTTGCGAAGGATGAGGAAGCATCCGAGAATGCCGCAGCAAGACGCGACGAGCACGCCCGTCAGAATGATCCACAGTCCGCTCATGATGCCGATACCTCTCTCTCTCCTTTAGCCGAAACGCCGGACGACGACACGCTCGTTTTCTTCTCGCTTTGCCAGCTTTTCTTGGCGTTCGACCTTCTCAGAAGCTTAGGGATGACGCCCCGGCGCGGACCGAACAGCACCGACGCCACGAAGAAAGAAGTCGCCGTAAGCACGCTGAGCGGACCCGTCGGAAGCTGGGCGACACCCGCGCTCACCCACGTACCGATGGCGCCGCTTAGCGCCCCGAACAAACCCGCGAGCACGGTCATCACGCCGAGCCGGTCCGTCCAATACCGCGCCGATACCGCCGGCGTAATAAGCAAGGCGGCCACGAGCACGACGCCGACCGCTTGAATGCCGACGACGACGCTTATGGTGACGAGGCAGAGCAGCAGCTGCTCGAGCGTCTTGACCGGAAAGCCGATGCCGCTCGCGAAGCCCGAGTCGAAGCTGATCAGCTTGAATTCCTTGAACAGGAGCGCGCAAGCGCCGATAAGCAGTATGGCAACGCCGCCCATAACGTACACGTCGGACAACGTCATCGACGCCGCCTGGCCGAACAGGAATTTGTCCAGTCCGCTCTGGTTGCCGTAGGAGCTATGTTGGATTTGGGTCAACAGCACGATGCCGATGGCGAAGAAGACGGAGAGGACGATACCCATTGCCGCGTCGGGCTTGATGCGGGAATGGCGAATGATCCAGCTCATGCCGAATGTGGCTAGCAGGCCCGAGAGAATGGCGCCGATCAGGAACAAGCCGACGGACTTCACGCCCGTCAGCATGAAAGCAATGCAGATGCCGGGAAGCGCCGCGTGAGCAAGCGTATCGCCGATCAGGCTCTGCTTGCGCAGGTAAGAGAACGTCCCGATCACCCCGCTGCTAAGGCCGAGGAGCAAACTACCGAACAGAATCCATTGCAGATTCGGATCGGTCAGTAGATTCCACATGGCTCGCTCACCCTCCCGTCCCGGCGGGTTGGAGCGAACCGGCGTCTTCCGCCGAAGCCGACTTGGTGACGAAAGCGAGTCGTCCTCCGTATGCCTTCTGCAAGTTTTCTTGCGTGAACGTGCTTGAAGTCGGCCCGAAGGCGACGAGCTCGCCGTTCAGCAGAAGCACGGAATCGAAATAATCGACAACGGTCGCAAGGTCGTGGTGAACGACGAGCACCGTCTTGCCTTGCCGCTTAAGCTCGTTCAGCAAGGTGACGATAGCTTTCTCCGTCGCGGCGTCGACGCCGGCGAACGGTTCATCCATGAAATACAGCGTCGCGTCCTGAGCGAGTGCCCGGGCTAGAAACACCCGCTGTTGTTGCCCGCCCGACAGCTGGCTGATTTGGCGATTCGCGTAGTCCGCCATGCCGACCTTATCCAGGCAGTCGAGCGCGATCGCTTTCTCCTTGGAGCCGGGGCGGCGAAACAAGCCCAAGTGGCCGTACCGCCCCATCATGACGACGTCGAGCGCGTTCGTCGGAAAATCCCAGTCTACCGATTCCCGCTGAGGAACGTACCCTACCGTCTTCCGTTGCAGCCGATACGGCTGACCGTAGACGGCGACTTCGCCGCCAAGCGTCGGCTGAAGACCCATGATCGCTTTGATCAGCGTCGATTTGCCCGCTCCGTTCGGTCCGACTATGCCGATAAGTTCCCCTTCGTTCACAGTGAACGTCACGTCGCGAAGCACAGGTTTTTTCTGATAGGCGACGGTCAGTCCGTACACCGCCAGCGGGGGAATCGTTGTCGTTCTCTCCTTCATCCTGACTCTCTCCTCCCGGCAATCTAGTTATTTTAAGGCATTAACGATCGTATCGACGTTATGCCGCACCATTCCGATGTATGTGCCTTCAATCGTGCCTTCCTTACCCATGGCGTCCGAGAACAGCTCTCCGCCGATAACGACGTCGTGCCCATTGCTCTTAGCCCCTTCGATAACGGCCTCGATCGATTTCTTCGGCACGCTGGACTCGACGAACACGGCTTTGATTTTCCGTTCCACCAGCATGTCGCGAAGAGCGATCACGTCTTTGGAGCCGTATTCCGAGGCGGTACTGATACCCTGCAATCCGACGACTTCGATGTCGTACGCAGCGCCGAAATAACCGAAAGCGTCGTGAGCCGTTACCATGACGCGTCCTTCCTTCGGAATCGTGTCGATCTGGGCGCGCGCATAGTCATCCAATTCCTTCAGATTCGCTAGATAGGCTTCGGCGTTCGATTGGTATGCCGCCTTGTTCGTAGGGTCCGCTTCGATCAACGTATCCCGGATCGTCTCCGCTGCGTTCATCCAGAGCGAGACGTCGAACCAGACGTGCGGATCGTGGGCGCCGTCAGCCTCGCGGAGCTTCTCTTCGGGAATGTTTTTCGTTACGGCGACGACGCGTTTCGATTTGCTCATTTTCTCGAACATTTCCGTCATTTTGCCTTCCAGATGCAGTCCGCTATAGAGGATCAGATCCGCGTCCTCGAGCTTCTTGATGTCTCCTTGGGATGCTTTGTACAGATGGGGATCTACGCCCGGTCCCATCAGCCCGGTTACTTCCACGTGCTCTCCGCCGATTTCCCGGGCAACGTCGTTGATCATGCCGATGGTTGTCGTTAACTTCAAAGCTCCGCTTGCCGTTTCTGACTCGGACTTGTTGCCGCATCCCGACAATAACAATAAGCCCATGGATAGGAACAAGACCGCCAATAGTAATCGTTTCACGGATGATGGCTGCTTTCTCATGATTCGCTCTCCCTCTAGTTATCTATTTTATTCTGTTGTCTACCGGCAAATATGTTGTGATTAGGACGAATACTTTACCTCGCACCTCTTTCTTTATAATACACAAAAATGTTTCATCAATGCAACATTTTATTTTAAAAGGCTGAGTTCCACTCTGTTGTGGCTAAAGCGGACAAACGAACTGTAAAACATACAGTTATTTCCCGGCAGAAAAGTTCGAATCGCATTTAATAATGAATACAACGCAAGGACAATAAAGAGACGCGCGGGAGTAACCCGGCGTCTCATTTAGGTTTCCCATACCAACAGAGTAACCGCCTCCATATGTGTGGGTTGCGTAAAATGGACAGTTCTGAGTGGCAGTATTCGCGGCTCCCTACATCATTAATTCATAAGTATGTTAGCGCATTCCTCTACCGCCACCTGCCCCCCCTCGACCTCCACCCCCGCGTGATGGGGTAATTTGAGTGATTTTTTCTCCATTGACCGTAACTTCGCCGCCATTTAATTGAGCAGTACCATCAGGGTCGAAAGCGGAAGCTGCTTCTACATTAATGGTTCCTCCATTAATGTAGATATCTCCGTTCGAATCAAATGCATCCGTATCACCGCTAGCCATACTTACGTCTATGGTACCGCCATTGACTTCAATCGCCGCATCAGAGTTGACTTTTGGCGAGGCATTTATGCCATCATTATTCGCATTCAAAGTAATCTTTCCATCATTCACCTTGATATAGTTTGCCTCGATGCCTTCCTCACTGGTCTCTATGTTAATGGTGCCGCCATCTATTTGAACAAAGCTGTTGCCGCGGATGGCATCATCGGCAGCGGCGATATTTAATGTACCGCCTTCAATATAGATATACCCAAGGGAAGCATCTTCATCGTTTTCGCTATGCAGGGCATCCTTATCAGAATCTATTGTAATCGTTCCATCATTGATAAGAATGGCATCATTGGCCTCTATAGCATCCGCAGATGAATGAATGGTATACACGCCTCCAGTAATTTTGAGATCATCTTTCGAAGAAATACCATTACCTTCATTAGATACAATTTCTAAGGTTCCGGTTCCATTCAGTGTCATATCTGCTTTAGAGAAAATTACTGCATCCAAATTGGTATCTCCATCCGCCCCATAGCTTCCTGAAACCTCCATATGGTTCTTACTGTCAGTGGATGTAACGAATACTTTATCCGCTGCTTTCACATAAATGGCGGGTGAATCTTCATTGGTTATACTGACGCCGTCAAGGACGATTTGAACTTTTGCATCCTCGGCAGCATCAACCACTACCGTCACATTTTCTACCTCGCCGCTTAAGACATAGACGCCTTCCTTATTCAATGTCACATCTTGATTGCTTTCCAAATCCATTTGTGTTGCAGCTGCAAGATCCGCCGACTGTTCTAAATCCCGATCACTGAATAATTCCGATGTGTCTAGAACGGAAGCTTCCGCTGCTGACGTTGCGCTTGACGTTGCGCTTGACGTTGCGCTTGACGTTGCGCTTGACGACACGGTCGAACTCGATGTTTGAGTGGTTGCAGTAGCATCCCCGCTGCCGGCTTGTGCCTTAGAGCATCCCACGGCAGATACGCAAAGTAATGCGGCCAAAGTAATGGCGCTTATGCTTTTCAGCTTTTTGTTTTTCATGAATTAACACTCCTCGTATAATTAGTAGCAATCATCTGTTTATTATTCAGAAAGCATTACCGCTTCATGACTTATTTAAATCTTAGTGCAGATATCTTAAATCAAACTTAAATAACGAATCCTAAAGTTCTCTTCCATGATTAAAGTCAGCCCAAAAAACAAAATTCCCTCAGACTTATCCGTCTGAGGGAATATAAAGATCGGGCTATTTCCTGTCTAGCCATATAACGCACTCCACATGGCTCGTATGCGGGAATAACCAAAATCGCCTTTTATGCAACCTGTTTCACATAGATGGCCATGTGACTTGCTTTTCGTTAGATGTTGAATCCGTGTCCAAAACGGAGTTAAGGCGTCCGGGCCAGAAACTCCACTTGCCCTGGATCAGCGTAATGGCCGGTACGAGGAATGGACGTACAACGAACGTATCGAGCAGAATCCCGAGCGCGGTAATGACTCCCATTTGCAACATCAACTGAACCGGCATCGTGATCAAAACGGCGAACGTACCCGCAAGAATGAGGCCTGCCGACGTAATGACGGACCCCGTCTCCCCCACGCCTTCCAAGACTGCTTGTTTCAACGGCATTCGCTTGCTTTTTTGCCATATGGAAGATATCACGAAAATGTTGTAATCCTCGCCCAGCGCGATTAAAAATACAAACGAATATAACGGTATCGTGCCTTGAATCACGTCCATGCCCAGGAAGTGGTGCAAGACGAGCCACCCTAATCCCAAAGCCGACAAATACGAGAGCAATACGGTTAAAATAAGGTAAGCCGCGGCGATCAAAGAACGTAGATACACGACTAGGAGAGTTGCGATCATGATAATGATCAGCGGCAAAATGATGCTCATATCCCGTATGTTTGTTTCTTTCGTGTCATATTGCTCCGCGGTCTCTCCGGAAATCCATACATGTTTCGCAGCGTCCGTGTCGCCTGACTGACGCAACGTGCCTTCGACCGATCGGCGGAGTTCCGGAATCACCTTCATCGCATCCATCGAATAAGGGCTCATGTTAAGGGATACGTCATACGCCAATAGTTCCGGGTTCGTCCGCCCGGCCAGCGGCTCGGATACTTGTGTCACGTAAGGAAGCGAGGCCAAAGTCTGTGCAATGTCCCGATCCTTGCCGTCGGTATCCACGATCACTTTAACGGGAGCGAGTTCGCCGGGCGAGAACTGCTCGCCGATGACGGAGAATCCTTCTATGGATGCCATCGTTTTTGGGAACATGGCCAGCTTATCAAACGTGAACTTAACCTGAGTCGAGAATACTGCAAATCCGCCGAGCACCATGCAGGTCAGGACGATAATGAGCCAAGGCCGACGTACGACAAGGGAACCGATAACATTGCGCGAGGGCTTGCTTGAAGCCGGGGCCGGATGTCCCTTACGCTTGGCTCGTTCGGCCAGCATGCCCGGCGTCCTCGGAATGAACGGCCAGAAGGAAACGCGCCCCATAATGGCGAGTAAAGCAGGTACAAGCGTCAAGCTGGCCAGTCCCATAATGAAGATGGAAATCCCAAACGGTGCGGCGAGTAGTCGGAACGAACCGTACTCCGCTGCGATCATCGCTAGGAGCGAGAGAATGACGGTTAAACCGCTCATCGCGATCGCGCCTGACGATCCGGTAATGGCGCTGCGAAGTGCCTTGCCCTTGTCCGGTTCAGACTTGAGCAGTTGACGGAACCGGTAAATGAGGAACAAGCAATAATCCGTACCGGCGCCGAACAATAATACCGTCATGATATTGGTTCCTTGCTTTTCCACCGTTATCATGCCGCTGTGCACCATCCACCCCAAAATCGGACTGATGACGAAGTAAGCGATGCCTACGGCAACCAGCGGGTGCATAGCCAGAATCGGCGAGCGGTAAATGAGCAGCAGCAGCACGAGCACAAGAAGTGCGGTACCGAAGAGCAACGTTTTGTCGGCCTGTTCGAATACTCCGGTTGCGTCGATCTGTATGCCGACCGGACCGGTCACTCTTGCGTTCAAGTCGGCCGGAGAATCGATGGCGACGGCGAACGGATCTGAACCGAATAGGACGGTTGCTTCTTCTTTCGCTTGATCTACGCCTTCCTTCCACTCATTCGATTGCGTGCTTTTACTGAAGAATACTGGCGAGACGATGGTGCTGCCATCCTCCGACAGCCTCGTTTTCAAATCCTGAAGCGGCATTTCATGCAAAGGCGGTACGGATGTCTGATACGGTACGGGATGTGTCGATAATCTTTCGGTAAATTGTTGGATGCGCTGTAGATCGGTATCGGTCAGTCCTCCTTGGCGGTGCCACACGAACAGAGCAGGAGCATCTTCCGCCTTCGGATATTCTCTTGTAACCAATTCACGTGCTTGTACGGATGGCCTGGTGTCAGCCAATGGGGGAGCGTTATTTACGACTTCTTTGCTAATGGAAGGTGCCAGCGTGCTTAACAGCCCTGCTGCGACTAACCAAATAAGCAAAGTAACCCATCTGGTTGTTGGTCCTGCCACCCATTTATCGATTCCAAATCGATTCTTCATTCCTGAGTCTCCTTTTTAAAAAGGTAATGTTCTCTCCATCATTTGCTTGGAGGCTCGAAGAGTTCGATAGGATTACCTGCCGGGTCATCTAGTAGGATCTGCCGCCGAGTTCCGGTTTTCGCCCATCCGGCATGGCTTGAGCGGCTCCACCTGGACCATTCGCGGCATTCACAAGAAGATTCAAGTCACCATTCTGCAAAATGGCAAAACCAGGCGCAGGATGTACTTTTACAGTGAAGTCCAGATGCTGTGTATAGCATGCGATAGTCAGTCATAGTCTTGGAATAAAATTAAAGAGAACAAGGATACCGGACATCCCATATAGAACAATTACAACGATTCGAAACCAACGCGTTCTATTCTCATAATCATGCGCAACCAGATACAGCGATACTCCAGACACAATAAGGAATAGAAAGATCAATAGATATTCGGATAGATAGGGTGGCATCATTTCCTCTCCATCCATGTTGAAGATTGTGATCAAAACTCAATTCAACCGCTTTTCTCCGCAGATTCTTGCTTTTTTTCTTTTTTGAGGGCATCGGTCTTCCTTATGAGGGACACAGTTCCAAAAAACAACAGCAGAGCGAGTACCGGATGAAGAGCAGATAAATATCCAATTCCAGACGGTAATTTGGCGCTGACCGCTATCAAAATGATGATGCCGAACAAACCCGCACTACGCAGTCGAAGAGAAAGCGGCAGCCGAGCGACGAAAGACATCACGAGTATCAGGATCGAAACAATGATCAGCAATCTGGAAAAGCCTGTATGGCTCGCCCATTGGGCCGAATCCCAAAATACTGCGAGACCGGCAAGAAACACCTGGATCAAAATGCAAATCGCAAATATCAAGACCATTGCCTTAAACATCAAACGCGATATAACCACCAACGGTGAAAGATTGGTTAATTCCACCGCGCGATCCCCGGCTTCAGGTTTACTGCGGTTTACGGGTAGGTTGCTCATCTTTGAATCCTCGCTTTCGTTAAATTATGATCGATCGGGTTTTTCTCTCGTTTCACAGTCAGTTTAAACAATAAATGTCGAGAACTTATGCAGATCCTCCCCCTTTTGTGTGGATTTCTTCAAGAACATGCTCAATCACGGTATAATTTTCGGTAAGCGGTGTATTCTCGCACTGGAAGCAGACTAAACTGGAAAGATGGGATTGGAATGGAACCGAAATTGTTGCTTGTAGAGGACGAACGGGGCATGCTTGAGGAGATGCGCACCTATCTGCAACGTGAAGGGTTTCGGGTATTGACCGCCTCTACCGGCAAGGAAGCGCTCACGATTGCCCGTTCTGAACGGCCTGATCTCGTCGTGCTTGATTGGATGCTCCCCGAGAAAAGCGGCATCGACGTATGCCGCGAATTAAGGCAAACCTCGCATTGCGGTATTATTATGGTCACGGCCCGATCGGATGAATCGGATAAAATCGTCGGTCTGGAAATCGGTGCGGACGATTATTTGACGAAACCGTTCAGCTTGCGAGAGCTTGCTTCGCGCATCCGGGCTTTACTTCGCCGCTTGCGCGGACCTGAAGACAGGTCGATTTTCTTGGAAAGAGACAACCTGATCATTTCCGAGGCCAAATGTCAGGTATTCAAGGACGGCCAGGAGATCCAACTGACACCGACGGAATTCAAAATTTTGTACACGTTGGCTGCGCGTCCCGGAATTGTTTTCAGCCGCCTGCAATTATTAAAAGCCGCACTCGAGGACGAATATATGGGATACGAAAGAACGATGGATTCCCATATCCGGAATCTTCGCCGCAAGTTGGGAGACGATCCGACCAATCCTCGTTATATTCAGACGGTATACGGTTTCGGTTACCGATTCGGTGAACAATCATGAGGTTGACGGTACGTATGAAAATATTTGCCTGTATGGGTCTTCTCGTGCTCATCGTAAGTTTCACTTTCTCCCTTACGACGCAAGTTTACACAAGCGGCTTGATCGATCAATTTCAAAGGGAACAACACGATGCCGACTATTTGAGCTTCTCGCCCGAAGAGCGAATCGAAATATTCAAATCTTATATCCTTGAACATACGCGGCTGAACGCGCTGCTCAAAGTCACGAATGGCGTGCGCTTGTTCTTTTTTGTTGCGGTCGGGTTGTTTTTCAGTTTTTGGATCTCGGGGGTGCTGACCCTTCCGCTCAAAAAGCTTATTGCCGCCATAGAGCGCGTGGCGCAGGGCGACCTGAACGTCAAAGTGCCTGTAGACTCGAAAGATGAGTATGGGAAAGTCGCCCAAACGTTCAATGATATGACATTTCGCCTGCGTGAAGCCGAGGAAGCCCGCAGACGGTTGGTAGCTGATGTCGCTCATGAGCTTCGAACTCCGCTGTCTATCATGCAGCTCAAATTAGAAAACGCTCAACAGACCGGTCAATACGTCCCTCCGGAAATGCTGCTTAGACTCCATGACGAAGTAATCCGCTTAGGCCTGCTTGTGGAAGATCTTCATGTCTTGTCGCTGGCTGAGGCGGGCCGGTTGGCATTGGATCGCAAACCGCTCGATCTGTCGGCAAGACTCGAACAAATCGTTGATGATGTGAAAATGGAGGCTGAGGATAACGGACTGGAAATACGCTTCTATTCGAACACGAGGCCGGTAACGGTGATGGCCGACGCGAGACGGATCACGCAGGTGTTCATTAATTTGTTGACTAATGCAATCCGCTACACGCCGGAAGGCGGAAAGATTTCGGTTGTCATTGAAGACAAGGTCCTGAATCGGAATGCAGTCTATACATGTGTCTCTGTGATAGACACCGGCATCGGTATTCCAGCCGAAGAGCTGGCCCACCTATTCGATCGTTTTTATCGCGTGGAAAAGGCCCGTTCGCGGCATACAGGCGGAACGGGGCTCGGATTATCGATCGCTCATCATTTTGTCAGAGCCCACGGCGGGTTCATCCGCGTCGTGAGTGAGCCTGATCAAGGTACGACATTTACCGTTTATTTGCCTTTGGATAAATGATGAAACTCGAGGAGGTTAAATAATGAACAGTTAATGAGGCGGCGTTGTCGGGTATCAAAGCGTTAAGATCGGTTGGTTGGCATATTCCATACCCCCCTGACTTAAGTATTAACGGCGGGCATGCTGCACTTATTTTGCGAAATCCACAAGTTAATCACATTCTTATGTATTTGCGAATACAATTCGCCGTTACTTGTGATAGGGTTCAGCTTATCATCCTAAAGGCGAAAATTATAGGGCACCCTCACTGCCCTGATTCATGCAAAAGTGTGTTACGATTCGGCTTGAACGTGCCGTCGGGATAGCCGCTGACGATTCCATCACTAACCGCTTGCTTGATGTTAGCCTCCGCCCAGTGTCCGGAGATATCGTTAAAGTTGATTGGCTGTATCGGGACTTCCGCATGCTCGTCCACCGCAAGCACAAATACGAGTTCGCCTCCATCATCTGGATGTAGCTTCCTTCCGGCATATGCCGGTCGAAAAGCTTCGTATATTCATTTGCTCGCCTAAAGTCCTTCCGGTAAACAGAAACAGCCGCCGACAAATAGAGAAGTGTTCCTGTGTATGGTTCCCACTCCGGCTTCGGAAGCTTGTCTTCTATCTGACGAAGCCGGGATTCCGCCGCCTCCATTTCGCCCGCTTCCACCAGCACTTTGACATAAAGAAACTGAATGCCCGGCTTTCCCGCCAAACAGGACTCCGGTAGCGCGCGCAAAGCGCGCGAATCCCAAGCGCGAATCCATGCTCCTCCAGCCAATCGGCCGCCTTGACATGGAAGGGCTTCGACGCTGCCGCATACTTCTGCCGAAAGAGCCTTCCCTGACTTTCAGCCTGTCCGGTAACCGCCTCGCACAATGGGTCGTTCATCCTGTCCAAGATCGAAGTTTGCAAGAGGAAGGACTGCATATCGTCGGACAGAATAGCGAAAGCCTCCTGAAACAGATAATCGGATATACTGCGGTGTTCCCCGCTAAAAGCGCGGATAAACTCAGGATAATTCCCGCTTTTTTGCAGCGAAAGGGCAGCTAGATGCAGTCCGCTGATCCATCCCTCCGTGCGGCTGACCAGATTCACGATCTGCTCAGCCGACAGCGACAATCCCATGCAGTCCTGAAAGTAGCGAATCCAATACCTTCGCGACCGCCGCTCGCTCGACCAGACTTTGCCAGAATGACGATAAATTCGGGCGCGTGACGTTATCCGCCGGGAGGTAGCTGCCGTTCCTCAAGCCAACCGACGAATTTCTCCGCAATAACGGGGTCGAACTGGCTTCCGCTGCCGTCTTTGATTCGGGAGATCGCTTCTTCCCTGCTCAAAGCATTGCGATAAGGCTGATCGTGCGTCATGACGTCGTAAGCGTCCACCACGGCGAACAAACGCGCCGGCTCGGGGATTTGATCCTTCATGATGCCGTGAGGATAACCGTTTCCGTCCCATCTCTCGTGCAAGGACAAGATCGACTCCGCCAATGCCGGTTCGCCCAGCGAGAATACAAGCCTATAACCGATTTCGCTATGGGTTTGCACAATCTCCCGCTGGTAAGGAGTCAATTCCCCCGCGTTCAGAAGGATATCCTTCGGAATTGCGATTTTACCCACATCATGCAGAGCGGCCAGCTTCTGAAGCAACTCCGTCTGGGAAGAATAACGAGGAATGTCCATCCGTTCCGCAAGCCCCAGTGCCATATCGGTAACTCTCGCAATATGGGCGGGATCTTCGATTCCCGACGCGTACATCTTTCCCGAGATGTCTTCGATCAATTGTCGGCGGACGTTACGGCTTTCAATTAGCTTTCTCTTGTACATCTCTTTCTCCGCCCGGACAAACAGCTCGGAGAAGCGTTCCTCCGGGTGGGTGAGCGTAGCCGTTCCGACGGCCATGCTGATCTTAATCGGCGAAGGTTCCGAGTCTTCGAACGCTTCCATCAAATGCCGGACTTTGGATTGACACGCTTCGGCGTCCGTATCCGGCAGCAGGATCAGGAATTCGTCGCCGCCCCAGCGTATGCAAACCGCTTCTTCGCGGAATATCCGCAGAATCAGTTCGGACGCGCGGATCAGCAGCCCGTCGCCCGACCGATGCCCGAAAACGTCGTTCACCAGCTTCAACCCGTTCATGTCCGCCATGACGACGCTAAGCGGAACGCCGCTCGTCTGTCGGTACTCCTTATCCACCCATAAGTCGAGATAATTCCGGTTATACATCCCGGTGAGGGGATCATGCGTACTCAGAAACTCCAGCATCTCTCTCGATTGGTGTTGTTCCGTCTCGTCCGTCATAATAATCATAATGCGGGGTTCCTCGATAACTCCCGGCATATCGATCCGCTTGTACTCGATGCGGATGCGCATTCCATCCCTTTCGATCATGGCTGGCAGCTCTGTCGATATCCTCTCGGGCCGCTTCTCTCGACTTGGCTCCAGCAACTGAAGCAGTTGCAGCTCCAAATAAGCCCGGGCGTCCGGTTCGTCCGGCCAGACAAGCATGGCAAACGGCAATCCGCCGATCTTGCGGCCGAATATTCTTGCGCATTCCGCGCTGTACTGTTTTTGCACTTTCAAGCTGCTGTCTATCATCAAAAATCCTTGTCCCGCATTATCGAGCAAAGTCTTTATCTCAGTCTCCATCCGGATCATGGCGAGGCTCATCTTATCGCTGATGTGAAGCACCTTGTTCATTTCCCGCAAAATTTTCTCATAACGGGACGAGAGCTTCTCATAGCCGGGCAGAAGCTCATTGTAGCGATGCTTGTCCGCCTGCATCTCCTGTCGTGCGGACAACAGCGACTCCTGCTCCTCGCTGAATACCGCTCTGATCTTTTCGTGTATTCCCACTCGTGCTGCCCCCTAACCGGCATTCGAGGACGCCGCTCTGAACGCAAACAGAGCGATGTCGTCGCGCTGAGGCTCGGTCCCCATATATTCCGCAAGCTTCCGTTCGAAAAGTATGCGCTGCTCCTGCAAAGAATACCCGTTGAATGATTCGATCCATCTCATGAGGAGAGATCTGCCCATCGAGATGTTTTTGACTCCGCCGTTCTGATCCGTTACGCCGTCGGTAACCAGATAATAGGCAGCATCTGCATCCGCGTCAAGCTGATGATTCGTGAACTCGCAATCGAACGGCGTTCTGCGGTAACCGATTTTAGGTTTGTCCCCCTTCACCCTCCGCACTCCCGCCGCATCCGCAATATAGATCGCCATGCCCGCTCCCGCGAATGTTACGATATTCCCATGGACGTAACAAAGTCCCAGATCAAGCCCGTCGTCGGAAAGCCCCTCCCGGTCTTCCTGACGAAGCATTTGCTTCAGAAGGACATTCAGCTTGCTGAGAACCTGCGAAGGAGCGTCGTTCCCGCCTTGATCGGCAATCCGGTTCAGCAGCGCAATCGTAAGCATCGACATTAGCGCCCCCGGTACGCCGTGACCGGTGCAATCCCCGACCGCCACCCATCGGACATCGCCGACCTGCTTCGTCCAGTAGAAGTCGCCGCCGACAACGTCCCTCGGCCTCCACACGACCAAATGCTCGGCAAACGCGCTTTCCAGGATGGAATCCTCCGGCATCACGGACTGTTGGATACGGTTCGCATAGGCAATGCTGTCCGTCATCTCTCGGTTGCGGACCGCCAATTCCCGAGTCCGGTCAGACACGGCAATTTCCAGCTCTTCGTTAATCCGCAGCGCGCGTTTATAAGGATCGGCCAGCTTTCGCGAGATGTAATAGAAGAAGAAAACGATGACAGCCAGCGTGAAGATGACGGCGACCGTCGTCTGCACCCGGATCGTATTCAAAAACCCGACTGTCTCACTCCGCGGCACGAGGACGAGAAGGCGCGTCTCCATCGAACGCATCGGATAGCTGATCATGTCCGTCAGCCGGCCACCCCTGTCCTTCGCTTCCAATACCAGCTCCTGCCCAGGGTCTGCAAGGGCAAGCTTGTCCTGCGCAGCCGGAGATATAAACTCGGAAATGTTCCGCCCTGTCTGTTCGAATCGGTCTGACAAGAAAATGGTGCCGTCCTTGCCGACCATCCACAAATTGCTGTCTTCCCCATAGCCGTATGCAGCGAAGTCGCCGGACAACGCCTTCAGACTCATGCCCATGGCTGCGATTCCAAGCGGTTCGCCAACATCTCCGATCAGGACATTCGTAAAGACAAACGTATCCTTGAGATTGTCGTTCCAGTCGATGTCCACCGTCGTTTTTTGTCCCGAAGCGATGTCCCTGAAAAACCAATCGTCATCCGGATCGTCGGGGCTGACGACTTGCAGCAGGCCCCTGTCCGACCAATATTGCTTCGTCCCAACGCTTGTAACGCTGGCAGTCGTATAATCCAAGGAAGCGGGGATGTTTTTTAACTTCTTCAGTATTGCTTCACCCAATCGCGAGTCCCTCTCTCCTCCCTTCAACCACTCGAGGACGATCGGATCGTCCGCCAGCATCGTAGAAGATTCGACAGCCCGAGCGATTCTCTCCTCGACCCGGGAAGAGATTGATTTCGCAATCGTATCCAGTTCATTCGTTTTCAGCTTTTTGACGACCTCGTTCCGGGTGATCCGGTAGGATAAGACGCCGACGAGCGTAGTCGAAAGTACGAGCAAGACAGCAGCAAGCAGCATTACTTTGAAGACGCTCCCATCGTATAAGGGCAGGTTCCGATCCAAAGAACTTCGCTTCTGGAACAACAAACTCTCATCTCCCATTGATGCGCTTTACTCTTCTTTGGCAATGATGTGAAACGGCAGAGTGAGATCCTCCTTAAACTCTTCGGCGCATTCCAACTCGCTTTCGTTATCTTCGTCATAGCGCCAATAAACCGTAATATTTTTGCCGCTTAGGTGCCCGGCCTCCATCTTCTCCAGAAGCATCATGAAGCATTTCGTGCTGGACGTGTTGATGTAAGGAAGCTCGAGTTCGAAATGAACGGTTGCTTCTGTGGAGAGCTGCACCAAATATTCGTCCACCCATTGAAGCAGCGGCTCGTAGAAATTGAACGCATTCTCCGGGTAAGATTGGCCGCGAATGAGCAGAGTACCCTGTTCCGGATCGAAATGTACCTCCGGCGAGGTTCTCGAGCTCTTAATGCTTATAGGTTGTAACTGATTCATCGCTAAACCACCGCTTTCAATATAAAAAATGATAGAAACTCGTCGACTTTCGTGACGGAATATTCGAGCGGCATCGTCGCTTTCCGCGCCATGTCGATAAGGCCGACGCCGGCGCCGCTTGCTCTATCCGGAAGCTCCTTCTTCAACTGTTCCTTATACGCTCGCTTGAGCCCGTCTTTGTCCAGCTTCACGACCGATTCTACGCGGGTGATAAGACTGTTCAAGTCGTCGTTTTCCACTAGATTTCCGGAACAGATATAAGTTCCCTGCTCGGTTTTACCGATCGTAACGATACTGGATTGGGAAATGCGGTCGCACACTGGGAGAACGCTCTTGGTCGCGCAGTAATTATTGATATTTTGCGTTTGCTCGATATAAATGGAAAAGATGTGCGATATTTCATTTTTCGGCTTATTTTCCGCTACCAGATACTTCTTGATGGCTTCGCCGTATTCTTCGATTAAATGCTGGGAAAGCCAGCCGGAGAAGCTGATCAGAATGCCGTTGTTCCGAAGCAGCGTTTGAACTTCGAGCAGATGGTTATCGATCATCTAAGTCCCTTCCTTTACGCGTTACTTGACCTGAACGTGCAGCCCTAATCCTCAAAATTATATACTTTTTAATAGGTTTAGAGAAGACCGTCCCGAAATTCGATTGTGCCTCCAAGCGCAAGAACAGTCTATCCGCAGGCAGAAATTTCTGCCTGCGGATAGACTGTTTATATCGTCGTGAGTGGTGCTGCTACAGGAGAGAAAACTTTTCTATTTTGACAAACGAATATCGTTACAGTAAACTGTAAACAATACACTAAAGTGTAACACAGACAGTCAAATGTCTTGGAGGTGTACCATGAATAGCTATACCGCTAAACAAATAGCTGAAATTCTCCAACAAGATGACCCACGCATGAATCTCCGAACGGTCAGGTACTATACGCAAATTGGTATGGTACCGCCCCTTGAATTATTAGGGAACAAGAGGGTTTACACGGAGAATCACATCCACTACTTTCGCGCCATTATTACCTTATCAAGGACTGGGGAGACATTGGCATCCATACAGGAAACATTGAAAAAACTTTCCTTGGAGGAAATTGAAAAAATAGGTCAGCAATTAACTTTGTATGAACCTAGCCGAATTATTGAAAACGAAACTCTGAAGATAACGGACGATGTCATTATAACGATTAGCCCTCGAATTTCTGCGGAGTTAAAACAAAGAGTAATTGATTCGGTATCTCAAGCACTAAGGGGTGAAAATCAATAATGCTTGACATTAAATTAGCCAAGTCAAAGATGGAGAACGAAGAAGGAATGAATCATTTATGGGTTCAGTTACTTCGGGATGAAAAAGTTGAATCCCAAAAGTCCGAAATCCAAATACGACTACCAAAAGGTATTTACCGCTCGCATAACCTCAATGGTTTTGTTGAGAATGAACGAGAACACATCGTAGTTGATGCCCTCGACCAAGATGTTATCATAGAAATTTTTACCCAAGACGCGATTCAATGTGGTGAAATGACAATCGTAGTATGCTTATTGACAGCCGCGACCACGGTAAGCAGAGAAATTTCGATTCAAGTAGTCGAAGAAGATGAAATGGATATGGTTGAGATTGACGAACAAGTTGTCGATCGAATCAAAGAGTTAAGTAATGCTACTCCACCCTACGATGAAGGAACAAATATTGTATCAATTCAACCAAGGATATTTGAGAAAAGTGATAATGAATTTTCGTACTTTGAAAAGAAATATCGTATTGACTACTGATGATAAAGGGGACGTAGCCATGAATCTGATTCCATATGTTGTCGAGCAATCCTCTAGGGGTGAAAGAGCCTACGATATTTACTCAAGGCTCCTGCAAGACCGCATCTTATTTGTGTCCGGAGAAATTACAGACGATGTTGCCAATAGCGTCATCGCACAGCTTCTATATTTAGATGCTATGGATTCGGAAAGAGACATCAACATGTATATCAACTCACCAGGCGGTTCAATTACAGCAGGCATGGGAATCTATGACGCCATGAATTTAGTAAAGGCTGACGTAACAACACTATGTGTTGGAATGGCGGCTTCAATGGGTGCCTTTTTATTGGCAAATGGAGCGAAAGGTAAACGGCTTGCACTTCCTAACAGTGAAATCATGATTCACAAACAAGATATTATCTCAACAAACAGGCCAAGAACTTGAGAAGATTGAAAGAGATACCGACAGAGACAACTTTATGGATGCCCACGAAGCAAAGGCATACGGGTTAATTGACAAAGTGATATATGTAGCACAATAAAGAACGGATTGGTGGTGAAGTGCGTGGAGAATGAACAAATCGAATACACCGTTGAGTACCAAGATGGTTACGGTGTGCTTTATTTTGAAAATATCAAAGCCTCTGACCTATCCGATGCAAAAATGCAAATCCGCCAAAGATTCCCTGATGTTACTATTAGAGCAGTTACCGTTGTTCCACACAACAATAGAGATGAACAACCTTAATTATAAGAGACCGTGCATTTATTGGCGGTCTTTTGTACGCACAAGCAGTTTTGAAAAAAAAAATTTGTACAGAACAAAGAATGAACGCCATGCATTAGAGGAACGAGCGGCACGACTTCAAACCGAAATCACCCACGAACATGATACGGAATCGCGAGTAACGAGGCGGAATTAATGATCAATCGAAATCAGTGTTACAACTTCCAAAACCCACCAAAACAGGGGGCGTAGCCTTTATACAGGTTCGCCCCACCATTTCATCAATATTACGCACTCCACATGTGTCGAGTGGGCGGAGTCAAGTTGTACAATCTTGACTTCTCCGCCCTCTAAAGCCATCTGCAGATGACTATGTAAATTTGTATGTTGATTATGGACTAAAAGAAACCGCTCTAAGTAAAGCCTGATCATTTAACTCAAATTTCGTTTATTTTTTACGCTTTGATCCGACAACGTCACACATCGTACATTTGATAAATGACATGTTGCGTTTTTTCTCTCTTCAATTAAATCCTCTCCGTTCGAACCAAACCGAGATTAATCGCTTCCCAAAGGTATAGCGATGCAATGGTAGAATACGGCTTCCAACAGGCTTGTTTACGATGCAACAGAGGCTGACCGCCGCTTTCTTCCGATGCATAAAGCCATTCCGCAGCCCGCTGAAGACCGATATCCCCATATGACAGAACATCCTGTCGTCCAAGATAGAAAATGAGAAACATCTCCGCGGTCCATCGGCCAATCCCCTTTAATGAGGTCAACAAACGAACGACTTCCTCGTCATCCATATCGCTGAACTTTCGAAAGTCGAGCGCCCCCTCCTTCACATGCTCGGCAACATTTCGGATATAACTCGACTTATTTTTGGACAATCCTACTGAACGCATGTCCTCTTCTGAGGTTGTCAAAATGGCATCAGGTGTAACATTCCCGCACAATCGTTCAAATCGAAGGAATATCGTCTCTGCAGCCTTGGCCGAAAGCTGTTGGGCGACTAACGATCTCACCAGGTAAATGTACCCATCCTGCTGAACAGGTATGCGGACGTGCTCAATCCGATGAATGAGTTTGTTTAGTGCAGTGTCGTTTCTACCCAATTCACGCACGCGATCATCATTTGGATGAAGATCGAAGAGATACTGCATGCTATACATCCTTTCTTGTCGCGGTCCATCCGAACAAGTGGGAATCAACGAGCATGTGAGCCGCTCTAGAAAAGTGATCGGGGTTAAAATCAGACTTTTTCAAATAAGACATGGTAATGGCGCCGCTGCATAACAAACGTAAGAGTTCCGCCAACTCGAACGGATTGGCGGCTCCGGCCTTTTCTGCTATTCGCGCGATGGCACTCCAATTTTCTTCCGTGCCTTTCACCGCGTTTACATGATGATGATGGGAAGTATCCGGAAATTCTACTGCCGTATTTACAAACGGACATCCTCGATAACCGGGCTCTTTTATTTTTCCCACAAATTTGTCAATTAGCGCATGCAGTTGCATGGAAGCCGATTCCGGATGCTGGACCCCCACTTCTTCCAGATCATTGGCATTTAAAGCTTGGTGATATTCCAAATAAGCCGTAACCAAATCATCCTTTGACGCGAAATTTCGATAAAAACTCGCCTTGGCAATCCCCGATTCGGCAATAATGCGGTCGACCCCTACCGCACGGATTCCTTCCCTGTAGAACAAATCCGAGGCAACTTGAAGAATATGACTCCTGGCTGATTTTCTCGGCATATAATCCCCCATTGATTCGAATACACCATCTATCAAAAATAAAGGTACAGGTCAGTTCAATACAATATTACAATTATCGCTGTGTACATGTCAAATCATTGTTTTTATGCCGAAAACAAGCAACTTGACAAAGAATCTCAATTCCTGTAGCATCGTTAAATAGAGACAAGTCTGTATCTTTATTCAATACCATGATACAGTCAGTCTACTTCAACATAACCAATTGGAGGTCGTTTGGAATGACGATAACGGAACAGTTAGTTGATGCTTGGGATTCCTGCTTTGACAAGGAGACTGGTTGGTACCCATCACTTGAACGTGGACTGCAAGGGTTAACGGCTGCACAGGCAAATTGGAAATTGGAAGGGAAAGAAATGAATACGATTTATGAATTGATCAGCCACATCACGTTTTACAAGTCATCTTTGTTTGCCGGTCTAACGGGCGACGGAGATGCTCCATCCTCGGATACAAGCTTCAATAACAATCTTACCGCTAGTACCGAGGAAGAATGGAATGCAGCCATTGCAAAATTGAAAAAAATACATAATCGCATACATGAAAAGCTGGCTGCGCTGAGCGATCAAGACCTGCAAAAAGAATTGGATGGAGTTACAATTTCCCAGTGGGTATCGGATCTTGTTCGACATGACATCTACCATACCGGGCAAGTAATTTTCATCCGCAAATTGCAAGGTTCATGGTCTTGCTGAAGATACATCTATCTGTTCCAGGACTCGATCAATTTCATTCTGGTTGATACATGGCAGCACTCGTCTGTCACGTACCCTTGGCATAAACAGAGCCGCTTCTTATTTAATCTCAAGCAAATGATGCTCTCTCAAATTAGCTGTGGAATTTGCGAAGCGCTAAAACAACGTAGTCCAAGCTTCCGCAGTGTTCCGGCGAAACATCAATGATGAATTACCGGATGTCACTCGTATTAACGGAACTTATTTCGCTGACACTGTTAGAATCCAGATACGTCAAAATTTTGCGTACAATTGAGCTGATCGAATTATTATTTCGGTTTAGGCACCCTATTATTTGTAAATTCGATGTGTTGACACTACGCACTCCACATGTGTCGAGTTGACAGGGAGTACAAACATTAAAATCGAACTGGAATGGCATTTGCCGGGCTTGTAATATATGGAACCTGACATTTCGATAAATTGCGTATAAATTAAGTGCGCCTTTAGCAGCGTCGACATACCCGTTCCCCCGGTGTACCCCTTCGCGATTACGTTTGAATTTCAGTTTCAAAAACGAATAGACGCCGATCATTTAGACCGACGCCGATTAGTTCTTCAAAAAACGGCAACCCCCCTTTATTTCGTCACGAGAAAGTTATGGAGATTTTTTTCAAGATACTTAATTCTTTCCGAATAATCTTGTTTTGCAAGAGTTTCCGAAAGTATATTGTTCGACACTAACAAGTCATAAAATGATTTCAGCATCTGGGCTGGTATAGCGGAAGTAATCATCATTCTTTGACCGTCGATCAGAACAGAAGATATTTTTTCAGGCTGTACAAGTTCAATCTGTACGCCGTTCCTGTCGATTATGAAATACATCTCCTTTACATTTTCAAACACTAAATGTTTTACTTCTGCCCCGTTTGCCAAGCGACTCTGAACTTCTTCCATTGAATAGCCCGGAATCGGATCATTTATCAGCAGCCATTTTGCAAAATCTTTTGCATCGACTTCATCTGTATCATATTTTTTCCAAACTGCGCCTTTATCTTTGCTTATCTGTATTGTGTTATCCATCATGACACGAAGATATATTTCGTTGTCCATATAAACTGCACGATATTTTGAAACCATGAGGCTGTCTATCAACTTCGGTACATCATATTTCTTGTTGAATGTTAAATCTTGCGGCATTAAATCGTTAGTGGTGCCACCTTGAGATAATGCGGGCACAATATCTGTAGTGATGGCACCTAGATCTAATTTGGACACTCTTTCGACTTTAGGTTCGGCTATTGGATTGTCGACACCCGTAGCATCTTCCGTTTTGTCCGATGCAGAAGTCGCGAAGATGATAACGACACTGGCTACAAGCCCAATAGCGAGCAGCATCGTGGCGATAGTGATTTTCTTGGTTTTCATGATCGATATAATCCTTTCTTCGGTTGAGTTTTTGGAAAAGCTACTAATCATCGGTGACAAGCCGATTTTCTTTTCTTCCAAACGTACAAGTGCCCTAGCATAAGTAGGTTTCGTGTTTTCCCCAAATTTTCGTATGACTGTTTCATCACAGAATAGCTCGATATCACGGTTGGCAAGGATATACATAACCCATACAAAAGGGTTGAACCAATGGACGCATACGCTAGTGGCAAGAATCCATTTCTTTAGTGTGTCGAATCGCTTGATGTGCGTAAATTCGTGGGTCAGGATAAGCGCAAGCTGTTTCTCTTCGTTATAATCTAAATTTTTCGGCAAGAGTACAACAGGCCGAAAAATACCGTATGTAAGCGGAGTTGAAATATTATCTAGTTGCCTGATTTGAACATCTCGCCATAACAAATTTGAATGCTGCCATTTTCTTATAAAATCGTTTCTAATGGGCACAGCCATTTTGTAGATTTTGCGATACCTTAAGTGCGGAATGATAAAAAATAAAGCACATAACGAAAATCCAACTAACCACACCCATACAAAAGGCGATATTGGTGAAGCCGTCTTCAATGGCATAATCGGCGCGGTCAAATGTTCTGCAATTGGTGGCATGATTACCGTAGTTCCATTAATAAATGTTGAACTTTCTGGCGTGGGAATCCATTTTGGCGCTGTAAACATTCCGCTTAAATGTTCCGCTGCCGTAAAAATGCTAAATTGCGAGTGAACTGAAACAGGCACAAGCAATTGAATTAATGCAACACCCCAAAGAAACATAAAGGTCATTTTGGGCAGCTTGTGAATAAGCAAGGAACGTAAGAAGATAACTGCAAGAATAAAGACAGAAGCCGAGATACTTATTTGAAGTAACGACATTCCCCCACCTCATTCCATGCTATCGATAAGACGTTTCAAGCGGCTAATTTCTTCCGTCGACAGTCGTTTCTGTCCCAACAATGAAGCAATCAGTCTGTCGGGGGCGCCATCATACATTTTATTAATCAACTCTGTTGTTTCGTGTTCTTGCGCTTGCTCTCGTGTAACAACCGCATGGCAAACGAAATTAGGCTCATGCCGCTCGATCGCCCCTTTATCAAGGCATCTCTTGATGATGGTATAAGTTGTTGTTTTACTCCAACCTACTTTTTCTTTTGCAATTTCTGCAATTCTCTTTGCGGGGGTATCGCCTTCTTTCCACAAGATTTCCATAATATTAAGTTCGCTATCGAATAACTTCATTACCAAATGAAAGCACCTCGCTCTTATTTATTCTACTGCTGTAGAATTCCATATCTACATTCTACTGCAATAGAATCGATTTGTCGATAGAGTCCTATAATTTACTTACACCAGTTCCCTCTTCCACATGCAGCCTTTCTTGATTGTCTTTGTATTTTAATATTCAAACCGAAAAAGACGCCGATTATTCGACGTCAATCCATCGTTTCATATCGTCCACATACGCCCATTCGGTCTTAGGGCGCCCCCTCCGTTCCTTCCACGCGCTCTGGCGGCTTCCAAACCCGCTACGGTACGTTCCCGGATAATGTCCCGTTCAAACTCTGCAAATTGTACTCCATCAAAACGGGATTTTTTAGGGACCGCTGATCGTTATCAGTCCGTCATTCCAAGCGCTTGCAACATCCTAATGAACACAACCGCCGCCTGTGCCCGTGTCGTTTCGCCCTTCGGGCTGAACGAATTTGCGCCTGTGCCGGTCATGATTTGAAGCTTGACCATCAAACGAACGTCCTCGAGATAGGCTTCGTCCACGCTTACGATATCCTTGTAGCCGTCCAAGCTAACGAATTCCTTGGTGATCGGCAGCTTCTCCAGTGAAATGACTTCCGCCAGCATACTCGCCATTTCCTCGCGGGTCAGCGGCTGATCAGGCTTGAAGCTATTGCCGTTTACAAAATTCAATAGTCCAAGCTCCTTCGCTTTGGTTATCTCGTCGAAGTACCATGCGCCGGACTTTACATCGTCATAGGGCGATGTACTGCCGGTTGACGTGCCTCGTCCCAGCGACCGGACTAACATGGCAATAAACTCCGCTCTGGTGACCGTCCGATTCGGGTCGTACTTGCCACCGCCAACCCCGTCAACAAGTCCTTTCGCCGCGGCAAGCTGGACAAACGATTGGCCCCAATGCTTCGGCATATCGGTAAAGCTCAAGTTATTTTCTGCCACGACGTACACGCTGTTCGAATATGAGCTGATCATCACATACCACACACCGTCGACCTGTACCTTCTTGGCTGAGACAAACTCAAACTTCTTGGTCGTTTCGTTATAGCGGAAAGCGCCCCATTGCGCAGGCATGACTGTCATGTTCTTTGGCATTGAAATAACCCGCGTAAGCGCACGGTTGAACTGATTTGCCGTTCCAACTGTTTTCCCCGTCTTGGCGTTGATGATGTCGATGTGAAAATCCACGATTGCGCCCATCGCTATTCCATTAGGCAAGCCGTTCTCGAACGCCGCTTGTATATCCTTGTTACCCGACTTGTCGGTCAAGGTGATCTTAAAGCTGATATCCTCTGCTTTGAGGTTGTTATTCGCAAGCAAATCCTTAAGCCCCGGAATGAGCGACGCCAGATTGACCGGTACTTGATAGCTGCCGTACGGCGCCTTGATTTCGATGATAAAGGCGGCGTTCTTGCCCTCAAAGCCGGTCAAAATGCTTGCCGGTATGCTGACAAAGGCTGCGCCATCTTTCGGCGTAACTTCAAGCGTGAAAGACGACTTCGTCGTGTCTATTTTATCCGGGTTAAGCATTATACCGTTCTGGTCGATAACCGGATTGGCGACGGTAGGCATTGAGTCGCCGCCCCCGTTGCTATTCGAAGGCGTCGTATCGCTCACCCTTATCGCAAACGTCTGCTCAGTTCCTTCGCTGAACGTGAACGTCAAACTGGTCGTTCCGCCCGGCTGCGCCGCCAAGTATGCCTTCAGGATCGTCACCGTGTTGCCCGATACGGTATAGTCCGTTCCCGACACGAGGTTCGTCGAGCCGCTCTCAATGCCGGTCAGCGTGTTGCCGTTCAGCGTCAGTGTTGTCGTTACATCGTGATTCGCCGCTGATCCGGCGTATTTGTCGAAGCTTGCGCTTGTCGGGCTAAGGAATGGAGCGCGCATATCAAGAAGTGTTACCGTTCCGGACGATTGCGAACCTTCTACGGCATTGCCTGCCAGATCATAGATGGATGCGCTATCCGCCGGTACGACTTCGATGGTTTCATCCCCGGTCGGAATACCCGTTACGTCAAGCATTACTCGAATGGCGGTCTCTCCGCCAGTCAAATCTCCTCCATCTGTTTTCTTTAAAGAATGAAGAGTAACTGAGGTAGCTCCTCCGCCATTTCTAGCGAAGTTCAATCGTAAGTCGCTTGAAGTCATAGCGCCCGAGCCATTACTCGTTGTAAATACAGCTTCACTAAACATCACGTCAACATAAGCATTACCATTGCCTAAAGTGTGGCCTGCAATCGTTGGGGCTGTTGTATCAATTAACACACCCGACATATTGCCTACGTTGTTTAACGTTAAGTCCGCATCGTTGCCTATCGCATCCTCCATCGAACCTCCATTCAGCGACAATGCTCCAATGGCAATACCGTCGTTATCATGATCTCCGGCTTGCACGGTGTAGCTGAATTGTAATGCGTTTATATTTGACAACGTCCCGCTAATTAAGAAGGCGGTACGATTCGTTCCTCCTATATTGATCTCAAGCTGCGGTGTCCCTATTCCCGTAACCGTAACATTCTTACTCATATTCACAGTAAAATCCAATGAATCGCCGGTATTATACGTTGCAGCGTTCGGTACCGCTACGCTATTGATCGTTGGAGCTGTTGTATCCACTAATACGTTCGCTGTACTGCCTACATTATTTAGCGTTAATAACGCATCGTTGCCTGCATGATCCTTTATCGACCCGCCATTCAGCGTCAAGGCTCCAACGGTTATACCGTTAGTATCCTTTTGTCCTGCTTGTACGGTGTAGCTGAATCGCAATGCGTCTGTCTCCGAACCGCTTTCATAATTAGCTTGAACAACTGTTACTCCTATAACCAATGAGATACTTGGAGTGCCCGTAACGAATACGGGCTCACTCATGTGTACTGTAAAATCCAAGTTTTTTCCTGCACCATAATAGGCATTGACAGGAACCGATACGCTCGCCGTGGTTGGTCTCGCCGTGTCAATGGAGTAATTGTTAGAATAGGTGGTTCCGATTCCCGCTTCGTTTCCGATATTTCTCACGCCTGCGTTGTCGAGCGTGATGATATTCGTGGGGTCGTTGATGCCAGCGGCCGGTGTCAGGGTCGCGGTATAGGTAATGTTGTCAACAGTTGTGAGGGTACTAAGGGTGCCGTTCTCCACTGTCAGGTCAGCAATGATGTCAAATCCAGTCACCGCTTCCGAGAAGGTAATCGTCACCAGCGAGGTTTCGCCGATAGCCAGATTATCGTCAGCGACTACAATAGTAGCCGTCGGAGGGGCGGCAGACGCTTCTTCGGATAGGTACAAAGGTAGTAAACCTAAGATTATTAATCCTACAAGTAACTTCCTCATTCTACTTATTTGATGCATATCCTTATTCCCACTTTCGAAGTTAGATTCCTTTGCGATTAGCCGTTCCTTGAAAGCCTTGCAACAAGCGACTTTCCACGGATTAATTCTTTCAAGTTTATTCCTTCCTGTTGTCGTGATTTCTGCTTTCATCGACCGTTCTATCCGATCTTTGTTTAACCCTTCATTCGACATACACTGGAATTATAATTGAATTCCTCGAGCATAGAGTCTAACTCCGGTTATAGATCCGGTTATAAATAAGAGACTCGCCTGAGAGGCGAATCTGCTTCGAAATTTCCCGGCTAGCCTTGCATTTCCTTGCCGCGGTTGATTGCTTCCACACGATTGGTTACCTGTAACTTGCTGTAAATACGATTGATGTGAGCTTTAAGAGTACCCTTGCCGATGCCTAGCGATTCGGAGATTGCCGTGTTGCCCATTCCTTCTTCCATGCAGCGGAAAATCATGAGCTCTCGTTGGGTCAGAAGCGTCTCCAAAGCGGCTTCCGATGGATGGAGCGAGACGCCCTCCCCTCCATAGCAGGATAGAATCTTGCGCACATAGACTAGCGAAGGCGCATTCTTGTCACGGATATTTCCTTTTAGGCGCTGCTGAACGTACTCGATTAATAGCTCTGCGACCGGCTTACCCTTATCGACGAAAACGCGAATATAATCGTCGGGTTCCGCATATTGAAGCACCTCTTCCAGCTTCAGCAATGCTTGTTCCGGCTTCCCCATAAGCCGCAATGACGTCGCCTGCAACACTTGAATTTCAAGCGCATCCATCGGACGATGGCCTTTCACCGCAATGAGAAGCAGCTTCTCGGATAAGGCCCAAGCTTCTTTGACATTATCGGTTTCTACCAATACTCTGACTAGGAAAATATAAACGAACAGTTGGTACACGGACACCGGATCATGCGCCGAGATCCTGTAACGCTCCTGCCACTCAACGGCTGCGGCCGAGTCCCCCAGGTCCAGCCTCAAGGCGGCCTTCTCCGCTTCGATCAGAATGGAAGCGGCCTCCACGCCATCCTCCATCGCTTTCCGCCCGGCCTCTTCCAACCATTTCTCGGCTTGCGCAATGTCTTGCTTGATTTTGCTTATACGCGACAGTAGATGGTATGCGGGAACGTATACTTTCTCCGGCTGATAACGCGTCTGGCCTTGGCCTTGCAGTCCCAGCTTCAAGTAATGCTCCGCTTGCTCCAATTCGTTGCGTTCGTACATCAGTTCCCCGTAGCAGACAAGGATCGAATGCTGCAATCCCATAGGCGTCATGAATTCAATCATATTAAGGAAAAAAGTATCCGAAAGTCCCCTGGGCAAATGTTTGCCGCGCTTACCGTTATACGACCTGTAAATGGACGGACACAGCGGCATATGAGGGGATGCAAAAATAAGATCGGTTCCCGTTGGGCTGTGTTGAAGCGATAGACGGATGTAGTGAAGCCCCTTGACCATATCCATGTCGTACTGGGTCGCCTTAAAATTCATGACATAATACAGGTAGCCCAAATAGCGATTTTTCGCTTCCTGACTCCAGTTTGCGGAGGATGTCTCATAATATTGCTCAGCCAGTTGCAAGTGCCGTTCGGCCATATCGAGATCATGAGCCCATAACAAGGAAAAAATATACGAAAAGTAAAGGTAAGGGTGCTGCATGAGAAGCTGCTCGGGGATCGCCGACAGCCAAACTCTCAGCGTCGAGAACTCTCTGCGAATCATAATGCTCCTCATCTGTTCAAGCAAACGTATCGCTTCCGTAAAACCGTGTCCCGCCAGGTAATAATCTATAGCTTCTTCCATCAATCCCTGCGACTCGCACCATACGGCGGCTGCTCTGTGCAGCTCCTTTGTTTGGTCAGGCGAATGGCGTCTCTGCTGCTGTTGCAGAAACTCGCCAAACAGATGGTGAAACCTGTACCATTCCCTGTTATCATCGAGTGGAATAAGAAACAGATTGATGCCTGCCAGTTCTGCCAGCTTGTCCGTGCCGTCTCTCCCGGCCACCGCTTCGCAAAGCGGTCCGTTCATACGCTGAAGAATAGATACGTTCATCAGAAATTGCTGTGTTGACTCGTCTAGCGCTTCAAACACTTCCTCCAGCAAAAATTGCTCGATTCGCCCGCTGTCTCCGGTATGGCGGCGAATAAATTCCGCCGGTCGCCCGCCATTACGCAAATACAGCGAAACAAGCCTAAGCCCCGTTACCCAGCCCTCGGTTTTGTGCAGAAAATGTTCAATCTGCTCTCTTCGCAGCTCCTTCTTCACGCAGATCCGGAAGAAATCTACCGTTTCCCGCAGATCGAAGCGCAAATGTTCAATACGAACCTCATGAATCCATTCCCTGCTAATCCATCTTGCCTTCTGAAATTTGGCTGCGGTACGACTTGCAAAACAAATATGCACAGATGACGGCAAGTACTCCAGGAAATAAGAGACGGCTGTTATGATATTCTTGTCGTCAATGACATGCCAATCATCCAATACCAACGCAAACGATTCCTGCAAGCCGTTCAATTCATTCAACAGAGCGACGAGAAACGGCTCGTATTGACCGGGGCTTATCGTTGCGACTGCCGAATGGAGCTGATCGGACAAACTGCCAAGAGCTTGCTCGACAGCCTTGGTGACATATTTCCAAAATCTGATCAGATCGTTATCCTTGTCATCCAGCGACAACCATCCGACAGGCACGTTCAGTTGTCTTGCCCAATCGCCGACCAGCGTTGTTTTACCGTAACCGGCAGGAGCTGTAATAAATGTTGCCTTGCGGGTCAATCCCTCATTCAATCGCTCAAGCAGATGGGGGCGGGGGACGGAAAAGTATAACGCCTGGGGGATTTGTAGTTTGGATAAAATAAGGGTATTGGTTTCATTCATCTCATGATTCATAAATTCCATCCTTTTCGAACGTTTCCCTCGGAAATGACAGCATTCCCCCACTAATGAAGAAAGAATAAAAATTGCCGTGCGATTTCGACCCTTTAGGCCGCGCTTTGCCCACTCGCCAGTTTTTCTTCCATGTTCCTAACGCTTTGGGCAGGAAATATGAATTCCAGCGACACATTGGCATTGTGAAACTCATGAACGGGATACTTGGTAAAATGAGAAAGCCCGCCAGGCTTAAACTGAAAAATAATGGTTCAGAGTCAACACATTATCTCATTTCTGGGCGCCAAAATAAAACAAGGGTTACCCTTTAGCAGTTGGTTCAACCGCCTTCAGGATAACCCTCTATTTGTTGCTTACTTACTCTTTTGCGCGAGCATCTTCATCAGAACCGTAACGGCTTCCGCTCTGGTCGCTTTGCCTGCCGGATCGAACGTATTGCCGCTTTTGCCGCCGATAACACCGAGCTGCTTCAGCACGGCGACTGCGCCTTTCGCCCATGACGGAATGTTCTTGTCATCAGCGAAACCAGCTACCGCATCGGAATCAATGGTCAACTTAAGCGCATTCGCGATCATTGCTGCCATCTCAGCGCGCGTAATCTCAGCATTCGGACGGAAGGATCCGTCCTTATAGCCTTTAATAATGCCTGCTTGTACCGCTTGCGCAACTGCTTTCTGCGCCCAGGCTCCAATCTTAGCCGAATCTGTGAAGGCCAATTTCGCTTCTGCTTCTTGCGGCTTCAGCGCGTTCATCAGCATAACTGAAAATTCAGCACGCGTTACGGTTTTGCCTGGCCTAAATGTTCCATCGGCGTAACCCTTAACGATTCCTAAGCTCACCGCCTGCTTGATGCTTGCTTCGGCCCAGATTCCGGAAATGTCGCTAAAGTTGACTTCAGTTGTTGGCGTTGGCGGCACATCCTCCGCCGAGTCGACCGCAATTACCGCATATTTCGTAAAGTGATTGACCTCAACCGTAATTTTATTGCCGTTTACATTACCGCCGACTTTCACCCATTCCTTCTTAACTTCGTCGTAATAGAATACGACCGGCTTTTGATTGCCCTTCAAGCTGGCCGGATCGAAAACAAAGCTCAGCGTCACCGGTTTATCGAAGTTCTCTGGGAAGTTTTTCAGAATCTCATAGATCTGACTGAGGAGAACCTCTTTTTTTGTTAATAGCTTTTGAGTATCCAACACTTTATCGATCGTTACTTTCTGTTCTTTGCCTGAAGCACCGGCAGGAATAGAGATCGTGACTGCATCTTCCAAGCTAACCTCGCCCGTTTTACCAACAGGAAGCGTTAGATTGCCATTCGTGGAGATAACTTTGTCACTTGTTTTACCACCATCACCACCACCGCCGCCAACGCTTCCAGTTGTGGATGCAGGCGCCCGTGTTACCGTTACCGTATACGTTTTTTTGCTGATTCCATCCTGGGCTGTTACTACGATAGTAATTGTGTTGTTGCCTACATTCAGGTTAATAACACTGCTTGCAGCTGCAGTTCCATTCACAGTCAGCGTTGAATGGCTGTCATAGACGCTTCCCGTAACTGTAAGGTTCGATACGCCATTAGCCACATTGGCACTGTATTCCGTTTTCTCGGAGGCGAAGTCAGGACTTAGCGTCCCGCTCGACAGCGTTAGTCCGCTCAAGTCGGCATTGCTGCTTATGCGATTCACCGTGAGTTGATACGGATTTTGCGTACCGTCCTCTGCCGTTACCACGATCTGAATCGGGTTAGCCCCGACATTCAGGTTCGAAGCGCTGTAGGAATACACACTATCCGTAACCGAAACGAACGTCGCGCCGGTTACCGTTATCGTTTGACTCGGATCCGCAGGGGTGAAGGTAAAATCGAGACTAGTTGCTGCGTTAGCCACATCCACCGAGTAATTCAGAACCGTTGACGAAAATGCCGGTGATAATTCACCTTGACCAACGGCCATATCGGACAACAACGCGTTATCATTGAGCTTGTCCGTCGTAAAGGTAACATCCGGACCATAGCTAGTTACAAGATCATTGATAGCATAAGCTCGCAAATGATAGGTGGATACGGGTTGAAGTCCGGTGAGATTCACCGAGAAAGTTCCTGTTCCGCCTGAATCTGCTGCGAATTTGCCATCATTTACTGTCGGGTTGGCGTTCAGTGAATAGACCACACCCCGCTCTGTAACTGTACCGCCCCCGTCTGAAGTTACATTCCCTCCGGCAGTTGCTGTCGTTGAAGTGATCGAAGTCACGTTCGCGTCAGTATCTACAGTTGCCGGAAAAATGGAGGTTGCTACAAAACTAAATGTGTTTGAAAAGGTAATTTCATACAGATTGGTAGCCGCTACTTTCCAATAATATGTGGTTCCTTCCAGTAAACCAGTCACGTCAACGGTATTTTGCGTAATTCCACTTTGATCCTGCACAATAGAGGTGGACAAAAACTCAGGATCAGTGGCTATCAATAATCGATAGGAAGTCGCACCGGTTGCATTATTCCATTCTAATGTTGGATTCAGCGACGCAAAAGAACCATACGTCGGACTTACTAATGCGGGTGAGCCTGGAAACAGACCATCGTTTATTAAAATGGGCTCATAATTGGCCTGCCCTGTCAATTGATAGCTGCTTAGATCCGTATTAGGGCTAAACCGTATTGCCTGTTTCTCGCTTATACTATCTGTCGCTTGAGAATACTTTACGTAATTCCCTGTTGGGCCTTGTATGGCGATTGTTGCGTGAGAGCTAAATGCCCGATCGCCATCTTGGGTGCCGAGCAGATTAGGGTACTGGAATTGAATTTCATTGGTCGATTCATATAAGACAGCTTGAAAAGTTCCCCATGGGTCACCGCTGTCGTCACAACAGAACTTCATATTCGTATATTGAATCACAAATTTCCGATTCGGTGCATCTCCAATCGTTGTATACATGACTTTACTATGTTGATCTAAATAAAGATCATCCGAAAAAGGCGCTATAAAATGATCCGGATTACTTGAAGGCAATGACCCAACTCCAGTTGTGGATGATGGATTACTGAACATTAATAAGCCATTGGTTGAAGCGTAAATTTGGTTATAGGACGTGCCATAGAAATTGAAATCAAACCCAATTGGGAGGGCATCGGATACCGAATCATCAAGACCGTTGGGAAAGGCCACATCCGTGCCGGGATAGACCGTCTCCGCGGGTATATTTCCTTCGCCTACATAAGCTTTCGACACTGTCTGAACCACCGTCGCATCCGCATACCCGGTTGCCTTTATCGTGATTGTATGACTGCCTATTGGAAGCACGCCGGCGTTTATCGTGATCTTCCCGGCACTGACCGTGTAATCCGTTCCCGCCGTCAGCAATGTCGTTCCGTCCTTCACTGTCGTGATCGCTCCGCGCCACACCGCATCGTCCGTGAACGTAACCTCGATGTCGTGCGCCATATCAGCGTCCGTCGTGTCCGCTGTCAAACTCGGCGATGCAGTAACATTGTTCAGACGCATCACCGTGGCTTTATTGCTATTCCCCCCGTCCATATAGGCCACATAAGGGGTTCCGTCAGCAGCTACATACAGGGACGTGAAATATGCCGAACCAGCCGAAAAACCAGCGCTGCCCACGGTTACCCAACCCGTCGTACCCGTTCCATCATACTTCATCACCGTGGCTTTATTGCTATTCCCATCATCCATATAGGCCACATAAGGGGTGCCGTCTGTAGCTATAGACAGGGACATGTAATTTACCATACCCGCCGAAAATCCAGCGCTGCCCACAGGCACCCAACCCGTCGTACCCGTTCCATCATACTTCATCACCGTGGCTTTATAGCTATTCCCCAAATCCCGATAGGCCACATAAGGGGTTCCGTCTGCAGCTACATACAGGGACGTGTAATTTGCCTGACCAGCCGAAAATCCAGCGCTGCCCACGGGCACCCAACCCGTCGTACCCGTTCCATCATACTTCTTCACCGTGGTATTATAGCTATTCCCCGCATCCCTATAGGCCACATAAGGGGTTCCGTCAGCAGCTACATACAGGGACGTGTATTCTGCCTGACCAGCCGAAAATCCAGCGCTGCCCACGGGCACCCAACCCGTCGTACCCGTTCCATCATACTTCTTCACCGTGGCTTTATAGCTATTCCCCGCATCCATATAGGCCACATAAGGGGTTCCGTCAGCAGCTACATACAGGGACGTGTATGGTGCCTCACCAGCCGAAAATCCAGCGCTGCCCACGGGCACCCAACCCGTCGTACCCGTTCCATCATACTTCATCACCGTGGCTTTATAGCTATTCCCCCCATCCATATAGGCCACATAAGGGGTTCCGTCAGCAGCTACATACAGGGACGTGAAATCTGCCGAACCAGCCGAAAAACCAGCGCTGCCCACGGGCACCCAACCCGTCGTACCCGTTCCATCATACTTCATCACCGTGGCTTTATTGCTATTCCCCGCATCACTATAAGCCACATAAGGGGTTCCATCAGTAGCTACATACAGGGACGTGTAACCTGCCTCACCAGCCGAGAACCCAGCGCTGCCCAAATCCTGCCACGCCTGCACGGTAGCCGCATACGCTTTGCTGCCCCCAGGCACAAGAAGCCCCGGCATTCCGCCCAACACCATCAACATAGCCATGACCATGGCCATTACTTTATTGCCTGTTCTACGCATGCTTCGAATACACCTCTTCATTCATTAGGATGATCTTGTCGACTTTTGTCGCTCTTGTCCTACTATAAGACTACTTGAACATAAAAAAATCCCCCTTCAAAGGGGGAGGGACGTAAAAAATATGGGGGATATACTTAGTACCAATATCTATTGTATAATAGCTTTCCTCAACTGCGATCAATCGCTTTCTACAGCAATTTCAATTCTTTTCCTTGGCTCAATGCCTGTTCTCTGCTGTTCGTATCGAGTTTTCTGTACAGACTTTTCAGATGGCTCTTGACCGTCTCGGCTGTGACTTGGAGCTGTTCGGCGATCTGCTTATTCGACATCCCCATGTCCATCATCCTTAATATTTTCAATTCCTGTTTCGTGATAAGGGCTACCGAGCTTGCATTCTCATTCCTATGATCTGTCATCAGCAGAAGCAATTCTCTAGCGTAACGTAAGGATGCGCCCACTGACTTCCGATTCGAGTGAAGCTGCCCTTGTCGCAGGTATTCACGCAGCAACTCAGCCATATGCGCCCCTTCATCCAGGAAACTGCGAATGTATTTTCCCGGTACCGCCATCTGGAGTGCCGCTTCCAGCTTCATTACAGCGTTCGTTGCATCTCCGTTTCGATAAAATACCATGCTTTGCAGGACGGCCACCTTCACCTTATCCCACAACCGGTCTTCTTCATCGACAAAACGGTACATTTGCTCAAGCAGCTGTAAGGCATCGTTTTCCCTGCCGCATTCCATAAGCGCCCGGGCCAAGTGAAGATATTCCTTGATGGAAGCGAACGGAGCCGTATCGGTATAGTGGATCCCGTTTGTTAGCAGCCATCCCGCATCGAACGAACCGTTTAGCAGCGACAAATACGCCTTCTCCGACTCAATCTTCCTTATAAAAATACTTTTGTCCGGGGAATGGATCTTGGATTTGAGCTGCTCCAGCAGATTAAACGCTTTAGCCGATTCTCCCTTGGCCTGATAAATCCGGACGGCAACCGCTGAGGCACCTAACAAAATGAGGCCATAGGGCTGCATGCACTTGGTCTGCAGCGCCCTGTTCACATAAACTTCAGCTTCTTCCAAGCGATTCCGCTCATATAACAGCAAGCTGTACGTAACGTAGTAAAAACCGACAAAGGGATAATCTTTGCGATCCTCCCACGTCTTGACCCATTTCGAAAAGTATCTCTCCGCTTCATGCAAATCGTTGATAAAACTCAATAGCGTATCGAAATTGATCGAATACGAATTCCCTTCAATCATCTGGATGTAGCTGCCTTCCGGCATATGCCGGTCGAACATTTCCATATATTCATCCGCACGCCGAACGTCTTTCCGATATAAAGTAACCCCGTAAGATAAATAGAGAACAGTTCCAACGTGCTCTTTCCATTCCGGATCCGACAGCTTGTCCTCCATGAGACGAAGTCTGGCTTGCGCGAGCTCCATTTGACTCGCTTCCATCATTACTTTGATATAAAGAAACTGAATTCCCGGTTTCTTCGCCAAACAGGACTCCGGCAGCTCGCTCAGCCATCGGTAAAGCACCCCTCTTTTCACCCGAAAGTCTTGCAGATGCTTCTCGATAAAATCGCTTACTTCAACATAATGGCCGTCCATAAACAATTGCTCTACCGCTTCTTCCAACAATCCGTGCGCCTCCAGCCAATTGGCTGCCTTGACATGCAGTTCCTTGGAACGTACCGCATACCTCTGCCGGAAGAGCCTCCGTAAAAACTCGGAAAACAAATGATGATAGCGGTACCATTGCCGCTGATCATCCAAGGGAACGATGAACAAATTTTGCCGCTCCAGTATTTCCAGCAGCTCCTGGCAATTCGCTTGTCCGGTAACAGCTTCGCACAAAGAACTGTTCATCCTGTCCAAGATCGAAGTTTGCAAGAGGAAAGACTGTGTCTCTTCGGACTGGAGACTGAAAGCCTCCTGAAACAGATAATCGGATATACTGCGGTGTTCCCCGCTAAATGCTCGGATAAATTCAGGAATATTGCCGCTTCTTTGCAGCGAAATAGCCGCAAGATGCAGTCCGCTGATCCATCCCTCCGTGCGGTCGACCAGCTTCGCAATCTCTTCTCCCGACAGTGACAATCCCATGCAATCCTGGAAGTAACGAATCGCTTCATCAAGTTGAAACCGCAGCTCCCGAATCGTGATTTTCACCATTTGGCCGGTCGTCTGCAGCCTTGCAGCAGGAAAGGGCATTTCAGAGCGACTTGTGACATAGAGGTGGATATGAGCGGGCAAATACGCTAGGAAATAGGCCACCGATGCATGTATGGAAGCACGATCAATAGAGTGATAATCGTCCAAGATAATAATCAATTCATCCGGATAGCTATCAAGCTCGTGAATCATTGCTGTAATGAAAGGCTCAAAAGCTCCCGACTTCAGGGAGGGTAGAAACGGGTTGACCGCTTCAGCAAAATGAGGGTTCTTATGATTGACTGCAGCAATCACATAGCTCCAAAACTTAATCAAATCATTATCTTGCAGGCCCAAGGAGATCCATACGGCAGGCATGCCGGACTGTTGCAGCCAATAACTCAAGGCGGTTGTTTTACCATAACCCCCGGGAGCTGTTACGGCTGTCAGTTTACACTTCAATCCTTGATTTAATAGCACGGTGATAGCCGCTCGCTCAACATGGTCATCAAGCCGCGTTTGCGGGATATGAAGCTTGGTACTCAGGATCATGGTCGGCACCTCGAATCTAGCTCTGAACATCTCTCCTAATTATATCTTATTTTGACCGGAAGCTAACCTTTAACATGAGCGATACTGTCACATCTCAGTTTTTACGAACCATCAATATTACGCACTCCACATGCCCCGTATGCGGGAACATATCCACCGGCTGAACCTCGACTGTCCGGTAGCCGCCATCCTCGAGAACTCTCAGATCCCTAGCCAACGTGGACGGATTACACGACACGTACACGATCCTCTCTGGCCTCAACTCCAACATCGTCGCCAACAATCGCGGGTCGCAGCCTTTGCGGGGAGGGTCGACGACGATGACGTCGGGCAAGACGCCTTCCTTCTGCCAGCGGGGCATGATGTCTTCGGCGGCGCCGACGGCGAACTCGGCGTTGGCAATGCCATTGAGTAAAGCATTGCGGCGAGCGTCCTCGATCGCTTCGGGGACGATCTCGACGCCGTAAACGCGGGCGGCGTGCCTCGCGAGGAAGAGCGAGATCGTGCCCGCTCCGCAGTAGGCGTCGACTACGGTTTCGTCCCCCGTTAACGCCGCGTACTCGACCGCTTTGCCGTAAAGTCTGACCGTCTGCTCTGGGTTCACTTGGAAGAAAGATCTAGGCGAGATCGCGAAGCGAATACTGTCGATCTCGTCATAGATGTATTTTTCTCCCCACAGTACGCGGGTCTCTTCGCCGAAGACGACCGGAGTGGCCGCCGTATTCACGTTCTGGCAGATGCTGTCGACGCCGGGTACCGCCTCGCGTATCAGCGATACCAGTTCCTGAGCGTGCGGGATATCGCGACCGTTCGTGACGAGCACGACCATCCGTTGGCCGGTGGAGCGAGCGTGCCGTACAACGACGTGCCGTAACAAGCCGCGTCCGGTGACCCGATCATACGCGGATATCTTTAATAACCGCGCCGCTTCTTTCACTGCGCGAACCGATTCTTCATTCTCTTCTTGCTGGATCAGGCAAGCGTCCATATCGACGATATCATTGCTGCCCAACTCGTAGAAGCCGCCGATCAGACGATCCGCAAGCACGCCGATCGGCACTTGCGCCTTGTTACGATAGCGCCATGGCTCGTCCATCCCGATAGTCGGATGGACGACGACGTCCTTCAGCTTCCCGATCCGCTCGAGGTTATCGACGACGTGCTGCCGCTTCCATCTAAGCTGGGCGGCATAGTCCATATGCTGCAGCTGACAGCCGCCGCAAGAATCGTAGATCGGGCAAGGCGGCGTCACGCGAATAGCCCCGATTTCCTTACCTTCCGCCCCCATCAGCACCTGCGTCATCCGAGCTTTGCCGAACGACTTGCCGATGCTGACGACGATGGCTTGCACCCGTTCGCCCGGTAACGCCCCACGAACAAAAAGGGTATAGCCGGCAACCCGGCCTACCCCTTCTCCGTCATGCGTTAATCCGATAATTTCGCAATCGACGCTCTCTCCGACCGCGACCGGAACGCCGGAAGGAACGGCAGAACGCTCCCGCTCCCGCTCCCGCTCCACCCTCTTCCCCCGACCGCCGCGACCGCCGCGGCCGCCGGCCGATCCGCCTTTCGAACCGCCTCTGCTTCCGTTCCCCGATCCGCCTCGCGAATGCCTCATAACATCAACGCCCGGTTCGGACCGCCGTTCTTCCGATACGACGACTCGCCAAGCTCGTCCACGACGACTTTCAGGTGCCCCGGCAGAATCTCGAAAGAGCAAGGAAGCGTGCCGCCGAACTCGCCGTCGAGATTCAGCTGAACGCGGTCGTTCGATTCCACGACGAGCTTCCTGCATTGGAAGTGGATGAAGTGCGGGTCGTTCGTAATCAGTTCGCCCCGCAACACTGTCGTGGCGATGCGCAAGAACTCCGGCAGGCTGCACTTGCGCAGCGCAAGCACGTCGAACAGGCCGTCGCTCGTGCTGGCGTTCGGCGCGAGCCGGTCGAAGCCGGCGACGGAGTTGCTGTTCGCGATCAGGAACAGCATGAACTCCTCGTCGTATTCCCCGACGCCTTCCGCCGTCAGCTTCATGTGCATCGGATGGAGTCGGGTAACCTTCTCCAATCCCTTCATATAATAGGCAAGCTGGCCGACCATCGTCTTCAGCTTGCTCGGTACTTCGTATGTAAGCTCCGTCAACGAACCGCCGCCGGCGATGTTGATGAAGTAGCTGTCGTTCGCGCGGCCGACGTCGACGGCGGTCGTGTAACGCTTCGTGATCAGCTCGCACGCGTCTTCCCACTTACGCGGAATGCCATGGGCCCGCGCGAAGTCGTTCGTCGTCCCGAGCGGCAAGATGCCGAGCGCGGGTCTCTTCTCTTCCCCGTGAATGGATATCCCGTTCACGATTTCGTTCAGCGTGCCGTCGCCGCCGGCGGAGATGATCATGTCGAAGCCGCGTTCGACCGCTTCGGACGCAGCCTTCGTCGCGTCGCCAGCGCATTCCGTCGCGTGGCAAGATGTCTCGATCCCCCCGCGCTCCAGCTTCTGCAGTATCGACGCCAATCTTCTCTTGACTTCCTCCTTGCCGGAAGTCGGATTGTAAATCAACCGTGCCCGAATCGTGTCCAAGCGAATCCCCTCTTCTTTGTACGAACTCATAGCTATAACCCCAACGTTTCCGTCCATTCCGCCGCCTGCCGCGCGATCCATGCCGCCACGTTGCCATGAGGCATCAACGCGGATCCCGCGTAGACGCAATCATCGCCCAGCCCCGAACTCGCCAGCCGCCGCGGAACGACTTCCTTCGTAAAATATCCCTCGCTCAGGAACAGCGCCATGACCAGCACCCGCCCACCCGGACGCTCGACGGTCAGCTTCTTCAGCTTCTCTGGCACCTCGTTCGGTAGCAATAGCGCCGTCTCGTAGCCGGCATAGCCGCCGAGCTCCGCCGCCTTGCCCGCGACCGCCGCGAGCCCCTCGTCCCACGCTTGCCGGAAGCCGGCTTCTTCGCTACCGTGACCGACGAGCAATAGACTCTCCCGCGAAGGCTCAACGGACATGTCGCGCAACCGCTCCGCCACGATTCCGATTAACTCGGGAGCGTCGTCCATCGGACGGCCGTACGTCAGCGCCATGCCCTCCGGCACGCTTAACCTCTCTAGCTCCGTCTCCGTTCTCGGCCGCGCGTAAGCGCCGAGCGCCCAGCCGATCTCGTCCGCGTGCGTGCTGCCCGAAGAGACGAACAGCGGCACCGCGAGTACGTGCGTCGCGCCTTCGGCGGCCAACCGGTCGAGACCGTCCTGAATGAGCCTGCCTTCCACCAATTCGAGGAATGCGGCTTCGACCGCCAGGGCGCTCCCGGTCCGGGCGCGAACCGTCTCTATCGTCTCGTCGACGAGAGACACCCAGCCCGCGTCTCTGGAACCGTGACTGATGACAAGCAAGCCCGGCTTCATGGCATGAACGCGCCCCTTCCGTTAAGAATACTACCAACCGACAATATCATCACCTTCTCATGCTAGCGAAACGTAAAGCCAATGTCAACGCCGCGCCCGACGCATTCGGAAGATAGAAAAACCGCCAGACCGAAGGTCTGGCGGCATGGCGTCTAAAGGAGAATCGAACTACTTCTTGGCCAAGAACGCGTTAAGTTGTTTTTGTTTCTCGGCGAGAACTTTGCTCAAGCCGTTCTTTTCTTCATTCTTCTTGAACTCGGCTGCTTTGGAAGGATCGATCGCGCCCGTTTCGAGGCCTGCGATGTATTTTTTGCGAACGGTAACAAGCGCGGCGACTTGCGATTTAACCGGTTGAGCGTCGAACGTGAAGCCGAGAGCAGGGGACAATTTAGCGCCGTTGTTGAACTTTTTGAATTGCGCCCATTTGTCGGTGGCTTCCGTATTCCATACATAGTTCAGGAATTGGTTGCCGAACATCCAAGTCGCGCCCGGATTGTAGTTCGCCGAATTGGCAGCAGGCTTGATGACTTCTTTTGACGCTTTAGCATAGTGTTCGCCTTCGATACCGAAGTTGAGCAAGTTGTTCAAGTACTTGTCGGAGTGGAGCAGGTTAATGAACATCATCGCGCGAGCTGGATCCTTGGACGTCGTGGAAATCCCGAGCATCGAGCCTGCCGTTTCGCCCGTGGAGACAGTACGAGCGGTCATGTTGATTTGCTTCAGCTTCCCGGCCAGATTGGCAGCGATTGCGGTTTCGGCATCTTTACCTGGCTTCAAGGAAGCCGTAATCATGAACACGTTGCCTTTTTTCAACGCGTCTTGGCCGGACAATTGCGTCGTAGCCGCGTCTTTGTTGATGTAACCTTTCTTAAAGAAGGAACGGGTCAGTGCCAGTTGGTCCATGTATTGCTTGTCGTCGAACCGAGTAATGACTTTCGTGCTCGTGCCGTCTTTGCGGATCAAGCCTTCGATCGTCGTATCGCCGAGGAAGTCATGTTGCGCGAAGTAGTGAGCGTTGAAGTTGTCGCCGTCGCGAAGGAACAGCGGAGTCATGCTAGGCATTTTCGCTTTTACCGTCGCCAGAATCGGCTCCAGGTCTTTTACCGTTTTGACCGCGTTCAGCTTAGCCGTCAGGCCGAGCTTGTCGGCGATGTCTTTACGGTAGATCACGCCGCCTTGGGCCGCCAATTCTTTGTTCGTCGGAACGGCGTAGTTATGGCCGTTGACTTTGGAGCCTTTCAGGTACGCGGGGTCGAGCGACTTGGTGATGTCTTTGCCGTATTGCGCCAGCAGGTTGCCCGCAGGGCCTTTCGCGTCGTCGACGGCAAGGAACACTTTCTTCGCGACGTCGTTGGCGTGGCCGTTCCATTGCGCCGTGAAGATGATATCCATCGGCTCGCGGCTTGCTTTGAGCAAGTTCATTTTGCTGTCCCATTGGCCCCAATCGATCGGTTGCAGATCGACCGTCGCGTTGATTTTCGGCTTCAGGTACTCGTTGATTTTCTCCTCGATCTTCGCTTCGTCTTTAGCCGGAGAGCCCGGGTAGTAGAACGAAAGCTTGTATTCCGGAAGCGAGGTAGCCGCGTTAACCGAAATCGTCGGAAGGACCAGAGAGAGTCCCAGAACGACGGCCAAACTTGTCTTGATCCGTTTACTGCCTTTTAACATGCGATATTGCCTCCCTTTTCAGATAGGTGCCAATGTATACTCAACCGGCCGGTAACCGGATAGAGCCGTTCGTAATCTCGAGGCCGCGCGGCCTCAGAAAGCTGGCTAACCTTTCACCGCTCCGACGGTCAAGCCTTTGACGAAGAAGCGCTGGAAGAACGGATAAGCGAAGACGATCGGTCCGATGCCGACGACGGCCATCGCCATCGTGACCGTTTCGGTCGGCATTTGGAAATCCGGGTTCTGGGCCAGAATCGCCGAGTAAGCCGTCGAGTTGGCGCTGAGGAACGTGATGTCCAGCAACGCTTTGTACATGCGGTATTGGATGCTGATCAAGCTGTCCTCGTTGATGAACAGCAAGCTCAGGAACCAATCGTTCCAATAGTTGAGCGTACAGAACAAGCCGACGGTAGCAAGAACGGGCAACGATAGCGGCAACACGATTTGGGAAAAGATTCGCCATTCGCCGGCACCGTCGATCTTGGCGGATTCCAGCAGCGCCGTCGGTACCGAGTTCGTGAAGAACGTCCTTAGGATCAAGACGAAGAACGGCTGCACGAGTAATGGAATCATGAGTATCCAGATCGTATCCCGGAGATGAAACGCTTGCGTATACGTCAAGTAGAAAGGAACCAATCCGCTGTTGAACAGCAAGGTGAAGAACATGAAGAACGAGAACGCCTTGCGGTGCTTGAAGTCTTGCCGGGAGATCGGGTATGCGTATAACGCCATCGTCATTAGCGCGAGTACCGTGCCGACTACCGTGACGAGGATCGATATGCCGTACGAGTTCAAGATGGCCTGCCAATCGCTAAGGAGGAAATCGTACGCCCCCCAGCTGAATTTCTCCGGCCAGAACTTATATCCGTTAACCAAGACGAGATTCTCGTCAGAGAACGATACGGCGATGACAAGGATTAGAGGCAGCACGCATAGCGCCGTATAGACCCAGAAGAAGCCGTTGATGACGAAGTTGGAAAAGTTGGAAATGTCGTTAACGCCTTTATTTTTTTTCGCTGTTACCGCAGCCATATGAATTCACTCCCCTTAGAACAATGCATCGTCTTTGCTGAATCTGCGGATAATCAAGTTCGACGCGAACACGAGCACGAATCCGACGACCGCTTGATACAATCCCGCCGCGGATGACATGCCGATATCGCCGCTGACAATGAAGCCTTGATAGACGTAAGTGTCGATAACAAGCGTCGTGTCGTACAGAACGCCCGAGTTGCGGGTCACTTGGAAGAACAAGCCGAAATCCGAGTAGAAAATGCGGCCGATCTGCAGAAGGGTCAAGATGATGATGACCGGCTTGATCAGCGGGATGGTGATGCTCCAGATTTGACGCCACTTGGAGGCGCCGTCTAACGTCGCGGCTTCGTAATACTCGTTATCGATGCCGATGATCGCCGCCAGGAAGATGACCGCGTAATACCCGATTCCTTTCCACGTATTCACTAGCGGGAGAATGTAAGGCCACCATTTCGTCTCCGTATACCAATCTATCGGGTTTAAGCCGAACCAAGGAAGGACGACTTTGTTGACGATGCCGATATCCGGATTCAGGAAGGCATATACCAAGTAAGCGATAACGACCATCGACAGGAAGTAGGGAAGAAACATCGTCGTTTGATGAAGCTTGGCCAATCTGCGACTCCTCATCGCGTTAAAGAGAAGAGCTAGCGTCACGCCGATGACCAAGTTAAGAATGATAAATACCGCATTGTATCCCAGCGTGTTCCTCGTGATCGTCCAAGCGTCGGTCGTGCTGAACAAATAGTCGAAGTTGTCCCAGCCGACCCACTTGCTGTCGAGGAAGCTTTGGATGAAGCTGTTCGACGTATATTCGATCTGCTTGAACGCGATCAACGACCCGAACATCGGGAGGTAATTGTTCATGAGCAATACGATCAACGCGGGCGCCATCATGATATAGAAGGTGCCGAATCTTTTCCAATAGCCTAGATTTTGTTTCGATTTCGTCTTGGGTTGCGTCGCCTTCGCGGCTACCGCCTCCGTCGCAGATGTCATCCCCATCACCATCCTTGATCTCTCTTGTAGGATCATTGTAATGGGTCGGGGCGACTGCGATCTATCTACTGCGGTGACCGACTTAGCACTTCTGTGACATTTTAGAAAACCTTTTCTTTGAGCCTCTCAGCGAAGAAAAAACGGCACTCTCGCGCCGTCTATTCTCCTTCCGTGCCTCTTAAGCCTTATACGTTCTGATGCTTCTTGCGGTATTCTTGCGGCGAAAATCCCGTCGTCTTCTTGAACAGCTTCGCGAAATACGAGAAGTGCGCGTATCCGACATCCTCCGCGATATTGCTGATCTTGTCGTTCGTCTCGACAAGGCATCGCTTGGCCTTCTCGATGCGCAATTGGGCGATGTAATCCGATAGGGAGAAACCCGTCTCTTTGCGGAACAGGCGCGATAAATAAGCGGGATTGCGATAGATCGAATGGGCGATGTCGTCCCGCGTCAGCTCCGTATGCAGGTTGTCTTGGATGAACGACTGCACCTTGGCGATAAGCGCCGACGTGTCGCGATGGCGTTCGGCGATCGCCTGCCCCATCTTGAGCACCGCCTTTACGGCCCATGCCATGAGCTGCGGCGCGGATCGCGGGATCAAAGCGTCCTTCAGCTCCTGCAAGGCGAACACGTCGTTGACGGAGAAGCCTTTGCGATAGGCGGCTTGGTACAGCATGTGCAGAACGCCGTATTGGAACAGCTCCAGCGCTTCGCGGCTTGCGGACTCGGCTTGCCAGTGCTTCAGCGTCTCATCGATTCGCAGGCCGAGTTCCTCGTGTCCGCCGTTGTCGAGCAGCATGCCCCAATCCGCGAACGAAGGTAGCACGATGCCCGTTCCGTTGCCGGCCGCCCCTTGCCCGGCGAACAAAGAATCCTGTACCGACTGCGGCGCGGAGACGTTCGCCCTCTCCATCTGCTGCAGCCGCTCTAGCGAACCGGACAGCTCCCCTATGGCGACCTCGTCGCCGACGTAACAACTCGCCCGGCAATGGAAATACTCGCCGCACGCCCGGACGTACTCCTCGCAGCGCTTCAGCAAGGCGGCCCGGTCGATCTTCTCTCCGTCCTTGAGGTACAGCAAAGCCATATTGAGCTCGTTGCGGTCCTGAAGCACCGTTCCCGGCCAATCGCCCAGTATCGTCTCCGCCGCCGCCTTCCTCAAGGCGTACTCCATGATGCTCTCGTCACGGGCGTCCAATTCCATGTCCCAATGCTCGATGCTGAGCAGGACGGGCAGCAGTCGGCCGTCCGCGTCCAGCGGAATGCCATAGTACTCGAACTCGCGATTGATTCGGTCGGGCGACAGCCGTACCCGATCCGCCAGCAGCTCCTGCCAGAATCGCTCGACGAGGATGGGCAGCTGGTTGGACCACTGCCTGCGGTTGGCGTCCAGCATCTCCTCGAACTTCATCCGTTCCCTTCTCATGCCGATCTCCGCGACGGCGCTCTTCACGATCGTCTTCAGCGCGTCGTGGTCGACCGGCTTCAGCACGTAATCGAAGCAGCCGTTGTGCAGCGCCTCTTGAGCGTAATCGAACCTGGCGTGCCCGGTAAGGAACACCGTCAGCGTCTGCGGCCGGTGCTCCTTGATCCAGCGAAGCAGCTCCAAGCCGTTCAAGCCGGGCATCTCGATGTCGGAGATGACGAGATCGATCGCTTGCTCCTTGAGCAGCCGGGTCGCTTGGTTTACGTCCTCGGCCTCCAGAATCGTATCGATCGGCAGGTCGCTCCAGTCGATGCCTTGCGTGATTCCCTTCAAGGCGTAGATTTCGTCGTCGACGACGAGCATTCTGACCATCGTAATCCCCCTTTTTATTTTTCTTCGACTTCGAATTTGTTCGGGCGCTGGATCGGCAGCCGGACCTTCACGATCGCCCCTTCGGCGTTCATGAACGTAATGCCGCCATCGTCCCCGTACAGCATTTTGAACCGTCGAAGAATGTTCCAGATGCCGAGATGGGCCTCTCCTTCGGTCTCGTAATGGACTCCGCTTTGCAAGTTTTCCAGGAATGGCTCGGGGAAGCCCGGACCGTTGTCCGAGATCGTCAGCACGATGAACCGCTCCGGCTCCTCTTCGTCGGCCGCGGATTGAATGCGGATGCGGAACGGCAGGCCGTCCTGAACCTTCTTGTAAAATCCGTGAATGACCGAATTCTCGACGAAAGGCTGCAGCAGCAGCGGCGACAACTGAACGGCCAGATGCTCGGGAAGCACCTCGATGTCGTACTCCAGCTTCGTGACGTAACGGATTTTCTGGATTTCCAAGTAGTGCTCGATGTGCTTGATTTCATCCTCGAGCGGCAGCACCGTTCGGTGGCCGAGCATGAGGAAGCGGAAATAATCGGCCAAGTGCAAGCTCAGCTTCTGCACCGACTTGAAGTCCTTCAGCGCGGCTAGGTTATAGACGATATTCAAGCTGTTCATGTAGAAATGCGGGTTGATCTGGATTTGCAGGTGCTTGTATTCCGCCTTCTGGACGCGGATCTGTTCCTCGTAGACGTCGATCTTGAGCTTCTCGATCTGTTCGGCCATCAAGTTGAACGTGCCCGACATAAAGGCGAACTCGCTGTTGTCCGTATTGACCGGCATCCGGATGTCGAACCGCCCTTGTCCAAGCTTGCGCATCCCGCGCACGAGATTGACGAGCGGCTTGAACATGACCCTCTGCAGGAACACCAAGTACAGCGTCAGGACGACGGCAACGATGAGCGGAATCCAGACGTAGAGCATCTTCTGGAAGAAGGGGAGGTTTTTCAAAATATACGTTTCCGGTATGACGATCATATAGTGGATGTCCGAGATGTACGAGGGTTGCGTGATGACCAGGTAATGATTCTTGTTCCACGTCGTCCGGCCTTGCTTCGTCATCTCGACGATCTCGCTGTGCACGATTGTTTCCTGCACGACCGGAAGAGGCGAGTTCGTCAGCGCGTTGCCGGCGGGGTCGACGACGAACGTTGCGCCGTCCGGGCCGACGTCGAAGTGGCTCACTTCCTCGTTCAGCCTATCGACCTGCACGAGCGCGCCGATGTAGATGCCGGAGTCCTCTACCGTTTTGATCAAATAGTTCGTGTCGTTCGGAATGGAGAAGCGCTCCCAGCGCCGCGTCTCTTCGGGAATGCCGCTTTTGGCGAGCTTCGTCGTGTAATCGAGCAGCGCCGACTGCACCTCCGCGAAGTGGAAGCTATACTGCGTGGAGAAAAACATATCGTCGTCCTTGCTCGAATAGACGAAGAACGTATCGACTTTATTGTAATAACCCGTGTCGAGGAGAAACCTTCTCGCCAGCTCCATCTTGACCATCGTATAGTCGGAATCGTCTTCCGCCAGAGATAGCGACTGAAGCGACTGGATATCCGGATCGGTTTTCATCCGGTACAAATAGCGCATCGTCTCCTGCAAAATGGCGTCATTGTTCTTCACTTGCTGAGCCATCAGGTTGTTGTAGTGCAGCGAGATTTGGTCGCGCACGACGTTCGTCGCGTAGACGTTGTTATAGATGAGGAATAGGACCATCGGGGCAATCAAGAGCAAAAAGCCGAATACGATCTTGAAACGTACGGATTGCCAATATTGCATCGTTTTCTCACCCTTGGAGCCAGTCTGCAAGCTTTTCGCTCCTAGCATACCTCAGGTCTATGAAAGCGGCAACAACTTCCGTCGCTTTCTAGAAAAACGTTTTCGTAAAATAGCAAGAATGGCTGTCATCGCAATAGTGCGAGGTAACTAGGGGGGCTAGTCCCTCTTTGGAGTGAGTTAATTCGTTGGTTTGGATCAGTAACTCGGGGTTGCTGACCCCTTTCAAGAGGGAGATAATTAGTTTGGATCAGTAACTCGGGCTCGCGGGGTTGCGGGGTTGCGGGGTTGCGGGGTTGCGGGGTTGCGGGGTTGCGGGGTTGCGGGGTTGCGGGGTTGCGGGGTTGCGGGGTTGCAACGCAAAAACCCGGTTCCCCATGGGAGAACCGGGTTCTCGAACGCGTCAACCTATTCGAATCATAAAGATTATTCCGTTTCGGTCTTCAGCTCGTTGCCGAAGCGTCCCAGACGCTCGAGCGATAACTTATAGCCGTCGTTACCGTAATTCAGGCATCTCTTCACGCGGGAGATCGTTGCCGTGCTCGCGCCCGTCTCGGTCTCGATTTGGTTGTATGTATGCCCCTTGCCCAACATTCTCGCCACTTCGAGCCGTTGAGACAACGATTGGATTTCGTTCACCGTGCACAAGTCGTCGAAAAACACGTAACACTCTTCGACGTTCTTCAAGGTCAGAATGGCCTCGAACAGTTGATCTATCGTCGGATCGTTCAGCTTCTTCAATTGCATGCGGCAGCATCCCTTCCTCTCGCCTATGCTTTCATTGTACTTCGTACCCGGCGAGACTTCAAGCTTCGCCGTATTCACGCATCGCAGAGGTAAAATGTCTCCGGGCGCGGGCATCCGTCCACGCCCGGGGGCGGTCGCCGTCATAAGCTGACAATAAAAAAGGGTGTGACTTCATGAACGAAACGGAAACGCCCGTCTGGAGCAATTGGACGTTCGGCAATAGCCCTATCGAATTTCCCGGGATCGAAGGCGCGCCCGCCGGTCCTCCCGCCGTCATAAATGCGACGACCGTCATTCCCGCGGGCGAGGTCGCGGTCGCGGCTCCGGCGAAGACCGGGATCTCGCTGCCGTTTAACCTCTCGAGCATTACGAGCATCTCCAACCTGAACGACCTGAAGGCGATGGTCGATCGAATGGGAGGCATCGAAGGCGTGCTGTCGACGATGGGCAAAGTACAGAAGTTCATGTCGACGATGCAGCAGATCGCCCCGATGATCAAGCTGTTCATAGGCAAAGGCGGCAAGACGGCGACGGCCAATAACGATTCCGTCTCCACGCGCAAGCGCCGGCGCAGGCGCAATCGCAATCGCAAGAGCAGTGCCCGGCGCACGACCGCCGCGAGAACGAGAACCGGCTCCGCTGCCAAGACGAAGAAGCAATAAACCGCAAACCGGCCTCAAGCGTTGCGCTTGAGGCCGGTTTGTTCGATTACCGCTTCGCTTGCCGCTCGTATTCCAGGAACGGATCCGGAATATCGATGACATGGGCTTCCGCGTCGCTGACTCCCGTATACAGGGAAGCCGTTCCGTCGCCGTTGCGGATGAGCCCCCCGCTGAAGATGACGTCCACGAGATCGGGCCGTTTCGCGGGTCCTTCCGGGAACAAGCCGCGGGTGGCGATCAGCTTGATCGGCGTATAGCGGCAATCCGCCGGGTTAAAGGCGAACACCATCGGGTAGTAGTGCCGAATGTTGTTGTCTTCCATCCAGGCGATATGACCGAGAACGCCGATCAAGCCGCCGTCCAGCAAATGCGCTTCGTTCGCTCCGCCCCATTCGTCGGGAAGGAATTGCGCCCGCAACAGCGTCGCTTCGTTGATCGTATCCTCGTTTAATTCCTCCAGCTTGCCGATCTCGGCGTAGCCGATCAGCGCTCTCGCGCCGTCGACCATCATCGGACGGGTGAACACGCCGATCCGGCCGTTTCCCAGCCCGATCAGCCGAATATCCTTCATCGTGAGCGGCCCTTTGGCGAATGGCACCAATTCGTCGATCGAGCCGCCCCGATAGAAGACGGTACACCAGGACGTGACGTAATGCGGGTCGTCGCCGTCGAAGTAAACCTCGACTCCGCCGAAGACGAGCTCGTCGCCGATGAACGCGACGAACGGGTCTTGAAGGGCGAACACGGGAGCGCCGTTGCGCGGCACCCATTCTCCTCTTCGTTCGACGAAAAACATGACCTCCGAGGATTCATTATCCCGATGCTCCACCCGGCCGGCGATAACCGGTTCGCCCCGATCGAAGAACGGGGCGCAGATGTTGTAGACGTCGCGGTCCCCCACGCCGGAGAACGTCAGCTTCCGCCCATGGGCTTCGGAGCCTTTCGCCATGAATTCGCTCAGCAACTGAACGCTCGACTTTGCCTGATCCGTGTAAGCAAGCATAGGTGTCCTCCAGCCCAAAGTGAGATGACGGCGTCCGAAAGCAAACCCGATTTAGTGGAGGAACAAGCTAAGTACGGAGTAGATCAACATCGCCAGCAAGCCGACGGCGGGAATCGTGATGACCCAAGTGACGACGATGCGGCCGGCCATGCTCCAATTGACGTTGGAGAACTTCTTGGCCGAACCGACCCCGAGAATCGAGGACGTAATGGCGTGCGTCGTGCTAACGGGAAAATGGGACAACGTCGCGCCTAGAATAACCGACGCCGATCCGAGGTCCGCGGAGAATCCGCTCATCGGATCGATCTTGAAGATTTTCGTGCCCATCGTCTTGATGATCTTCCAACCGCCGACGGACGTTCCGAGCGCCATAGCGAGCGCGGCGGAAAGTTTCACCCATAGAGGGATATCGAGCGTATCTTGAATGTCCGCCGTCACGAGCGCCAGCGTAATGATGCCCATCGCCTTCTGCGCGTCGTTCGTGCCGTGCGTGAACGATTGGAACGCCGCCGTCAACACTTGCCCGAACCGGAACATTTTGTTCACGTGGTGAGGACTGGAACGGGCGAACACCCGCTTCAAAATAAACATAATGCAGAAACCGAGAACGAACGCGATGATCGGCGAGAGAATCAGCCACTTCAGGATACCGATGAACCCCGAGTAATTAATCCCGTCCCAGCCTTCGGACGTGATCGCGGCGCCCGCAAGCGCGCCGATGATCGCATGCGAAGAGGAGGAAGGGATACCGAACCACCACGTGATCAAGTTCCAGACGATCGCGGCGAGCAGCGTCGCGATGACGACCGTCAGTCCGTGCTCCAGCTTGAACGGATCGGTAATCTTGCCCCCGATCGTCTTCGCGACCCCGGTGAACATGAGCGCTCCGACCAAGTTCATGCAAGAGGCTAGGATGATCGCCCACCGAGGCGTCAGGGCGCGCGTGGAAACGGATGTCGCGATGGCATTAGCCGTATCGTGAAATCCGTTAATGAAATCGAAGCCTAACGCCAAAATGACGATAAATACGACTAACCAGTGAGTATAATCCATTATATTCGTTTCCGTCCCCGCTTGCGCCGATCAAGAATTGCGCATGATTATGGATTGCAGCGTATTCGCGACATCTTCGCACGAGTCCGTCGTTTGCTCCAAGCGCTCGTAAATTTCCTTGTGCTTGATCAATTCGATCGGATCCTTCACGTTCTGGAACAGATGCTTGATGCCTTGGCGCATCAGCTCGTCCCCTTCGTTCTCGAGCTCGTTGAGCGTGACGCAGTGCGGTTGGATCGCAAGCAGCTTCTTCTGCGTGAGCAGATAGATCGCGGACTTGATCTCTAGGGCGCTGCGGCGCAAGCAATCGCCGAACTTGCGGATGAACGGATCGGATTTCGTGATCTGATACATTTCAAAACGGGAGGCGCACGCTTCGATTCCGTCGAGAACGTCGTCCAGCTTCTTGATGAGCTCCATAATATCCTCGCGCTCGATCGGCGTGATGAACGTCTTGTTCAGCTCGGTCAGGATAATATGGGTGCATTTGTCCCCTTTATGTTCGAATTCCTTCATTTCCTTCGCGAACGCCGTCGCATCGGGTAAATCCCCGTTTACCGCCGTCGCGAAACGATCGACAGTCTGAAGAATGATGTCCGCCATTTCCTCCAGCGTCTTAAAAAAGATGTCTTTTTTCCGGAACACGAATAGCCCTTCTTTCCCGAGTATGTAGCTGCTTATCGTTAACATTGCGCTAACCTAACGATAACGTCCCGTTAACTTATTTATTTTATCACAGGTCGGACGGGCTTTGTATAGCCCTAGACTCCGACCTTGTGACACTTTTTTTAAGTTTGACCTACAATCGGCAATGTTACTCCCTATTTCGAGGAATGTTTCCTTCAAGAAGTCGGGGAAACGTATTTCTCCAACTGCTTGGCGATGTAGGCGAGCGGGTACTCGAACGACAAATATTGCAGAAGCGCCAGGAGAATGACCGGCTTCGGCTCGTCGCTGTCGAATTCCGCCTCCAATAACGCGACCGCTTCTTCCAGCTCTTTCTTCCGATGGTTGGTGACCGTCAATTCTTGGATCGTCGTTCGCGCCGATCGCAGCATTTCCGCCCGAAGCTCCCCCGACGTCGCGCGAGAACACGATTCCCCCGCCTGCAGCAGTTCTTCCATGACCGCGCCGGGTACGACGGTTACCCGCTTGTTCGTACGAATGTCGTTGGCCAAGCTGTCGATCCTGTCCGCGATGAACGCCGACAAATCCCGGACGTTAAGAGGCTTGTTGTCGAACACGACCAAATGAATGAATTCCTTCGTAATCCCGTTTAAGACGCACACGAGCTCCCAGATGTTCGGTTCCAAATCCTTTCCCGCGTACTGCAGCAAGCCGTTCTTGCTGGATTCGATCAGGCCGGAGCGCATCCGATGCAGGTAGGGGCCGATCTTGCTCGACGTCGACGACAGCGTCTTGAATTCCCTCATGATGAACTTGTTCTCGAAGAAAAACTCGAAATTGCACTCGATTTCCCGGATGAAGGCGTCGCGCGGGTCGAGCGCCTTATCCCGGCGAATCGCGTCGAGCTTGTCGTGAAGCTTATTCACCTGCGTCAAATAGATCTCCAATAGGAGATCTTCTTTGGAAGGAAAAAACTTATATAACGAGCCTTTCGCGATCCGGCAATCGTCGGCGATCTCCTGAATGGAAGTCCCGTCGTAGCCCTTCTCGGAGAAAAACCTCATCGCCGATTCCATGATCGTTTGCTTGGCCATGCTCAATGGAATCCCTCGTTTCGAAAATCGTTTGACATCTTCCGGAAAATCGGTAAAATGGGGTTTACCGCTTCGTGACCAACCAGTTTTCTCGGAAACCGATAAGTCAATGATAGGTTTTTACGTCAGTCCCGTCAAGATCAGGGTCATTCGGAAAGGAACGTGTTCATGTCTACGACAACGGCTTCTCCGCCGACCGCCGCGGCACCTCAGGCGGAATTCTCGATCAAGTCCATTATCGCGCCTCTTCTCGCCGTCATCATCGGGATGATCATGGTCATTCTCGACAGCACCGTCGTTAACGTTGCCATTCCGAACTTGCAGGAATATTTCCATACGTCCCTCAATTCGATCCAATGGACGATTACCGGCTACACCCTCGCGCTGGCCGCCGTCATTCCTCTCGCCGGGTGGATGACCGACAAGTTCGGCTCCAAGCGCATCTTCCTGATCACGATCGCGTTGTTCACGCTCGGGTCCGTGCTGTGCGCCGCCGCCCAAACCGCCGAGCAGCTCGTCTTGTTCCGCGTCATCCAAGGGATCGGCGGCGGCATGGTGTCGCCGATCGGGATGGCGATGATCTTCAAGCTCGCTCCCGCCGACAAGCGCGGCTCCGTCATGGGCATGCTCGGCATCCCGATGCTGCTCGCGCCCGCCGCCGGACCGATTCTGTCCGGCTGGCTCATCGGCTTGTCTTCCTGGCACTGGATCTTCCTGATCAACTTGCCGATCGGCATCGCGGCGTTGATCGTCGGCGCGAAGTTCTTGCCGACCGGCGACCGCCAGAAGACGCCCGCGCTTGACGTGCTCGGCATGATTCTAGCCCCTATCGCTTTCTCGATGCTCGCATACGGCGTCAGCGAGAGCGGCAAAGGGTGGACGGAGACGTCGACGCTGACCGGCCTCGTCGTCGGCGGCATCGCGCTTCTCGTCTTCATCTTCGTCGAGCTTCGCAAGCAGCAACCGCTGCTCGAGCTTCGCGTATTCGGTTCCTCGGACTTCGTCCGCGGCGTCGTCCTGACTTGGTTCTCGCAGGTCGCGCTCATGGGCTCCATTCTTATGGTGCCGCTCTACTTGCAGAACGTTCTCCATTATACGCCATTGAAAAGCGGTCTGACGACCTTGCCGATGGCGATCGGCTCCGCGCTCTTCATGCCGATCGGCGGTCGCCTGTTCGACAAGATCGGCGCCCGCCCGCTCGCTTTCGTCGGCTTGGGCGTCATCTCCGGCGCGCTGTTCATCTTGTCCCAGATCGATACCGATACGACGAGATTCATGATCATGCTTCCGCTTGCCATGATGGGCATGGGCATGGGACTGTCGATGATGGCGCTGAACACGCACGTGTTGAACGCCGCGCCGCGCAAGCTCGTCAGCCGCGTCACGCCGCTGACGACGGCGAGCCAGCAAGTCATCATGTCGTTCGCCATCGCGGGAATGACGGGTTATCTCAGCTCCCGGATCACGCATCATCTGGCAGCAGGAGCCGAACCCGTCGCGGGCTCGACGGCCGCGTTCGGCGACACGTTCTTCCTGACCGCGAGCATCGCTTGCGTAGGCGTCGCGCTCAGTCTCATCCTTCGCAAGCCAAGACCGAAGGCAGAGCCGGTTACCGCCGACGCGTCGGGCAAGCCCGCCGCCGATGTCGATGCTTCCATGCTGATGGGGCACTGATTACGCACCCGCATTGCCATGCATCTCATCAGCCATACGACAAGGGACTGGCCGATCGTCGTCAATCGACGAATCGGCCAGTCCCTTTCGCGTAAGCTTTTTACCGTTATCGTTCGTCCGCGAGAGCCGCGACTTTCCGGAAAGCAGGCTTCGGCCGATGCCCGGCATCGAACAGAAACGGCCAATTTTTCCTGCCCCGTACCGGGAAATCGTCCAGCCAAGTATAATCGTCCGCCGCCCCCCAGAACGTAATCCCGGTAATGATGTCCCGGTATTCCTTGAACAATCGAAACATTTGAACGTATCTTTCTTCTTGCCGGGCGACCATCTCTTCGGTAGGCGCGGCCAAGTCCGTACGGCGGTCGTCCCAATCGAATACCGATACGTCCATCTCCGTAATCTGCAGCTTCAGCCCGAGCGACGCGTAACGTTCGATCGCTTGGCGAATCTCGTCCAAAGACGGCCGGGTCAAATTCCAATGCGCTTGCAGGCCGATGCCGTGGATCGGCGCGCCGCGGGCAAGCAAGTCTTCCGCCAGCTTGTAAATCTTCTCTCTCTTATCCGGATAACTCTCGTTATAGTCGTTGTAGAACAGCAAAGCGCTCGGGTCCGCCTCATGGGCGAATTCGAAGGCTTTCGCGATAAAATCCTCGCCCGCGATATCCAGCCACTTCGAAGGCCGCAGCAGCTTCGGCCCGTCGTCGGACACGGCTTCGTTCACGACGTCCCAACAATAGACGTCGTCGCGATACCGTTTCACGACGGTATCGATATGAGATTTCAGCCGCGACAGCAACGTCTCCCGGTCGGTCGGACGGCCCATCTTGTCCTGGAACAGCCAATCCGTCGTCTGGTTATGCCAGACGAGCGTATGGCCGCGTACCTTCATGCCGCGCGTCCGGGCGAAAGCGACGATCGAATCCGCATCGCCGAACGTATACTCGTCTTCCTTGGGATGCAATCTTTCGAACTTCATTTCGTTCTCGGCGGTTACGCTGTTATAGTGGCGCGCGATGAAGTCCCCCGCCCGGTCCAGCGTCCGCGGATTGACCGCCGCGCCGATATCGAAACAATCCCGGAATAGGTCATGCAGCTTCGGAAAGTTATCGTCGCTCATTACCCTTTGACTCCCCCGAGCGTCATGCCTTTAACGAAGTACTTTTGCAGGAACGGATACATGACGATCATCGGAACCGAAGCCACGATCGTCATCGTCGCTCGTACCGCGAGCGGCGTAACCGCGTTAGCGGCCGCATCTGGATTCGAGAACGCGCTTGCCGCCGATGAAGCGGCGCTTGAGTTCTGAAGAATTTTTTGAAGCTCGTATTGCAGCGTACTGAGATTGATATTCGACGAGTTGTACAAGAATACGTCGAACCAGGAGTTCCATTGATAGACCGCCGTGAACAACGCTACCGTCGCAAGAACGGGAAGGCAAAGCGGCAGGACGATGTTAAAGAACGTCCTGAAGTCTCCCGCTCCGTCGATTCTCCCGGACTCCAGGATGCTTTCCGGAAGTCCGTCGATGAAAGATCGGATAAGAATGAGGTTGAAGACGCCGATCAAGCCCGGCCAAATATAAACCCAGAAGCTGTCGACCAAGCCCAAATCGCGAATGTTCAAATAGTTCGGGATAAGCCCCGGGTTAATGTACGCGGTCAGGACGAAAGCGATCGTGATGAACTTCCGCAGCACGAAGTCTTGCCGACTGATCGTATACGCGACCATTGCCGAACAGAATACGGTCGTTACCGAACCGACGATCAAGCGAAGAATCGAGATCAACGTCGCATGGAATATCGTCGATTGGTTAAACACGTATTTGTAGTTTTCAAGCGATAAGTCTCTTGGCCATATATAGATGCCGCCCCTGATCGAATCCATTGCCCGGTTCAACGATAACGCGAGCGTGTTCAAAAAAGGATACAAGGTGACGAGCATCAGCAAGCAAAGGAAAGTAATATTTAAGGTGTCGAAAATTCGGTCTCCTATCGAAGCGTTCCTGCGGGAAAGCTTCTTGGGCGCGGTTCCTGCGGCTAAATTTGTCATCCGGTAATCCTCCTTTAGAACAGTCTGCTCTCGCCTGCGCGCTTCGCGATACTATTCGCGATGAACAGCAAGACAATGCTGACGAGACTTTTGAACATACCTGCCGCGACAGCCAGGGAAAAGTTGCTTTGGTTAATACCGTACGTCAGAACGAATATGTCAATGTTCTCGGAATAGTCGATGTTCATACCGTTTTTAAGCAGGTATTGCGCCTCGAATCCCGATTCCATCAAATTACCGATGTTCAATATAAGCAAGACGACGATAACCGACTTGATACCCGGCAACGTAACGTTCCACATCCGTCTGAACCGTCCCGCTCCATCCATTTCCGCCGCTTCGTACTGCGAGGGATCGATCGTTGCCATCGCGGCCAAGTACACGATCGTATTCCACCCGAGGTCTTTCCACACGGTCCCAAGCCCCAATATGGTCCAGAAATCTTTCGGAATGCCAAGGAACAATAATTCTTGGCCTTTCTCGATCATGCCCAATTTAATCATCAACACATTGATAATGCCATCCGGCGCGAGCGTCGTTTGAATAATTCCCGCGGCGACGACCCAAGAAAGGAAGTGCGGCATATAGGTAACCGTCTGCACGACGCGCTTAAACACCATTCCGCGCAATTCGTTGAGCAAGAGCGCGAGGGTAATCGCGGTAACGAAGCCAAGAACGAGATTGATTCCGCTTTGCGCAAGCGTATTTCTTAACACTCGCAAAAACCGATCGTCGTGAAACAGAAACTTAAATTGATCAAAACCGACCCATTCTTGTTCCGAGAAGCTTTTGGCCGGTTTGTATTTTTGAAAGGCTGTCGTCCATCCCCATAGCGGCAAATATTTGAAAAGAAAGAGCCATATGAGAAAAGGAACGGACATCAAGACGAGCATCCGTTGTTGCACGAGTTTCTTGAAGAAAAGCTTCAGTCCCGTCGGCTTTTGATTAGGCGTCATGGAAGACGTTGCAGATTCGATGTTGCTCTCCATATTCATTCTCCTTCCGAACGGTCCTTACTAACGGAATAAGCGAAAGGCGGCTTGTGCGAGCCAACAGCACGTATAGCCGGCCTTTCGCTTATTACTTATCATCGATTACTTGGCAGCTTCGATAGCGGCTTTAATTTGTTCCGTGTACCATTTTTCATATCCGGCCGTGTCAAGCTTGCCGAATGCGGCTACATATTCGCCCCATACTTTTTCGAAGTCGGCCGGTTTCGCCAGCACGAGCTTCGGATAGTACTTCTTCGTAACTTCGTCTTTCGTCGTTTCCCAAATTTGTTCGGCGGAGCCTTGCGCTTTCGGAATCCCCCAAGCCGGGTACCATGGACGGTTGTCCGGTTTAGCGAAGAGCTCGGAGTACGTTTTGACGCCGTATTTGTCGAGAATCGTTTTGTCCGCGTCCGTCAAACGCATTTGGAATACTTCCGGTTGGTAGAGAGGCGCGAGCGCGTTGCCGTCGGACAACGTGGAGTTCGTGCCGTATTGCGGCCAATCCCATGCGTAGTATCTGAAGCCGAAGCTCAAGTTGAACGGCTCGTCGATTTTCTTGATTTGCTCGGCCGTACGGTAGAAGCGGCCTTTGTCGTCCACTTCGTACGTTTCGCCTTTGATGCCCCAGCTTCTAAGAACTTGGTTCTCTTCTTTCAGCAGGGTATCCCAGTATTCCATGATACGTTCCGGATCTTTCGCGCTTACGCTGATGCCGATACCGCGGTTCTTAACGAATCCCGCAGGATCGAGAAGCTGGTCTTTATCGCCATCCCACGTGAGCGGCATCGGGAAGTATACGAAATCGTCTTGAGTCGGATCCTGTCTTGCGGCGTCTATCAACAGGTTGCGGGCATTGCCCGATTGCCAGCCGTAGTCGAAGAACCCGACGACTTTTTTGGAAGAGAGCTTCGCGATATATTGGTCGTAGTTGTCTACGAAGGAAGCTTTGTCGAACAGACCTTTGGAATTAAGATCGTTCAATTTTTGCAACCAACGCTTCGTGGAGTCGGTCGTGTAATACGTTTTGGCTTCGAACGTCGTCATGTCGACTTCGACGTTACCGTCGTTCGGATAACCGTCCAGGTGCATCGGCACGTTGGAGGTCGCGAAGAATCTCCAGTCATGCGTCAAGGTAATGAGTCCGGTCAAATCTTCGTCTTTATGTTTGGCTACGAAGTCTTCGATCAGTTTCGTATATTCATCCAACGTTTTGATCTTCGGATAACCCGCTTCTTTCAACACGCGGCGTTGAACCCAGAAAGCGCCTTGGTTGATTTCAGGGTCAGGCGTATACTCGCCGACTTGGCTGGAGAACGGGATGAAGTAAATGTTGCCGTCCGCCGCTTTCATTTGGTTGAGATAAGGACCGTATACGCGCTTAATGTTCGGGTATTTCTCGATCAGGTCATTCAATGGAATAAATGCGCCGGCGTCAAGAAGCTGGTCGATACCGGCATCCGGGTTGATAACGTCCGGATAGTTGTTGGAAGCGATCATCGTACCGATTTTCGCTTTCAGTTCTCCCACCAAGTGTTCCATCTTGAAGTTGACGCCGGTTTGATCTTCGAGAACTTTACCGATCGTCGTCTCGTTCGTGTTCACGTCCGGCGCATTAGCTACGCCGTTGAAGTATGAGAAAGTCACTTTGTCTTTCGGCGCCTCCGAAGGCGAAGCGCTTTCCGATGCTGCAGGACTGCTGCCGGCTGCGCTTGGCGACGCGTTGTTCCCGTTATTCTCTTTCGAACAAGCAGCGGTGAACACCAGGACTGCGGCCATGCAAGTTAAAAATAATTTCTTTGCCAATCGATTCGAGCCCCTTTCGAAAACCTTCTCGTTTTTGTAAGCACTTTCAGTATAAAGTCGCCGAAGGGCTTTGTTTACCCAATAAACTATAGTCCGTTCTTTGAAAAGCATAGCGATATTCGATTTAGGCGACCGGTATGCGAAGACAGATCGTCGTCCCCTTGCCCGACGCGCTGTCGATCGTAAAGCCGAATTTGTCGCCATAGATCAGTTTCAGCCGATAGATAACGTTCTGCACGCCGATTCTCTCCCCGATCGCCTCGTCGCTCTCCAAGTAAGCGTAAATCCGTTTCACTTTCTCCTCGTCCATGCCGGCGCCGTCGTCGGAAACCCGGAAGACGAGCTCGTCCCCTTGCCGTTCGATGCGCACTTCTATCCGGCCTCCGCCTTTGTTCGGTTCGATGCCGTGAATGCTGGCGTTCTCCACGAACGGCACGAAAGACATCTTCGGCACGATGCAGCCTTCGGCTTCCGGATCCATGTACAGGTCGTAAACCAGCTTATCCTCGAACCGGTATTTCTGGATTTCGAGGAAGCAGACGATAAACTCCATCTCCTCGCTGGCCGTTACCCGGTCTTTGTTCCACCTGAGCGACGTACGGAAGATTTTCGCCATATTGTGGATGATCTTCGCCGTTTCCGTCTCGTCCTTGATCAAGCTGCGCATCCGAATCGTCTCCAAGGCATTAAACAGAAAATGCGGATTGATCTGGCTTTGCAGCGCGTTCAGCTGCGCCTGGCGGCGTTCGAGCTCGAGCGACTTCTTCTGGATGTCCGCGACGTAAACGTCGTCGATGAGGCTCTTTACCTGCAGCGTCATCCGGTTGAACTCGCTCGTCAATTGGCCGATTTCGTCGACGTGTTCCTTGTGGTCGATCGTGTCGAAGTGCTGGTTTTTCACTTTCTTCATATGCCGGAGAATGCGGATGAGACGCACGTTAAGCGATCTCGTGATCCAGAGGATGATCAACGTCGGAATGACGATGTTGATGCAAGTCACGTATACGATGAATTTCCTCGATTTGCGGACTTCGAGCAACACTTCTTCTTCCGATATCGTAGCGACGATCCGCCAGCCTTCCAAGTAATTCACGTTCTGGTACGTCTTCTCGATCTGGATGGCGTCCGAAGGAAACTCGAGCGTCCGGTAGTCGGGCGAATCTTTCCGCCAATCGACTTCGGGGTCCGTCGTATATTCGACCTTGCCCGAGGCGTCGATCAGATAGATATGGCCTTGAAGGTTGAGATTCTTGAACACTTGCTGCAGGGACGTCGATTTTAATTCGATTTTCAGTATTTTCTCGTACTTGTTTCTCGACGACGTGTAATAGTCCATTCTTCTTACGATGCTGAACGTATCCCGGACTTCCTTGAACTCGTAGGCGTCTTCCTTGGCCGTCCGAACGAATACGGGATGGGCGGAGCCGCTCTCTTCGAGCGCGCGGTACCATTCCGATTGCTTGACTTCTTTCGTTAGATCTCCGATGCCTCCGGAATGGAGCATAGTCGGGTTGTCGATATAGATTTTGATGTTCTGGACCGAATTATAAGCGGGCGTATAGCTATTTAGGATCCTGCGGAAATAAGAATCGTAGGCAGCGATGTAGTCCGCCGGAGCCTCGTACTCTTCCTCCAGGATTTCGTTCAAGTTGTAATCGGTGTAGAACACGGTCGACAAGGCCAACGCGTCGTCGATCTTCGCCCGGAATTCGTTCTTGATCTGCTCGACCGCAAGGGAGATGTCCGTCATTCGCTGGTTCTTCACGTTTTTCGTCGTTACTTGGTAGAAAATCGCGTTCGTGAGCACGAGCGGAGCGAATACGCACACCGCATAGAGAACGAGCATCTTGTTCCGCAAGCGAACGTTGTTGAAATTCAGTTTCCGCATGTCCCGGCATTCCCCTTTATCGGCGATGATCGCTACCGCAATTTATTGCGGTATTCCGTCGGCGTCATATGTTCGATTTTCTCGAATTGGGTTACGAAATAATCCGCGTTGCTGAAGCCGACCCTCTCGGCGATCTCATAGATCCGCATGTCCGCCGATTGCCGCAGCAGCTTCTTCGCTTCGTTCACGCGGATATGCAGCAAGAAGTCGTTAAAGTAAACGCCGTACGTCTTCTTGAACAGCTGTCCGAGATATACGGGATTGATGAAAAACAGCGCGGCTATGCTCTTCAGGCTGATGTTGCTCGAATAGTTCGTTTCGATGTAGGCGCGAATTTTATTGATTCCGCCCTTCATCTGCGCCTTTCGCAATTCCGCTATGAAGTTCTGGCTCTCTTCGACGAACGCCTCGAACAGCCTCTTGATTTCGCCGATCGACAAGTTCAGATCGTGCCATTCGACGATCGGCGCCAGGGAAGCGAGAGTCCGTTCGTCTCCGTCCATCCCGCGGATCGTCTTCGTCACGCCGAGCACGCATTGATGAATGTTCATCTTGACCGCTTCCGGCGCGTACCGTTTGTCGCGGAACTCGCGGAACCATCCTTCGACGGTCGCCTTCACCTCGTCCGTCCGCTGCTCTTCGAGTTGCTCGATGAACCGGTTTAACCTTTCCGGGTCGATGCCGAAATCGTTCAACCGGTCCGATTTGACCTTGTCGTAGACGACGATGCGGCTATCGTCGTGGACGAATTTGTACAACAGCGCTTCTTTGGCGGTGGCGTACGAATACCGGATATCCGACAAGTAGCCGGCCGGAGACCCGACGAAGAGAAAGACCCCTTCTCCGGCCCTGTCGACGAGCTCCATCCTGAGCTTCGCGGCGAAAGGTTCCATTTCCCCTCCGAAGCCCTCGAGATCGCGGTCGGACAGCAAGATGCCGATCCGGTTGCGATGCTCGTGCACGTGGATCGTCCGATCGTCGTCGCTTATCGCGGCCAGCGCCTGATGGACGAATTCCTTGAACCGAGCATGGGAGATTCGCTCACCGGAAGATTTCCACGAATAATTATCGTTCAGCTCCGCGAATAGATAGAATAGCCTGTCGCCCGGACGCAGCAGCATGCGCCGCTCCCACTTCGCGACCGCTTCCTCGTCCGCTTCGCCGAGAATGATCGAATCGATCATGGCTCCTGTCGACAGCCGGTCGTTCCGCTCCCGGTTCTCCCGGTCGCGGCGAAGCCGGTCGTTCAACTGGCGAAGCGCCGCTTCGAATTCGACCTCGTCGATCGGCTTGAGAATAAAATCGTGAACGCCGTAACGAACCGCTTGTTGGGCATAAGCGAAATCGTTATATCCGCTTACGATAATGAACGCCGGGCTGAAGTCGAGCTCCAACGCGACGCGCCGGATAAGCTCCAATCCGTCGAGCACGGGCATTCGTATGTCGGTGATGACCAGGTCGGGCTTGACTCGCCCGATGAGCTCGAGGGCATCCTCGCCGTTATCGGCTTCATCGACGATTTCGAAGCCGCAGGCCGGCCAGTCGATCAGCTTCATCAACCCTTTGCGGGTAAAAATTTCGTCGTCCACTAGAATGGCGCGATGCAGGCGCATTCATTCATCCTCCCGTTCCGAGCCGTGGATCATCCCATCCAGGCTCGATCTATAGCGTATTATAGCAGGATTTTCGTGAATTTCTTCGAAAACGGTTTATTGGAATTAATCCAAGCAAGAACGCCTCCGGCATCGTAAAGAAAACGAAGAATCGCCGGTTTATGGCTCTCGAACCGTTTACCAAGTTTCGCTGCTTTGATTTTTACATTTTCGTCGCCACGCGATGCTAAATCCGCGAATCCGCTCATTCCGCCGAAATAACGTCGCCACGCGATGCTAAATCCGCGAATCCGCTCATTCCGCCGAAATAACGTCGTCACGCGATGCTAAATCCGCGAATCCGCTCATTCCGCCGAAATAACGTCGTCACGCGATTCTAAATCCGCGAATCCGCTCATTCCGCCGAAATAACGTCGCCACGCGATGCTAAATCCGCGAATCCGCTCATTCCGCCGAAATAACGTCGCCACGCGATGCTAAATCCGCGAATCGTTACTACTAACATGCTCAGAGTCGCCGTAGGGCACAGTAGGTAGAGTTAGCCGACACATCTTTAGGTCTCCGCAGTCAGAGTGACCTAAACAGTAACCAAAAATTGCCACTACCCTCGCAAGCTTTGCGGAGACGATTTAGAAATGGATAAGCATAAAACTTATAATAATAACGGTGATGTTCGGGCATTTTCTCGGGAAGGCACGGAAGTAACGATGTGATTTCCCGAATTGCAACAAATCCATCTACCAGTACGAAATGCCATTTTGGATGGGGAATGTATCTGTTTTGACTCAACCGCGTCTATGACCACTCCACCTAAAGCCTGGTGGGACGATGCAATGGCGCGATTTAATACAAAGAACTCGAAAGCCGTTCAAGCAGCAGCACAATCTATGAAGGCCCATTTTCCGATCTGGGACGTGCTTATGTTCGATGATAAGCCGCTCTTATGCAAACGCGGAGCAGTTGTTTCAATATACCAAAGATAACGGGCTTGAGGGAACGGTGAACTACAACGGAACGATCGGGCCAAAGTCATACTATTACATGGATGCCCGCCCGGACAACGTATGGGTGAAAACGAAGAATTACCAGCATGCAGTTTGTCAGATCAGCGCGATCCGGAAAGGGAAATTCGGATGGGGATTAATGATTGATGGGCGTTACGTAGGTGTATTAGAATTTCCCCCATCGGCTTCAGAGAAGAAAGCATTTTTCAATGTGGCCAAACAAATTATTCGTGGAGAAAACAAAGAATGGATTCAATTGGATCCACTTTTGAGCTGTAAAATTAAATATCAATGCCTAACGAAGAAGGGGTTGTTACGTTCTCCCGTTTTTGAAGGATTCGCGATTTGAGGGGCCAGTGAATAAACGAAAAGGACATGTGCATTTGGATTCCTCTCCAGTTATAAAAATCCCCACCTTGTAGACTGTTAGGTGCTTCGGCACTTATCTACTAAGTGGGGATTTAATTTAGTTACGAATAATGCCATTTGATGAAATTCAGCGAACCGAAAATGCTAATTCACCATTTCTTATCTTTTATTCTAGATTTATTTTTTGGGCAACCTCTATGAGATAATCAAGGTTCAATGTTCCTGGTGAAGCTACAGTATAAAAATGAGAATTAGTTATTACATGTACCTGTTTGCGGTTCTCAGCATCTTCAAGAACGTTGTCTTGCATTCAGAAGGACATGCGAAAAATGGGTTATAAATACTGAATCGTGTACAAAAATCAAGCAGACCCATGCGCAATTGCATGGGCCTGCTTGCCGCTAGTGTAATCAGCTTCTCGTCGGCTTCCTAACGAGGTTCCTTATGTTCTTTATCCGTCGCAACCGTGACGACGTTCGAAGTCCCGTCGTTCTGGCCGCCGACGACGACCAAGCGGAACTTGTAAACCGTGTGCGGCTTCAATCCTTTGATCGAGGCGAAGGAAGTATTCGGCGCGATCGGGGATTTCGTCGCGGCCGTCGTCCACGTCCGTCCTCCGTCCGCCGATTGCTGAATCTCAACACCGCTCGCGCCGACGGCGGCCGACCAAGAGAACGATGCGGTCGTCGATTTCTTCTCCGTGTTCGCGAAATTAGCGATCGGTGCCGAATCCGTCTTCACGCTAAGCTCGTTCGAGGTGCCCGCGTTGCGGCCGCCAGCGACGACCAAGCGGAACTTATAACCCGCGTTCGGCGTCAGCCCCGTTACGGTCGCGCTCGATGCGTCCGTCGCGATCGTTCCCGTCGTCGCAGCCTTCGTCCACGTCGCTCCGTTATCCGTCGACTGCTCGATCGAGATGCCGTTGGCCCCAAAGGCCGCGGTCCACGCAAACGTCGCGCTCGTCTGATGATGCCCGGCCGATGCGAAGTCCGCGATCGGCGTCGGCGTTAACAGGCGAAGCACGCCGAATTTGGAAGTGTCCTTATAGGACGTTCCGGATGCATCGCTCCAAGTGGCGACGCTCGACCTGCTGCCGCTTCCCGCGTCGTCGTTAACTTGAACGTCGAAACCGAAAATCGCGTCCTGCGCGAGCGTTACGGCCGTCACCGGTATGACCGCTTCGACTTCGTAGCCTTCCGGCGTCAGCTTCGTCGCGCTGCTAAAGCCCGCCTGCGGCGTCGTGTCTCCGAAGCTTGCGGCGTTGTTGAAGCTGATGCGGTATTGCCCGTCGTCCGCTTCGTAGCTCGTCGCCTTATGATTGTTCGGGTCGATGAAGATCTCGACGGAATCTTGCTCCCATGCGTTCACGCTCGAGTCGCTGAGCACCGGATCGGTCACCTTCGCCTGCACGTACAGATGGCCCGCATCCCACAGCACCATCACCTTGGCCGTCGCGCCGCTTGTTCCTTGTACCCAAGTGTCGGTCGACAACTCGAACGCGCCGCACCACGCGTTATCGTCGAATGCGCCGATAACGGGCGTTCCCTTCATCGCGTCCGCGACCTTCATCTCTCCGCGCAACGTCAGCAAGCCCCAGTTGGCCGCATCGGAAGGCTCCCCGTTCGTTCTATCGTTCCAGGAGACGACGCCTCCGCCTCCGGCGATGTCCGTATCGACAGCCCGAATATCGAAACCGAGCGAATTCAACGCGGCAAGCTCGCCGCCCATAAGTATCGCCGCCTCGATGCGATAACCGCCTGCTCGTTCCGTCACCCGGTACTCCGCGCCGTTAATGGCAACACCGCTCCGCGTCAAACCGTAGGATGTCGGCGCGCCTTGATTGACGTAGATCTTCAATCCGTCAGCCGCGTTCGCCGTCGCATCCGTCACGTCCGCCAGCACGTACAGGCGCTCCGCGTCCCACATCGTCTTGAATTGAACACCAAGCGTAGACGAACCTTGAACGGCTACGGCACTCAATGCGTTCCATGCGAATTCCGTCTCGCCGTCCACCGTCGGGCTGCCGCCGTAGGCATCCGCCTTGCGAGTCAAGATCGGCACCTTGGAAGGATCGACGATCGCCCAGTAGGCGTACTTGGCCTGAAGCTGTTTATCGAACAGCAGCGGCCAATTGTTGCGCGCGACCGGGAACGTCGTCAGCCACGTGTGGCCGTCGTCCTTGCCCCACCAGGTGACGCTGTTGACCAAGTCCTTATGCCGCTTCAGCATCTCCATGATTTCCTTGTACCGGTACGCTTGCTGAACGGCCATCTCTTGCGTGAAAGACGTAAAGCGCTGACCGTCGTTCGTATAGACGCTCATGTCCATCTCGGTAATCTGCTGCTGCACGCCGAGGTCCGCGAATTTCAAGATCGTCCGCTCGATCCTGTCGACCGGCGGATATTCGATGTCGATATGCACTTGATGGCCTACTCCGTCGATCGGCACGCCCTTCTCCTTCATGCGTTGGACGAGGTTGTACAGCTGCTGCGCCTTCCCCGGGCTTTCGGTATTGTAGTCGTTAATATAGAGTTTGGCGTCCGGATCGGCCGCGCGGGCGTATTCGAACGCTTTCTCGATATATTCCTCGCCCGCGATTTGATACCAGAGGCTGCGGCGCATGCCGTCCGGTTGGGATTCGTCGATCGCTTCGTTCACGACGTCCCAGGCGTACATTTTCCCTTTGTACCTGCCGACGACGGCGTCGATATGGTTTTTCAACCGGGCATACAGCACTTCCTTGCTTACGAGCTGATGATTCGCGTCATAGAACGCCCACTCCGGCGTCTGGCTGTGCCACACGAGCGTGTGACCGCGGATTTGGATGCCGTTGTCCACGGCGAAATTGACCGCTTCGTCGGGTCCATCCCAATTAAAGTTGCCCTCGGTCGGCTCCGTGCTGTCCCATTTCAAAATATTGCCGGGCGTGACGGAGTTGAAGTGCTTCGCGATGAGCTCGGCGTTCGCCCCGGCGAGCTCGTCGTTCGTGAACGCGGTGCCGATCAGGAAGTCGTTCGCGTAGACGTCCTTCAGCGACGGAATATCCTTCTGGATTTGAAGCGACCCTTGATCGAGCGACTTCGTCATCTGAACGTCGTCGATATAGAAGTCCACGCCCGCATGCTCGGATTCGAAATATAGCGTCAGCTTGTCGACTTGAGCGCCGTACGCGTATTCGCCCTCGAGCTTCACCCACTGAGAGGACGTCGCCGAGTCGAACGTAATCGGAATATAGTTCGCCGCCGTACCCTTATCCGTCTGCATCGTCATCTTGACCGTTTCCGCTGCGGCTCCGGACACCAATCTGGCCCACGCCGAGAAACGATAGGTCGAACCGACCCGCATCGACTCCGTCACGTCCTTGCTCGCGCCAGCGTAAGTCGCCGTGCGGTTCGCTACCTTCAGGCTATACGTGCCGCCATGGGCGACGTCCGTCACGACGGAGATATTCTCCGAGCCGATTCTCGCTCCCCAGCCCTGACTCGTCGCATCCTCGAACCCGTTCGCGAAGTCCGTGGATGCTTCCTCCGTCTTGACGATGGTCACATCGTCGATATAGAAGGCAAGCGTCGGATCGGACGACTCGAAATACAGGTTCAACGTTTCCGCCGCATCCTTATAATCGAACGTGCCGGACAGCTTCGTCCAGCCGGTCGAATTCACGGCCACCTGATAGGCGACGGACAAATACTGCTGCTGCCCGCCATCATGTTCTCTTAATACCGACAGGGACACGTTCTTGTCGTCTCCCGATACGGTGCGCACCCAGCCTTCGATCGCGTATTTCGCGCCCTTCTCCATCGCGGACGTGATCGTGATCGCCGGACCCTTCCAGCCCGCATCCCTGCCCGTCGTCAGCAGGCTGTACGCGCCGCCGTGAGCCTGCGTCGTCACCGCCGCGACCGTCGGTCCCCAGCGACCGTACCAGCTTTGGTCCGTTCCGCTCTCGAAATCGCTATTCAGCACCGTATTGCTGGGCACGGGCGTCTCATGCGGCTTAAAGGAAACATCGTCGATATAGAACGAAAGAGTCGCGTCGGGAGACTCGAAATAGATTTGAATGTAATCGAGCCCGCTCCCGATCGTATATGTGCCTGCAAGCTCGGTCCATGTAGAGCCGTTCACGGTCGTCGCGCCGACCAGTTGGTTGTAGCTATGCGACGAGCTTCCCGCGACTTGCGATTCTACCGTCGCTTTCACTTGCGCGTCCGCATGTCCGCTTTCGAGCTTTACCCACGCACGGAAATCGTACGCGCCGGGCGCGGCGGCGAGCGCCGTCGCGTTAATGCCCGGCCCCATCCAGCCTTGCGTTCTGCCGGTCGACTTCAAGCTGTACGTCCCGCCGTGCGCTTGATCCGTCGCGACGGTCACCGTATCTCCGCGTCCGTACCAGCCTTGCGCCGTTCCGTCCTCGAAATCGGCTTGAATCGAAGCGCCTGCCGCGACGGCCCGCGGAAGAGAGCCCATCGTCGGCGTGATCAGGCTGACGATAAGCATCAAAACCAAAATATTGAACCAATGCCGCTTTGTCATCATGCAATCCCCTTTCATAGCTTACCTCACTCTTTCACGCCGCCCAATTGAAGTCCGGACACGAAATGCTTCTGCAAGAACGGATAGACGACGAGAATCGGCACCGAAGCCACGATCGTAATCGCCGCCCGGATCGATAACGACGTAATCAAGCCTTCCGTCCCCCCTTGCTTCACCCCGGCCGCTAGGCTTACGCTGCCGTTGGAGCTCGTCGTCGAAGAGAGAAGCTTGATCAGCTCGTATTGGAGCGTGCTCAAATTTTGTCTCGAGGAAGCGTACAGGAACGTATCGAACCAGGAATTCCATTGTCCGACGGCGATGAACAGGGCGATCGTCGCCAGCACCGGCGTACATAGCGGAAGAATAACGCTGACGAATACGCGGAAGTCCCCTCCTCCGTCGATCTTGACCGATTCGACCAAGCTTTCCGGAAGCGAACGGATATAGGTCCGGATGACGAGCAAGTTAAAGGCGCTGATCAGCCCCGGTAAAATATACACGAGAAAGTGGTTCAGCAAATGCAAATCCTTGATCAGAAAATACGTCGGAATCAAGCCCGCGCTAAAGTACATCGTCAGCACGAAGATGATGGTGATCGGCTTGCGGAACATGTACTCGTCGCGACTGATCGTATACGCGAGCATCGCCGTCAAGTAGACGCCCACGACGGTGCCGGCGAGCGTCCGGGCGACGGACACCCAGAAGGCATGCGCTACGTGACCGGTTACGAATACCGCCTCGTAGTTTTTCATCGTCCACATCCGCGGCCACAAGTAGATGCCTCCGCGCGTCGTGTCGGTTCCTACGTTAAAGGAAACCGCCAGCGTATTAAGGAACGGGTACAGCGTAACGACGGCAACGAGCAGCAACGCCGCATAGTTGAACGTATGGAACAGCAGCGGCTCCGTCTTGATCCGTCTAATCGGCGCGAGCATGCGGAGCCCTCCTTAAATCAATTTTTCTTCGCCCATGCGATGGGCGATCCGGTTGGCCAAGAACAGCAGAACGATGCTGACGACGGTTTTGAAGATGCCCGCCGCCGTACCGAGCGAATAGTTGCCGATCTTGAGCCCGTACTTCAGCACGAAGATGTCGATCGTCTCCGAATAGTCGCTCACTTGCCCGTTACCAAGGAAATATTGCACCTCGAAGCCGCCGCCGTTCAGCATCCAGCCGATATTCATAATGAGCAGGATGGTAATGACCGGCCTAATGCCCGGCATCGTAATATGCATCATTTTGCGAAAACGGCCCGCCCCGTCGATTTCCGCCGCCTCGTACAGCGAGGGGCTGATCGATGCAATCGCGGCGAGATAAATTATCGCGTTCCAACCGACTTCCTTCCACACGTTCGCGGCGCCGACGATGCCCCAGAAATACTTGCCTTCGCCAAGCCACAGAATCGGCGAGTCGATCAGATGAAGCTTCATCAGCACGACGTTGACGATTCCGTCCTCGGTAGACAGCGACGTCGAGACGATGCCCGTCACGATAACCCAAGACAGGAAGTGCGGCAAATACGAGATCGTCTGGATCGATCGCTTGAAAAACTTCTGCCTTACCTCGTTCAACATGATCGCGAAGCCGATCGCGGTGACGAAGCCGAGAACGAGGCTGATAAGGCTCATCGCGATCGTATTGCGCAGCACGCGCGTGAAGCCTTCGTCGAGGAACAGAAACTTGAATTGATCGAGTCCGACCCATTTCTGATCCATGATCGAGAAACCCGGTTTGTATTGCTGGAAAGCCATTAACCAACCCCAGATCGGAGCGTAGTGAAAGATCACGACGTAGATGAGCAAAGGAAAAGACATGAAGATGAGCTGCCTCTGGCTTATCATCTTGCTCCAGACCTTAGCGGTCCGACGTATAGGCTTGGCTGCGACATCTTTTCCCAGGACCGTATTAGGCAACGACACTCGCCTCCTTGTCTGTAGCCGACGGAAGGCAGACGAGAGATCTCCTCCGCCTTCCGCGAGCCTCATGCGTTAGTCAATTGCTCCAGTTGTCAACGCGCCACTTCAGTTGTTCGTTGACGCGCGCAAGATACGCGGCCGTATCGACCTTCTCCATCGCTTTGCCGTAATCGGCCCAGACGCTATCGAATTGCTCCGGCTTCGATAGCACCGACTTCGGCAGGAACTTCAGAGCCAGGTCCTTCATCTTCTGATCGGCGATCTTCGCCGGCGAGCCTTCGATCAGGTCGATGTTCCAAGCCGGGTACGATACGCGGTTTTCCGGCGGCTGCGAGAAGAAATCGGAAGGCATCTTCACGCCGTAAGCCGCGAACAACTCCTTGTCGATCGGTTTAAGCGTCCCGAAGTATTCATCCGGTTGATTGCCCGGAGAATCGGCGTTGCCGTCGGAGAACGTGCCTTGAATATGCGGGAGTGCGCCATAGAGCGTATCCGCTCTGTTCTTCTGCTTCCAGGCGACGTCGTCGTAGTTTTTGCGTTGCTCTTCGGTGCGGGAGAACTTGCCGTCGGCGCCGACTTGATAGTCTTCGCCTTCGATTCCCCAGCTGAAAATCTTCTGCCATTCTTCCGTAATGATCGTATCCAGGAACTTGATGATTTTCTCCGGATCTTTCGCGTTGACCGTAATGCCGACCCCATTACCCAAGTTGAGCGGCGGACGATCCAAATAGTAGTCTTTCGTGTTCGTATCGTATACGAGCGGAATGCCGATGTACGTGCGGTCGAATTTCTCCTGCGTCTTCAGCGTGTCTTCGCCTTGCCCGAAATTCCAGTGCTGGTCGAACATGCCCAGCACGCGTCCGCTCGCGATTTTCGCCAAGTATTGGTCGTAGTTTTGCGCGAATGCCTCCTGGTCGATCAAGCCTTTGGCATTTGCTTCGTTCAGCTTCTTGTAATAAGGCTTGGCGACGTCCGTCGCTTCGAAAATGGACGCGACGTTCGTGTTCGGATCGACGATGACGCCGCCGTCGTTCGGATAACCGGCCAGATGCTCCGGCGCGTTCCGGAGGCCGAATACGCGCCAGTCGAACGCGAGCGTCGTATACCCGATCGTCGGTTGCCCGTCGATCTCCGGATATTTCGCTTTGTATTGCTCGATTAAGCCGAAGTATTCGTCGAGCGTTTTGAGCTTCGGATAGCCGAACTCCTTAAGCACCGCTTTCTGAATCCAGAACGCCGGACCGCCATAGTACGTCGTGTTGAAGTTCCCTCGGTAGACGCCATAGTTCGGCAGCCAATAAATATGGCCGTCGTTCGGATCCTTCATCATGTTCCATACTTTCTCGTAGTGCTTCTTCAAATTCGGAGCGTGTTTCTCGATTAACTCTTCGAGCGGAATGACGGCGCCCGCGGCAGTCAGCTTCGTGCTGGACGTGATGAGGTCCGGATAATCTCCGCCGGCAATCATAACTCCGAGCTTCTGTTCCGCGTCGCCGACGAGGATTTCTTCCTTCAGCGTAACGCCGAGCTCGTCCTTGATTTTCTTGTAAATCTTGTTGTCGTCCGTCGGCGCGGGGCCGGTGTATCCATTGAACATAGATATCGTGATCGGCTCCGGAGCGGCGGGTTCGGAAGCGCTTGCGGATGGCTCCGAGCTTGCGCTTGACGCCGGCTGCGAAGCTGAAGGACTGCTCGAGTTGTCGTTATTGTTTTTGGAACAGGCTGAAGCGACGATGCCGAATACGAATAAGAGCACAATCAAGCTAAGGGCAGTCTTTCTTGCATGATCCCCCATTGTGAATCCCCCTCATCAGTAATAGCGCAAAGCGGCGCGCATTCGCCTTGCCTCTTTAATTATCGCGAATATGAATGCGGTTACAATTCATGGATTAAATCGGTTTCCCCCCGAAAATTATAATGAAGCCCCCTTCGCCGAATACCGGTAAGCAGCCGGCTTCATGCCGACGCGCTTCTCGAATTGCCGCAGGAAATAATTGTACTGCCCGTAACCGACCTCCTCGGCGATCGCGCTCGTCTTGCGATCCGTCTGCCTTAGCAGCCGTTTCGCGTCCTGTATGCGCAAATCATGGATTCGCTCCAGCAAGCCGTGACCGAATTTATCCTGATAGGCTTTGCCTAAATAGACGGGATTCAAAAAAAAGCGGCTCGCGACCTCCTTGATCGACAAGGCGGTGCGATAATGCTCCAGAATATAGCGGTCGATATCCGCCATTGTTCCGGCAGGCTTACCCGCTTGTAGCAGCCGCAGCTCTTCGATCGCGAAGCCCGCGAACGCTGCGACTCCGTCCGCCGTTCCGAGCCGCAGCGCGCGCTCCATCGCTTGACGACGAAGCACCCCTGAGGGGGATCCCCCGAGCTCTTGGATCAATCTCGAGCATTGATAGTCGAGATAGCTTGCCAGCATGCCGATCCACTCCGGCGATCGGGCTTCCGTATCCTCGAACAGCTTGCGGATTCCGGCAGCCGTTCTATCGGCATCCAGACGCTCGATTTCTTCCAGAATGGGCTGAACGGAACGTATCGTATCTAGAGGCATTCGCGAATCCCCGGGAACGAACGAGATCGCCTTGGCGGCGCTTTCGGACTTGCGTTCTTCCAGCCGATGCCTAACCTTCAGCAACATCTCGGCCGCTTCTTCGCCGACGACGGGCTTAAGCAAGTAATGGGTCACGCCGAACCGCAGCGCCCGTTTCGCATAAGCGAATTCGCCGTAGGCGCTAAGGATCACGAATTCCGGAAGCTTCCGGCTTGCGCCTTGTACATGCCCGATCAGGTCGAGACCGTTCATGCCGGGCATGCGAATATCCGTCACGACGACGTCGGGCTCTATCGAATCGATCAAAGCGAGGGCATCCTCTCCGTTCTCGCACGTTCCGCACACGCGAAAGCCATGCGCCTCCCAATCGACGAACAAGCGCAAGCCCTCGATCGCGAGCGGTTCGTCGTCCACGAGCAGCACCTTGTACATGCTTTTATCCCCCCGTTCGGTTGATAGGGCTTCCTTGATCGGCGGAAACGGCCATGGCCGGAAAACGCATGCGGGTTCTCGTTCCCTTGTTCGGCTCGCTCTCGATGAACAGATCGACGCGATCCCCGTAATGCAGCTTTAATCGCCTATACACATTGCGAAGTCCGATATTTTCGTCCGCGTTCAGTCCGTCGTCGTTAAGCTGATCGCGAATTTCGTCCAGCCGCTCCGGCTCGATCCCTTTGCCGTTATCCTCGACCGTAATCCACAGGTAAGCGTCCGCCCGCGCCGCTTCTACCCGAATATTTCGCTGCCCTTTCACCGACTGAAGGCCGTGCTTGCACGCGTTCTCGACAAGGGGCTGAATGCACATTTTCGGCACGAAGCACTTCGCGGCCTCGTCGGAAACGTTCAGCGAATAGTCGAATCTGTCCGTAAAGCGGAACTTCTCGATTTTCAAATACATTTCCGTAAAATGAAGCTCGTCCTTCAGCGTCACGACGTCGTCCGACCAGCTCAGCATGCGGCGCAGCAGCAACGATAAGCTCTTGATGATGTCCGTCACTTCCGTATACCCGTTCTTCACGCTGACGACGAGCAGAGCGTTCAACGTGTTGAACAGGAAGTGCGGGTTCATCTGGCTTTGCAGCAGCTTCATCTCCGCCCGTACCCTTTCCAAGAGCATATCCTTCTGCTGGATTTCCAGCTTGTACACGTCGTTGATCAAAGACTCGATTCTCGCGGTCATCCGATTGTAGCTGCGAATGAGTCCGCCGATCTCGTCCTTCCCTTCCGGGAACAGGATCAGATCGAACTTCTCGTCCTTCGCCTTGTCCATATGCCTGGAAAGTCTCTTGATCCGAAAGTTATACGACCGCAGGATGATGAAAATCAACGAAGTCGGCACCAGAATGCTAACTGCCGCCAATAGCCAGATAAATCTCTCGGAATCTTTCGTAGACGCCTGGAACAAGCTGCTGTCCGCTACGCCGACCATGGACCAGCCTTGAATGTAAGAGGCGGTGCCGAGCGGGTTACCGAACTTCAATCGATCGCCGTCGGAAGAAGTCGATGACGTAGGCCCCGATAGGAAAGAAGCGGACGGAAATACGACCGCGCCGCTACCGTCCGCAATGGTCAAATTCATATCCGGCAATTCCTGTCTTAATATTTCGTCCACCATGCCGATGTTAATGTCGATTTTCAAATATTTCGCGTAATGACCGTAAACCGGATATTCGTTCAGCTTCCGGACGATGCTGAAATATTCCCTCGTCGACCTCGTATTCTGCATGTCCTTATCTTTATAAACCATCAGGTTAACCGAGAGCGGGGAATCGGTCGCTTTGCCGTACCACGGGCTGTTCATCGCGGCATCGTCCAGCCGGAAATAGTTCCCTCCGTTGGCGATGGTCTCGTTCGCCGTGAAAACGGATATTCTTTCGACGTAAGGATAAGCGGATAGAAAAGGCTTCATTTTCTCTCTTAGCAAACCGTTGTAAGTGTCGTAGTAGTCGACGATATCGGCGAAGTCCCGGTCCATCATTTCGTTGAGCGAACGGTCCGTCGCGACGGAATGGCTAAGCGTGACGCCTCCGACGATATAATCCATGACCTTGACGGATGCCCGGTTGAGCGTCATTTGGAGGTTGTTTTTTTCCCGAGTCTGAACATTCTGCGAGACTTGCTGGAAGAAGAGGGCATTGATCGTGAGGATAGGAACGAAGATGCAAAGCAAATAAATGAGAATGAATTTCCATGTCAGGGGAATATCGTTGACGAATTTCAACCATCCGCCGGTTCTGCGCATGCGCATACCTCCGCTTAATCGGCTATTTTATATTGGGAAGGGAGAGTGTTCGTGAATTGCTTGAACTTCGCCGTGAACAGCTCCGGGTCCGAATAGCCTACATTCCTCGCGACTTGGGCGATTTTCAGGTCGGTCCTTCTCAGCATCTTCTGCGCTTCCAGTATCCGGATGTAATGAACGTAATCGATGAAGGACATCCCGACCGTCTTCTTGAACAACTGTCCGAGATAGGCCGGCTGTATATAGAGCTCGCGGGCCACGTCCTGAAGCTTCAGCGGCATCCGGTAGTGAAGGCGGACGTAGCGCGCCGCTTCCCCGGCCGCTCCCGTCTTCAGTCTTCGAGCCGCGAGGTTCGCCGCCGCTTCCCTGCACAGCGACTTTACGTGCTCATGCCAGACGCTTTCCTCGGAATCCGAGAACATCGACGAATGGAGAAACACGTCCTCGCTCTTCTCGTCCGACGTTTCCCGTTCCGTCATCCCGCGAATCAAATCCACGATCCGATTGGACATATAAGCGCGAAACTCGGATTCGGGAATGCTCCGTTTAACAAGCCGGAGCAATCGTTCCGCGGCAGCGTCGATCCGGGAAAAATCATGGCTCTCGATGGCTGTCGACAACTCTTTTTCCCGTTCCTTGACGCGGCCTTCTTTCTCATCGCGCAACATAGGCTCCGCGGCTTGCCGTCCGGCCTCCCACTCCTTGCGAAGCTCGGCAAGCGTACCGTGAATCTCGTCCGTATCGATCGGCTTGAGCCAATAATTCCGCACGGCGTACCGAAGCGCTTGGCGAATGTATTCGAATTCGTCGTGTCCGCTTAAAATGATGAACGTGGCGCGCAGCTGCATCTTCGCGCAGTTCTCGATCAATTGCAAACCGTCGACGACCGGCATGCGGACGTCGGTGACGACCAAGTCCGGGTCAAGCCTTCGAATCAACTCGAATGCATCCTCGCCGTCGCACGCTTCGCCGCATATCGTAAAGCCGTGACCCTGCCAATCGACCATCAGCCGAAGTCCTTCCAGCACGAGCGGCTCGTCGTCCGCCAACAACACCCGATACATCCCGCTTCACATCCCTATCGTAGAAAATACGAGACAGATCGCTTCCTTCGTATTCAAACTTTAGTGTATGCGTTTGCAAATAACAGTTCATAAATTACAGGGCGAACCCCTTCGTTTTATTGTATTTGAAATAAAGGCTATTCGGAAATAAGCAAAAAAATCCCCTTCGCTCGGGGGATCTTATTCGCCGAAAATCACCCTTGTTGGCGCGCTAACGGAATGGAGCGACGTTGTTGTGCTCCTCTTTCGGGTTATGACTTGCCGCTTCTGTCGTGCCGCCCCGCCATCCCGCCGTCACCGGCTCAGGCAGAGCGACAAAAGGATGGCCGCCGTCCTCTGCTTAGCGCCGAAGTCGAAGGCCATCCTTAGTTTTGTCTTATTGATACGTTACGTGCTTGTCCAGCGAAGAAGCATTGGATACGACGTGGTAGTAAGTCACGCCCGGCAGGAAAGGAAGCTCTTCCCCGTCCTTCACGAGCCGGATGACGTCGCCTTCCTTGCGCTCCCACTTGCACGCGATGACTTTGCCTTGCTGGAACAACACCGCGTCGCCGCCGCTATCGAGATCGACGACCAGCCTGCCGACGTCGTCCTTGATATCGTGCTTGGCGCTCAGAACGACCAGATTCTTCGCGGTCAGTTGTTGGCCGTTGTTCTTGTCGATATGAGGCTTGCCGTTGATGAACCGGTTGTAGGCCGCTTTCGCCGCGTCGTACTCGTAAGACACCTTGTAGTCCTGCAGCATGAACTTGATATCGATCTTCGTGGCCGGAGCCGCGGTCGCGAGCGAGGCGGGATTGCTGTCGAACTTAAGCAACGGTACCGTCGCCGTATCCGCGTACTTATGCTTCTCTGCTCCCGCCCGAAGCTTCTCGAGCGTCGTATAGACGTTGTGCGGCGCCTTACGGGACTTGTCCCGGTAGAAATAAGCGCCCGCGTTCGTGATTTCGTCGAGGTCTTCCTTATGCTGCTTGCGAAGGATGGCGAACGCGTCGTTGCTCGCGCCGACGTGGACGAGAACCCCGCTATAGAATTCGCCGACTTGAATGAAATAGGGCCTGATGCTCCGAACCGGACCGATCGGATCGGTAAATTCCTTGCTCTGGAATATCGCCACCAGCCGGGTAATGCCGCCTTCCGCGAGCAGCTCCCAGACGGTGTCCGCCTGCGTCAGTCCCGATTGCGGCCGCGCCGGCGCCAAGTTGTTGATCATGACGGAGAAGGGCCGGCTCGTCACTTCCTTGTCCACCGGCAAGCCGGTCAAAGGCGCGAGGAAGCTCGCGACCGGCGTTTCGGCCGGCGCCGATGCCGAAGGAGACGCCGAGCTGGCCGTCGGTATCGAGGTCGTCTCCGGCGTGGCCGTCGCCTCTTTGTCGCCTCCGCCGCTACAACCGGCCAAACCCGTTGCCAGCGCCGCGGCCAGCGTGAATTGCATCGCGATATGACGTGGCTTCAGTTGCTTACGTTGCGTCATGCCTGATCTCCCTTCGCGTCGTTAAACTTTAGTTCCATTAAACCACATCGCGCACGAAGGAAGATAGAGCCTATCCTCCCTTTTTCAGTCAGTCAATCGGCCAAGATCGTTCTCGTCCTGGCCGCGAGCTCCGCCAGCGCCTCGGGGCCGGCAAGCTTCTCGAAGACGTCGAACCCTTCCCGCAAGTTCGGCCTGCGGCTCATATTATGCGCGTCCGTCGCCAGCGTAGACGCGTTGCCCGTCTCGCAGAGCCACCGCCCGAAGCGCGCCGCTTCCGGCCCGAAGTTACCGACGAGGCTGTCCGCCGACACTTGCGTCCAGGCTCCCAGAGCCATAAGTTCGAGAAGCAATTCAGGCCTCTCGCGGAAAAAGAAATGACGTTCCGGGTGCGCGATGATCGGCGTCACCCCTTCGTGAAGGAGCCTCTCTACCGCTTCCGTCGTATCGGGATCATAGGCTTGCCAGCGTTCCTCGAGCAGCAGGAACTTCGCCGGGCTCGCCAAGTACGAGAATCGGCGATTGCTCTTGTGGTCTTCCAAGAACGCCTTGCTCTCGAAGCGCACCTCGTTGCCGGGATGAATCCGGACCGCGATGCGTTGGCGATCGAGCTCCCTCTGGAGTTCCTCGCTCTTTCGCAGCATCAAATCGGCGTCCACCCTATAATTTTCGTTGAAATGCGGAGTCGCTACGATATCCCGAATGCCGTTCGCGTACGCGAGCCTGGCCATCGCCACCGATTCGTTCAAGTCTCTCGCCCCGTCGTCTACTCCGTGAAGAATGTGACAATGTATGTCGATCATACCGGCTTCTCCCCAATCCTTCTGTATGTTTCCTTATCTTAACAAGCGGCGCGCGGATCGACAACGACAAAAAAACCTCCGCGGGCCCTAAGTCCGCGCGGTCGGCTCTTTCCGTTCGCAGCTCATTCGCCGCGTTATCTCTTGCTCAGATGCTCCAATGCTGCCAATCCTGCTGGCGCTTCTCGTGCGTCGCGAGCCAATCGATCGTGGATTGGTACAGTTCGTTCTTATGTGAGCCTTTGGAGAACGTGTGATCGGCTTGGAAAATGATGTTCTTGTCGCAGCGCCCTTCGCCACGGAGCCAGAACGTTTTCTCGAGCAGGAAGCTGTAATCGGCCGGAATGACGTCGTCGGACGTTCCGTGCGCGATGAATACGTCCCCGTGGAACTTCGGCGCCTCTTGGAACGGCTGGTGCTGCTGCAACGATTCGAAGAACTCCGGCTTCAACCGGTAGCCCGAATAGTCCGCCGAGCCCTTCTGAATCGTCTCGTCGTAGACGCCGCGTCCTACGATGCGCACGATGTCGTTGAACGGATAGCCGACAGGCGACCACAACGCCAGCGACTTCACGCGGCGATCCCGCGTGCCCGCCAGCAAGGCGACGGCTCCGCCGAGACTATGTCCGAGCAGCGTCACCCGGAGCGGATCGACGCAATCGAGGCCGAGGCCGTAGTCGAGCACGGAACGCGTCTGGGCGATCATCGATTCGAGGCCGTGCTCGCCGTACACGCCTTCGCTCTCTCCGCAGCCCGCGAAGTCGAAGCGAATAACGAGGAAGCCTTGGCGTGCGAGCTGCCGGCTCGCGAGGAGGAACAACCGATCGACGCCGATCCGGTCCCCGATGAATCCGTGGCAGATGACGACCAGAGGCATCTTCTTCTCCGAACATCCTCCGTCTTTGGCCGGGTAGTGGATCGTTGCGGTCAACGCAAGATCGTCGTGGCGAATCGTAATCGGTTTTTCCATGATGATGACCTCATTTCTTTTAATTCCGATGTGTTTAGTGTGAAATAAATTTAACATGACACGCTTCCGGTGTCAACCACCGAAGCGCGGAGAAATTCGAAGCGGCACAGTCGCCAAGGTTGATCAACCGCTTCGTAACGGGTAAGCCCCATCGCGGGAGATTGAGATCGCGGGGCAAAGTAACTTAGTGCCGGGAGGTCATCTACATGGTGGAAGTCGTGCGTTGGAGAAGTAATTCCCTGCTCGGAGTCCCGTTCGAGGTGAGTTAGTGCGTGAAAGACGTGAAAGAAAGTAACTCCGTGCTTAGTGCCCCTTTCGAGGTTGAGTTAATGCTCGAAAAAAAGTAACTCGGTGCTTAGTCTCTCTTTCGAGGTTGAGTTAGTGCGCGAAAGAAAATAATTCGGTGTTCACAGCCTCGTTCGAGGTTGAGTTAGTACGCAAAAGAAAGTAACTCGGTGCTTGGTGTCACTTTCGAGGGTGAGTTAATGCGTGAAAGAAAGTAACTCGGACCGGACGAGACCGCATATGAAGCGAATAAGTGTGAGAAAAAACGGCGAACAGGGAACCCTATTCGATACGTCTATTCGAAAATCATTCTTTCTTAGGAGGCAAACGCATGAAGACATTCGTCGATTGGCTGTCGGATCATGCGGAGGTGGCGCTACTGGTCGTCGTCTCCATCTTCGCGATCGGCTACGTATTCGCTCACCGCAAATCGCTTTTTTACAGAGAATAGCCGCCGAGAACGGGTCCCGACGGCTAAGTGTTTTTATTGGACGAGCGCTTTGGCGGCGATGTCCGTGCGTTTAATTTGCCCTTCGAAGGAGATGCTCTCGGCCGCTTTGTATGCGCTGGCCCGCGCCTCGGCGATGCCCGCGCCGCGACCGACGATGCCGAGCACGCGTCCGCCATTCGTGACGACTTGGCCGTCCTTCAGCGCCGTTCCCGCATGGAACACGAGCGCTCCCGGCACGTCGACGGCGTCGAGACCGGATATCGGAAGACCTTTCGGATACGAGCCCGGATATCCTCCGGAAGCAAGCACGACGCATACCGCCGCCTCGTCGCTCCATTTCATCTCGACTTGATCGAGCGTACCGTCGATCGAGGCGAGGAAGATCTCGAGCAAGTCCGTCTCCAGGCGCGGCAGTACGACTTGCGTCTCGGGATCTCCGAAACGGGCGTTGAACTCGATCGTCTTCGGACCGTCCTTCGTGATCATAAGGCCCGCGAACAGGACGCCGCGGAACGGACGACCTTCGGACACCATCGCGCGTGCCGTCGGTTTGATGATGTTCTCGATCGACTCGTCTATGATCGACTGGGCGATGTGCGGCAACGGCGAGTACGTGCCCATTCCGCCCGTGTTCGGTCCTTTGTCGTTGTCGAACACTTGCTTATGGTCTTGAGCGGGCGACATCGGGAGCACCGTCTCACCGTCGACGAACGCGAGAATGGACATTTCCTGTCCTTCGAGGAACTCCTCGATGACGACTTTGTCCCCCGCTGCGCCGAACGACTTGTCGACCATCGTCTCGGCGAGCGCCTTGTCGGCTTCCTCTCGCGTGAAGCAGACGGACACGCCTTTGCCAGCCGCGAGGCCGTCCGCTTTAATGACGATAGGCAGCACTTGTTGCTTTAAGTATGCCGCTGCCGCGTCGTAGTCGGTGAACGTCTCGTATTTGGCCGTCGGAATGTTGTATTTGCGAAGCAGGTCTTTCATGAAAATTTTACTGCCTTCGATCTCCGCCGCGTTCTTGCGGGGGCCGTATACCGGAATCGAAGCCGCCTCGAATTCGTCCACGATACCCGCCGCGAGAGGATCGTCCGGTCCGACGACGACGAGGTCGATCCCGTTGCCTTTGGCGAACGCGACGAGACGGTCGAACTCCAATTCGCCAATATCGACGTTGGTCGCGAGTTGCGCGATGCCGGCATTGCCGGGCGCGCAATAGATTTGCTTGATCTTCGCGCTTTTCTTCAGCGCCCAGATGATGGCGTGCTCTCGCCCGCCCCGTCCGATGACGAGTACTTTCATGGGAGATCCTCCTATAGATCGGAATAGCGTTACCTCATAACGCTATTTGTCGTTTCTTAGTGTTGCGATGGGAAATAACGTTATGTAATAACGCTATCCCCTTTTTGAACGTTGCAAAATCAACACTTCGTTAAGAATAAAGTTATTTCGTAACGCTATTTCGAACAAAACCCGCTGAATAAGGAAAATAGCGTTACATCGTAACGCTATTCCTTTTGTTCGCTCGATCTCGTAACCGAAGCGTTAGTGTTTGAAGTGACGGACGCCCGTCACGATCATAGCGATGCCGTTCGCGTTCGCGGCCGCGATCGATTCCGCGTCTTTGATCGAACCGCCCGGCTGGATGATCGCTTTAATGCCGGCTTTCGCCGCCAATTCGACCGTGTCTCCCATCGGGAAGAACGCGTCGGAAGCGAGCACGGAGCCTACGGCTTTCTCTCCCGCTTGCTCGATCGCGATGCGGGCAGCGCCGACGCGGTTCATTTGGCCGGCGCCGACGCCGACCGTCATGCTGTCCTTCGCGAGAAGGATCGCGTTCGACTTCACGTGCTTGACGACCTTCCAAGCGAACAAAAGTTGCTTCAGCTCTTCGGCCGTCGGCGCGCGTTCCGTCACGACTTGGATGTCCCCGTCGCTCAGGCTGTGCACGTCGCTTTCTTGCACGAGCATGCCGCCTTCGACGCTCGTCACGAGCCATTCGGCGCTACGCTCCGCAGCCGAAGTCAGGTTGCCGATGCGAAGCAAGCGGATGTTTTTTTTCCGTTGCAGAATGTCGAGCGCTTCCGGCGTGTAGTCCGGCGCGATGACGATCTCGAGGAAGATTTCGCCCAGACGCGCTGCCGTATCCGCGCCGATCGTCCGGTTCGCGGCGACGATGCCGCCGAAGATCGACGTCGGATCGGACTCGTACGCCTTGACGAACGCTTCGTCGATCGTCGCGCCGATGCCGACGCCGCAAGGGTTCATATGCTTCACGGCGACGACCGCCGGCTCGTCGAATTCCTTCACGATCGCCAACGCCGCGTTCGCGTCGTTGATGTTGTTGTAGCTAAGCTCTTTGCCGTGCAACTGCTCGGCGGACGTGATGCTGCCGGACGAAGCGAGCGGCTTGCGGTAGAAAGCGGCCTTCTGATGCGGGTTCTCGCCGTAACGAAGCTCCTGCACTTTCTCGTAAGTGACCGTCAAGCTTTCCGGAAGCGGATCGCCGAGCTGCTTCGCGAAGTAGTCGGAGATGAGCGCGTCGTATGCGGACGTATGGCGGAACACTTTGGCAGCGAGGCGCTTGCGCGTCTCGAGCGTCGTGTCGCCGCCGGCGCGTACTTCCTCGAGCACTTGCGCGTAGTCGCCCGCGTCGACGACGACGGTGACGAACGCGTGGTTTTTCGCCGCGGAGCGCAGCATAGTCGGACCGCCGATATCGATGTTCTCGATCGCGTCCTCGTAGCTGACGTCCGGCTTGCTGATCGTTTCTTTGAAAGGATACAGGTTCACGACGACGAGGTCGATGTAATCCAATCCAAGCTCCTGCATCGCCTTGACGTGATGTTCGTCGTCGCGGATCGCCAGTAAGCCGCTATGTACGGCCGGATGCAGCGTCTTCACGCGTCCGTCGAGAATTTCCGGGAAACCCGTCACTTCGGAAATGCCGATAACCGGCACGTTTTCCTTCTCCAGCAACGTCTTCGTTCCGCCTGTCGAGATCACTTGCACGCCTTGCGCCGCCAGCTCGCGGCACAACTCCACGATGCCGGTCTTGTCCGATACGCTGACGAGCGCTCTTCTGATCGCCACGAATGAATCCTCCGTTCGAATGTTCGATTTAATGCTTTATCGTTACTTTGCGTCCGTCCAGCGATACCCGTCCGTCGGCGATCCAGCCGACGACCTCGGGCAGCAGCTCGTACTCCGCATGCTGGATGCGGGCGCCCAGCGTTTCTTTCGTATCGTCCTCGCGCACTTCGAGCGCCCGTTGGGCGATGATCGGCCCGGTGTCGGTGCCGCCGTCCACGAAATGAACGGTCGGCCCGGCGACCTTCGCCCCGTAAGCAATCGCTTGGCCGACGCCGTCCATCCCCGGAAAAGCGGGCAGAAGCGCCGGATGCACGTTGATCATGCGGCCGTAGTAAGGCTCGACGAGCACATTCGTGACGAGCCTCATATAACCCGCCATCACGATCAGGCCGATGCCACGCGCTTGCAGTTCTTCGACGATCTCCCGTTCGTAATCCTCCCGCGAAGCATATTGCTTCGGAGAGAACACGTACGTGTCGATCTTGAACGCCTTCGCGCGCTCCAGCACGTAAGCGGACGGCTTGTCGCAGACGACTAGGTCGATCTTCGCGTTCACGCTGCCGACGTTGATCCGTTCTGCCAACGCTTGGAAATTACTTCCGCTGCCGGAGGCGAACACCGCGATTTTCAGCGGCGCCGCGCCTTCGCTTGCTTGACTCATGGAAGCTCCACGCCTTCAAACGTCACGATTTTAGAGCCCGCCGTCACCGTACCGATACGGTAAGCTTGTTCGCCTTGTTCCTTGGCCAGCGAGAGCGCTTGTTCCGCTTGATCGGCGGGAACGACGAGCACCATGCCGATGCCCATGTTAAACGTCGTGTACATGTCGCGGTCGCTAATCCCGCCTGCTTGCTGCATAAGGCCGAAGATCGGGAGTACCGGCCACGAGCCGCGGGTAATGTCCACGTTGACGCCTTCCGGCAGCACGCGCGGAATGTTCTCGATGAAGCCGCCGCCCGTGATGTGGGCCATCCCTTTGATCTGGACGCTCTCGAGCAGCTTCAAAATTTGTTTGACGTAGATGCGCGTCGGCTCGATCAACACGTCGCCGAGCGTCTTGCCGCCAAGCTCTTCGGGCTTGTCAGCCAGAGAGTAGCCCTTCTGCTCCAGCAACAATCTGCGCACGAGGGAGAAACCGTTCGAGTGGATGCCGCTAGAGCCGAGGCCGAGAACGACGTCGCCTGCTTGGATCGTCGAGCCGTCTACCGCTTTCTTGCGATCGACGATGCCGACGGTGAACCCTGCGATATCGTACTCACCTTCACTGTACATGCCCGGCATTTCGGCCGTCTCGCCGCCGATGAGCGCGCAGCCCGCTTGCTCGCAGCCGTCCGCCACCCCTTTGACGATCGCTTCGATTTTCTCTGGGATGATCTTGTCGCAAGCCAGGTAGTCGAGGAAGAAGAGCGGCTCGGCGCCCGTGACGATGACGTCGTTGACGCACATCGCGACGGCGTCGATGCCGATCGTGTCGTGCTTGTCCATCGCAAAAGCCAGCTTCAGCTTCGTGCCGACGCCGTCGGTGCCGCTAACGAGAACGGGCTCTTCGTATTTGTCTTTGTTCAGGCCGAACAGCCCGCCGAATCCGCCGAGCCCCGTCAATACTTCCGGACGCATCGTCTTCTTGACGTGCTTCTTCATCCGTTCGACCGCTTCGTTACCGGCCGCGATGTCGACTCCGGCTTGTTTGTACGCTTCGGACACAGGTTTTCACTCCCAGGGTTCGTTCGGGCTAAGTCGCGTCTACGAAACGAACCATCGGGTTGCGCCTGCTGTTGCATTCACGTGATTTGGGATTTGATTAGAAGGTAATCACGCGAATGCAAAGGCAGGACGTAAACTCTTCACCCGATGGTTGTTCCTCCGCCGCTCTGGCCCGAACCTTTTTTATTTGCAATATGATCCTGCCTGCTGCGCGCAGACCGGATTGACGTTACGACTCAGTCGCAGCTGCAGGACGTCAGCTTGGCGTCCTCGAACCGGACAGGCGTCGGGTAGTCGTTGTTGAAGCACGCGAGGCAGAGCCCGCGGTTATACTCGTCGTCGTGCCCGCCGACGGAGTCGATCAAGCCGCGCTCGCTCAGGAAGTACAGCGAATCGGCGTTGATCGCTTGGCGGATCTCCTCGACCGTCTTGCTCGAGGCGATCAGATCGGCCGGGTTCGGCGTGTCGATGCCGTAGTAGCACGGGTTCATGAACGGCGGCGAAGTAATCCGCACGTGAACCTCCAAAGCGCCCGCGTCTCGCAGCATATTCACAATCCTCAAAGACGTCGTGCCGCGGACGATCGAGTCGTCGATCATGACGACGCGTTTGCCTTCCACGATTTTGCGGACGGCCGACAGCTTCATCTTAACGCCCTTCTCGCGAAGCTCTTGGGAAGGCTGGATGAACGTGCGTCCCGTGTACTTGTTCTTGATCAGTCCGAGCTCGTACGGGATGCCCGTCTGCTCCGCGTAACCGATGGCGGCGGAGATCGAAGAATCCGGCACGCCGGTGACGATATCCGCGTCGACGAACGATTCCTGCGCGAGCGTCTGGCCCATGCGCTTGCGCGACATGTGCAAGTTGACGCCGTAGATGTCGCTGTCGGGACGCGCGAAGTAAATGTACTCCATCGCGCAGATCGCCCGGCGCTCCATTTTCGCGAAGCGTTCTTCTCTTACCCCGTCTTTGTCGAGAACGAGCAATTCGCCCGGCTGAACGTCGCGGACGTATTCCGCCCCGATCGTCTCCAAAGCGCAGGACTCGGAAGCGAAAATAAACGCTTCGCCCAGCTTGCCCATGACGAGCGGCCGCAAGCCGTGCGGGTCGCAAGCCGCGATCAGCATGCCTTGCGTCTGGATCAGGAACGCGTATCCGCCGATCAGTCTGGCGAACGCGTCCTTGACCGCTTCGACGATGTCCTTCGGCGAACGGGCGATCAAGTGGGCGATAACCTCGGTGTCGCTCGTCGTCTGGAAGATCGAGCCGGCTTCCTCCAGCTCCTTGCGGATGCCCGGCTCGTTGACCAGGTTGCCGTTCGTGCATACCGCCAGATCGCCTCCGCGATACTTGAACACGAGAGGCTGGGCGTTGCCGAGCTGGCTCGCGCCGGACGTCGAATAGCGAACGTGGCCGATCGCTTGACTGCCCGTCAATGACTCCAGCCGGTCGCGGTCGAACACTTCCTTGACGAGGCCCATGCCGCGATGAAAATGGAACGTGCCGTCGTCGGACGTGCAGATGCCGCAGCTTTCTTCACCGCGATGCTGCAACGCGTGCAGCCCGTAATAGGCGAGGTTGGCCGCGTCGGGGTGACCGAACACCCCGAATACGCCGCACTCTTCCTTCAATTTATCGAAAATCGACTCTTTGCTGTTGTTGCCCTCGTTGTAGTAATCCCCTGTCCAGAGCCGCTCCACTTCGGTCCCCCCATTCGCAAAGCTGTCCGATCTCGTTCGGGTCATGCGCTTTTGCCGTTCATCCGGCCGGAAATCGCAGTGCTCCAGGTTTTGCGCAACTCCGCGACGGAAGCGTCGATGGCATCGTGAGCGCCTACGCGAACGACCAATTTCTCGCCGCCGACCGTGCCGAGGCGTTGCAGCGGCACGCCCGCGAGCGTGATCGCGACCGCCAGCTTGTCTGCAAGCTCGGGCTTGGCCGTCAGCAGGATACGCGATTGCGATTCGCTGAACAGCGCGAGGTCCGGACGCAGGTTCGTCTCGAACGAGACGTCCGCGCCGAGGCCGCGGCCGAAGCCCGACTCCGCCAGCGCGGCAGCCAGGCCGCCTTCGGACAAGTCGTGCGCCGAAGCGACCAACCCTTGCTGGATCGCGCTAAGCACGGCGCTCTGCAACCTCTTCTCGACAGCCAAATCCAATTCAGGCGGACGTCCTTCCGTTACGCCGTGAACCGCGTATTGGAATTCGCTGCCGCCGATTTCCGCTTTCGTCTCTCCGAGCAGGAAGATGACGTCGCCGGCTTCTTTGAATTCTTGCGTCGTGATGTGGTCCGTATCGTGAACGAGGCCGACCATGCCGACGACCGGCGTCGGGTAGATGGCGCCCTTCGTGTTCTCGTTGTACAAGGAAACGTTGCCGCCGATTACCGGCGTCTCGAGCACGCGGCAAGCTTCCGCCATGCCGTCGACCGCTTTTTCCATCTGCCAGAAAATTTCCGGCTTCTCCGGGCTGCCGAAGTTCAAGTTGTCCGTAATCGCGAGCGGCTCCGCGCCGGAGCAAACGATGTTGCGTCCCGCTTCCGAGACCGCGATGCGTCCGCCGACTTCCGGATCGAGATAAACGTAACGACCGTTGCAGTCCGTCGTCATCGCCAGACCTTTGCGCGTGCCGCGAATCGTGACGACCGCCGCGTCCGAACCCGGACGTACCGCCGTTTCCGTACGAACCATGTAATCGTATTGGTTATAAACCCACTCTTTGCTCGCGAGCGACGGGGAGCCGAGCACCTTGGTCAAGGCGTCGTTCAGGTCAAGCGCTTGCTCGTAGCGGTTCGTGTCGATGGAGCCGTTTTTCAAGTAATATTCCGGCACTTTGGACGGTTTCTCGTAGATCGGGCAATCGTCGACCAATGCTTTAACCGGCATGTCGCCGACGAGCTCGCCTTTGTGGAACAGCTTCAGGCGGCCGTCGTCGGATACTTTGCCGACTTTGGCGCAGTGCAGGCCCCAACGGGCGAAAATGCCCTTCGCTTGCTCTTCGTGCTGCGGTTCGCAGACGAACAGCATGCGTTCTTGGGACTCGGACAGCATCATTTCGTACGCTGTCATGCCTTCTTCGCGTTGCGGCACTTCGTCGAGGTACAGCTCCATGCCGTTGCCCGCTTTGCTCGCCATCTCCGCGCTAGAACACGTAAGGCCCGCGGCGCCCATATCTTGAATGCCGAGAACGATGCCGGAGTCGATCAGTTCCAAAGTCGCTTCCATGACGAGCTTCTCCATGAACGGATCGCCGACTTGCACCGCCGAACGCTTCGCTTCGGATTCGGCCGTGAGATCCTCGGACGCGAAAGTCGCGCCGTGAATGCCGTCGCGTCCCGTTGCCGGGCCGACGTAGAACACCGGATTGCCGATGCCTTTGGCGACGCCGCGTTGGATCTTGTCGTGATCGATCAGGCCGACGCACATCGCGTTGACGAGAGGGTTGCCTTCGTACGCCTCGTCGAACATGACTTCGCCCGCGACCGTCGGGATGCCGATGCAGTTGCCGTAGCCCGCGATGCCGCTGATGACGTGCTCGAACAGATATTTCACGCGCTCGCTCTCGAGCTTACCGAAACGCAAGGAGTTCAGCAAAGCGACCGGACGCGCGCCCATCGAGAAAATGTCGCGGATAATGCCGCCGACGCCCGTCGCCGCGCCTTGGTACGGCTCGACCGCGGACGGATGGTTATGGGATTCGATTTTGAACACGACCGCTTGGTTGTCGCCGATGTCGACGATGCCCGCGCCTTCGCCGGGTCCCATCAACACTTTAGGTCCCGTGACCGGGAAACGCTTCAGCAGCGGCTTGGAATTCTTGTACGCGCAGTGCTCGGACCACATGACGCTGAACACGCCGATCTCGGTGTAGTTCGGCTTGCGTCCCATGAAGCTGCAGATGAGGTCGTACTCTTTGTCGGAGACGCCGAATTGCTTGTATATTTTTTGTTCCGCGATTTGTTCGACGGTCGGTTCTTTAGCGGATACTTGCTGCGCCATTTCGTTCCCTCCAAGCGTTTAGTACGGACGTAAACATCTTCGCGCCGTCCGCGGAGCCGAGAATTTCTTTAACCGCGCGTTCCGGATGCGGCATCATGCCGACGACGTTGCCCGCTTCGTTGCTGACGCCGGCGATGTTGTCGACGGAGCCGTTCGGGTTGTCGCCCGCGTAGCGGAAAACGATCTGGTTGTTCGCCTTGAGGCTCGCGAGAGTCGAGTCGTCCACGTAGTAGCTGCCTTCGCCGTGCGCGATCGGGATTTGAATGACGTCCCCTTGCTTGTACGCGTTCGTGAAACCGGTCGCCGCGTTCTCGACGACGAGATCGACTTGGTGGCAACGGAACTTCAGCGAGTTGTTGCGGATAAGCGCGCCGGGGAGCAGGCCCGCTTCGGTCAGGATTTGGAACCCGTTGCAGATGCCGAGAATGAACTTGCCTTGCTCGGCCGCTTTTTGCACTTCCGCCATGACGGGCGCGAATTGGGCGATGGCGCCGCAGCGCAGATAATCTCCGTAGGAGAAGCCGCCCGGCACGAGAATCGCGTCGTAAGCAGATAGGTCGGTAGCCGTGTGGAACACGTAATCGACGGCTTCGCCGACCGTGTCTTCTACCGCTTTATAGCAGTCAATGTCGCAGTTGGAGCCCGGGAATACGAGGACAGCGAATTTCATGAGCGCCTCAGCCCTCCAATTCGAAGCGGTAGTCTTCGACCACCGTGTTCGCCAGCAATTTCTCGCACATCGTCTTGAGGTTCGCTTCCGCTTGCGCGCGATCGTTCGTGTCGAGTTCGATTTCGAGATATTTACCGATTCTTACCTTGCCGACTTCGCCGAAACCGAGCGTATGCAGCGCGCCTTGCACCGCGTTGCCTTGCGGGTCGAGCACGTTCTGCTTGATCGTCACGTATACCTTAGCTTTCATGGGGGAAGTACCTCCTGATATGGTGGGTGTTGGAATGGCGATGCTATTTGAAAATGAATCGTGTTAACGGTTGTTGATTCGGAGCTTGGGACGGTTGCGATCGGGTGCGAGTTTGGAGCGAATTGGGCTAAGTTCGCTCGACCAGCCGGTTTTCGACGATTTAGCGGCGCCTCGCACCGCTATTTCGCTCGACCAGCCGGCTTTCGACGATTTAGCGGCGCCTCGCACCGCTATTTCGCTCAACAGCCGGCTTTCGACGATTTAGCGGCGCCTCGCACCGCTATTTCGCTCGACCAGCCGGTTTTCGACGATTTAGCGGCGCCACGCACCGCTATTCCGCCGGCCTAGCCGCCCCCGCTTATTACTTCCGCTCCGTCAACCTGCGGGCGATCTCGCGGTAGCGCGAGGTCGTCGCTTCGACGACGGCGTCCGGCAGGCGCGGAGGCGGGCTGTTCTTGTCCCAGTCCGAGCCGGCCAAGTACGCGCGAACCGGTTCCTTGTCCATGCTGTCGATCTCGACGTCGAGCTGATAGTTCTCTTCTGCCCAGAAGCGCGAGGAGTCCGGCGTGAACAGCTCGTCGATGAGGATGATGTCGTCGCCGATCAAGCCGAATTCGAACTTGCAATCCGCGAGGATGATGCCCCGTCCGGCGCAATATTCGCGGCCGAACGCGTAAAGCGCGAGGCTGCGGTCCCGAAGCGCGGCCGCCAGCCCGGCGCCGACCCGGCGCTCCATCTCTTCGAACGGGATGTCCTCGTCGTGTCCGACGTCGTTCTTGCCCGCCGGCGTGAAGATCGGTTGCTCGAGCTTCGAATTTTTGCGCAGCCCTTCCGGCAACCGAATGCCGTTGACTTCGCCGTTCGACTGGTACTGCCGCCATCCGCCGCCCGTGATGTAGCCGCGCACGACGCACTCGATGTCGATCCGTTTCGCCTTGCGACTGACCATGATGCGGCCCGCCAGCTTGTCCGGCTCGCTCACGAGATCGCCGAGCAAAGCGACGTCCGTATGCACGACGTGATTCGGCTGAATGCCCGCCGTTTGCTCGAACCAATAAGCGCTCAAGCCGTTCAGCACGCTGCCTTTGCCCGGAACGGGCGGATCGAGCACGTAGTCGAACGCGGAGATGCGGTCCGTAACCACGATCAGTAGATGTTCGCCGAGATCGTAGAGCTCCCGGACTTTGCCCTTGTGGATCAGGGGGGCGTTAACGAGCCCGACGGCCGTAGCCAATGCTTGCGTAGTCATATGTGCCTCCTCGCGGTTTCCGTGCCTCTTCCCGATTTCGCTCTTTTATTTCAAGCCCAACCGGTCGAAAATCGTATCCACGTGCTTGAGGTGCCACGTCGGATTAAAGCAATCTTCGATTTCTTCGGCGGACAGGACGTTCGTGATCTCTTCCGTCGAACGGACGATGTCTCGGAAGTCGCGTTGCTCTTCCCAGGCTTGCATCGCGCGCGGTTGAACGGTGTCGTACGCTTGCTCGCGGCTGAAGCCTTTGTCGATCAGCTTCGTCAGGACGCGGCCGGAGAACGGCACGTTGTACGTGCGGCCCATGTTGCGCTTCATGTTCTCCGGGAACACCGTCAAGTTCTTCACGATGTTGCCGAAGCGGTTCAGCATGTAGTTCAGTAGCATCGTCGCGTCCGGCAGGATGATCCGTTCCGCCGACGAGTGCGAAATATCGCGCTCGTGCCACAGCGGCACGTTCTCGTAGGCGGTCAGCATGTGGCCGCGAATGACGCGGGACAAGCCGCTCATGTTCTCGCAGCCGATCGGGTTGCGCTTGTGCGGCATCGCGGACGAACCCTTCTGGCCTTTGCCGAACGGCTCCTCGACCTCGCGGAACTCGCTCTTCTGCAAGCCGCGAATTTCCGTCGCGAACTTGTCGATAGACGTCGCGATCAGCGCCAACGTCGCCATATACTCCGCGTGGCGGTCGCGTTGCAGCGTCTGCGTCGAGATCGGCGCCGCTTTAATGCCGAGCTTGTCGCAGACGAATTGCTCGACGGCCGGATCGATGTTGGCGTAAGTGCCGACCGCGCCGGACATTTTGCCGAATTGGACGCCGTCCGCCGCCCGGTCGAACCGTTCCAAGTTCCGCTTCATTTCCTCGTGCCATAGCGCCAGCTTCAATCCGAAAGTCGTCGGCTCCGCGTGAACGCCGTGCGTGCGTCCCATCATCGGCGTGTCTTTGTATTTGATCGCTTGGCCGCGCAGGATTTCGATGAACCCGACGATATCCTTGCGCAGAATCTCGTTCGCTTGGAGCAGCAAGTAGCCCATCGCCGTGTCGACGACGTCCGTGGACGTCAGGCCGTAGTGCACCCATTTGCGTTCCGCGCCGAGGCTCTCGGATACGGCCCGGGTAAAGGCGATGACATCGTGGCGCGTCTCCAGCTCGATCTCGTTGATGCGATCGATGTCGAACTTCGCGTTCTTGCGAAGCGCCACCGTGTCTTCGTGCGGAATATGTCCGAGCTCGGCCCAAGCCTCGCAAGCGCACAGCTCCACTTCCAGCCAAGCTTGGAATTTGTTTTGTTCGGTCCAGATCGCCCGCATCTCGGGGCGGCTATAGCGTTCTAACATGGTTGTTTAGACCCTCCATATGTTCGATTGAGCGATCCAATCCAATGCCGCGTCCAACTTCGGGGCGAGCACGTTCAGATGGCCCATTTTTCTTTTATGCTTCGCTTCGGTTTTGCCGTATAAGTGCACCTTGACTTCGACGCCGAGTTTCTCGGCGACCGGATCGCGCGTCCCCATCCAAGCGAGTAACGGTTCCACGTGCTCGCCGAGGATGTTCGCCATGACGACCGGCGTCATTAGCGACGGATCGCCGAGCGGCAAGTCGCAGATCGCGCGCACGTGCTGCTCGAATTGCGACGTCCGGCAAGCTTCCATCGTGTAATGCCCGGAATTGTGCGGCCTCGGCGCCAGCTCGTTCACGTACAGGCCGCCGTCCGCCGTCACGAACATCTCGACGGCGATCAAACCGACGGCGCCGAGCGTCTCCGCGATCGACACCGCGAGCTTCTCCGCTTCCGCCCTGACGGCGTCGCCGACCCGGGCGGGCACGATCGATAAGTGCAATATATTATGAACGTGGATGTTCTCGGCCGGCGGGAACGTCCGCACTTCGCCCGATGGGCTGCGCGCCGCGATGACGGAAATCTCCTTGTCGAACGCGATGAATTTCTCCAGCACGAGCTCCGTACCGGCGCGGCTCGCTTCTTCCCACGCTTGCTCCAATTCCGCTACGGCCCGCAGTACCCATTGGCCTTTGCCGTCGTATCCGCCGGTCGCGGTCTTCAAGACGGCGGGCAGTCCGAGCGAGGAAGCGGCGTCGCGCAGCGAAGCCAAGCTCGTAATTTCCGCGTAAGGCGCGACCCGCGCTCCCGCGGCTTCCACGGCGCGCTTCTCGCGGAGCCGATGCTGCGTCGTGTAGAGCAGAGCGCTGCCTTGGGGCACGTAGGATTCCGCCTCCAACATCGCCGCCACGTCCGCGTCCACGTTCTCGAATTCGTAAGTAATGACGTCCGAACGCTTCGCCAGCTCCCGAGCCGCTTCGGCATCGCCGTAACCGGCGACGATCTGCGCGGCGGTCTGCCCGCAAGGCGAATCCGGCGTCGGGTCGAGCGTCACGAACCGATAGCCGAGGCGGTTGCCCGCGTGCGCCAGCATCCGTCCGAGCTGTCCGCCGCCGAGAACGCCGATCGTCGAGCCGGGTAGAATCCGCTTCGGCGCGGCCCCGACCTTCGCCTCTTCCGTCCCGGGAATCGCGCATCCGAACTCGTCGCAGACGACGCCTTCGCCGTCGAACAGGCTGACCAGCTTCGGCAATCCGTTATCCCCGCCGCTCATGACGGCAGCTCCGCGTTGTCGAGCACCTCGCGCGTAATGCGCGCGCGACGCTCCGCCATCCGACCTTGCACCTCGGAATCAAAGGCGCCTATGATTTGCGCCGCGAGCAAGCCCGCGTTCGTCGCGCCCGCCGCGCCGATCGCCACCGTGGCGACGGGAATGCCGCCCGGCATTTGCACGATCGACAGCAACGAGTCCAACCCGTTCAACGCTTTCGATTGAACGGGTACTCCGATGACGGGCAATACGGTTTTCGAAGCAACCATGCCGGGCAGATGGGCCGCTCCGCCCGCGCCTGCGATAATAACCTTCAACCCCCGGGATACGGCGGATTCGGCGTATTCGAACATGAGGTCCGGCGTTCGATGCGCGGAGACGACTTTCTTCTCGTACGGAATGCCGAGCTCCTCCAACACCTCGCACGTTTTCTTCATCGTTTCCCAATCCGACGTGCTTCCCATGATGACGCCGACGCTTACCGACATGTTTCCACCCTTCCCCTATTGCAATCTTGTTTTCCCGTTAAAAAATAAAAAAAGATCGATGGGAATACGGTTAGTATTCCCCAATCGACCTTCTTGTTCTCCGCTACCGATAAGCAACGCCCGGCGCCGACAAGACGAAGCCCGAACCGATCAAGGTCCGCGCTTCGATATTGGCGTCGTTGGCGATTGCCGCGTAGTCCGGAAATTAGGGTTTCCGGGTAGAGACGTTCGGGCCGATTCCCGACTTATACGCGTATGAAATTCATGAAATACGATCGCGTTAAATTGCTTTGTCGAACGCTTCTTAGTGTACCTCAGACCCCGAAAACTGTCAAACAAAGACGAACGCTTATATGACACAGAAAACATATTGTTCGGATTTAGACACAAAAGCCTTGTAGCCGATTGCGACGAAACGCCGCATTCCCTGTCCGCTGGAAAGTGGCAAAATAAAAGCCCGCCCCGCTTCCTCCGTGGGAAGCGAAACGAGCTTGGGAACACTTGATGAATCGCGTTCGGCCGATTAGCCTTGCGAACCGATGAACGCGTAACGGGCAACGACCAAAATGGCCAGAATCCACATGAGCCAGTGCACTTTGTGTTGGCTTTTGCCGAAGGCGCTTGCCAGACCTGCGAGCACGACGTAAGTGACGATGCCGAACGAAATGCCGTTGGCGATGTTGTAAGTGAATGGCATCAGGATAATCGTTAAGTACGCCGGAATGGCGATCGTGTAGTCGTCGAAGTTAATATGTTTGATCGATTGCACCATCAGCAAGCCGACGATGATCAGAGCAGCCGCCGTCGCGGAACCCGGAATCAGGTTTACGATCGGAGCGAGGAACAAAGACGCCAGGAAGAAAATACCCGTCGACACGGCCGTAAGACCCGTGCGTCCGCCTTCCGCGACGCCGGCCGCGCTCTCGACGTATGCCGTCGTCGTGCTCGTTCCGAGCAACGCGCCGCCGCTGACCGCTACGGCATCGACGAGCATCGCTTTGCCGACGCGTTTGTTGCCTTCGACCGGATCCTTCATTAAGCCGGCGCGGTTAGCCGTGCCGACAAGCGTACCGAACGTGTCGAACAATTCGACGAACGTGAACGTCACAACGACGGAGATCAGACCGGTTTCGAATACGCCGTCCCAATCGAAGTTCGCGAACGCGACTTCGCTCAAGTTCGGAACCCAGGGGGTGATGTCCGTATTGATCGTCGTTGGAACGTAGCTCGAGCCCATGATGATCCCGATCAGCGTCGTGCCGAGAATCCCGAACAGAATGGCGCCTTTCACGCGCAACACCATTAGAACGGAGATGATGACCAAGCCGATCAGAACGAGCTGAACGTTATGGTTTTCCAAGGAGCCCATATGGAATACCGTTTCGAAGAACATGACGTCCGTGAACTTGCCTTTGGCGATGTCGCTGCCGGCTTCGACGCCGACAGTCAGCAAGCCGCTGTTCTTCAAGCCGATAATCGCGATGAAGAGACCGATACCGACCGTAATCGCGTGCTTCAAGCTATCCGGCACTGCGACGAGCAGCATTTGCCTGATTTTCGTTACCGTTAGAAGAATAAAGATTAAACCGGAAATAAAGACGGCCGTCAAAGCGATTTCGAACGTAATCGGCTTATCCGTAGCCGTGGAGCTTAAAATGACGGAAGCGAAGTACGCGTTAAGTCCCATGCCCGGCGCGAGGGCGACCGGGAAGTTAACGAACAACCCCATCGCGATCGTGAAAATACCCGCTGCCAAAGCGGTTGCCAGGAAGATCGGGTACCATTCTCCGCCCGTCGCTCCCGATCCGAATGCGCTCAGCGTGTTCGGGTTAACCGCCAATATGTACGCCATCGTCATAAACGTAGTCAAACCGGCCATGATCTCTGTGCGTACGTTCGTTCCCAGTTCTTTAAGCTTAAAGAAACGTTCCATGTTCCAATAAACTCTCCCTTCAATGTTAGATGAATGTGGAAAACTAAGGCGAAGCATACAAAAAACCTAGAAGATGGACTCTTCTAGGTTCCGCACAACCGGGAAATCTCATGCATAGGGAGAGCGCGCTTCTCCTTCGCTTGACGACTTCCCTTTCCGTAGACAGATCATTTGCGGTGACCTCGTAGAGACTCCCGGGCCGATTCCCGGGATTATACGAAAAGTATTCAGTTGTTATATCCAAACCATATTCTAGGTTCTAGTACCTAGTCTGTCAACGATTATTTACGAATGTTCGTGTGAGTGTTCGGGGGTCATCGTTCGGAATTTGCACAATTCTCAGCAATGACAGCGTTTCATTTCCATTGAAAGCGAAATCAAGACATATGTTTGGTTGAGTAAATATTTCCATTGCGTCTGCGATCTCCTCGCGCAAAAAAAGCCCGACGGGCGCGAATGCGAACCCGGCAGGCTTGATTATTCGATCGTAACGCTATTCGCTTACTCCCACTCGATCGTGGCAGGCGGCTTCGACGTGATATCGTATACGATGCGGTTGACGTTCTTCACTTCGTTGACGATCCGGTTCGAAATTTTCTCGAGCACGTCGAACGGGATTCTCGCCCAGTCGGCGGTCATGCCGTCGATCGACGTAACGGCGCGAATGCCGACGGCATACGAGTACGTGCGGCCGTCGCCCATGACGCCGACGCTCTTCATGCCCGGCAATGCCGTGAAGTATTGCCAGATTTCGCGGTCCAAGCCCGCTTTGGCAATCTCGTCGCGCAGAATCGCGTCGGATTCGCGAACGATCTCGAGCTTCTCCTCCGTCACTTCGCCGAGCACGCGGATCGCGAGACCCGGACCCGGGAAAGGTTGGCGCATGACGATCGCTTCCGGCAAGCCGCATTCGGCGCCGACTTTGCGCACTTCGTCCTTGAACAGCGTCTTCAGCGGCTCGATCAGCTTGAACTTCATGTCTTCCGGCAGACCGCCGACGTTATGGTGCGACTTGATCGTTTGCGCCGTCGCCGTGCCGCTTTCGACGATATCGGTATACAGCGTGCCTTGCGCGAGGAAAGTGAAGTCGTCGAACTTCGCGGACTCTTCTTCGAATACGCGGATGAAGTCGGTGCCGATGATTTTGCGTTTTTTCTCCGGATCGTCCACGCCCTTCAGGTTGCCGAGGAACCTTTCGCTGGCATCGATCTTCACGACGTTCATGCCGAACTTGCCGACGAAAGTCTCCATGACGCTCTCCGCCTCGCCTTTGCGAAGCAAGCCGTGGTCGATGAACATGCATGTCAGTTGATCGCCGATCGCTTTATGGATCAAGATGGCGACGACGGAAGAGTCCACGCCGCCGGACAGGGCGCACAGTACTTTTTTGTCGCCGACTTCCTTGCGGATGTCCGCCACCATGTCGTCGATGAACGAGCCCATCGACCAATCGCCGCGGCAGCCGCACACCTCGAAAAGGAAGTTGCCGATCATTTCGTTGCCGTGCACGGAGTGGCGCACTTCCGGATGGAACTGGACGGCGTAGAAATGACGGGACGCGTCGCTCATCGCCGCGACCGGAGCGTGCTCCGTGCTGGCGTCGACGCGGAAGCCCGCCGGCAGCTCGGTGACGTGGTCGCCGTGGCTCATCCATACCGTCTGACGACGGTCGAGCTTCATCGCGAGATGGGCGACTTCGATGAAATCGATGTCCGATTTGCCGTATTCGCGCTTATGCGCCGGCTCGACTTTGCCGCCGAGCTGGTGCGTGATCAATTGCATGCCGTAGCAGATGCCGAAGATCGGAATGCCCAGGTCGTAGATCGCCGGATCGACTTGAGGCGCTCCTTCCGCGTACACGCTTGCCGGTCCGCCGGAAAATACGATCCCTTTCGGCTGCAGCGCGCGGATTCTGTCGATCGAGACGTTAAACGGCAACAATTCGCTATACACGCCCAAATCGCGAATACGGCGAGCGATCAATTGGTTATACTGGCCGCCGAAATCGAGAACGACGATCATTTCATGCTGATTCGTAGTCACTTGTAAACCGAGCCTCCTGAGCGTAAACGGGCATCGCCGTTTGTTGCGACGTATCTGTTCCGCGGGTAACTTTCAATTTAAGCTATTATAGCTTTGCGGCTTCGACAGCGTCAAGGCAAGGCGGAGGCGGCGAGGCGGCTTCCGTCAGGTTCAGCTTGCGGTCCGACTGCTGCAAACGGCGAGTAATCGCATCTCGATCGGTTAGGCATTGCCCGCCAGCGCTTGCCTCACTTCTTCCACGTGGCCTTTGACTTTCAGGTTGCGCCATTCCTTGGCGAGCAAGCCGTTCTCGTCGATCAGGAAAGTCGAGCGGACGATGCCCATATACTTCCTGCCGTACAGCTGCTTCTCCTGCCAGACTCCGTATAGTTCGCATACCCGGTGTTCGGTGTCGGCGAGCAACGGAAACGGCAGCTCGTACTTCTTCGCGAATTTGTCGTGGGACTTCAGATCGTTCGCGCTGATGCCGAGGATCGCCGCGTTCTCGGAGCCGAACGCGACGCTCGCGTCGCGGAAATCGCAAGATTCCTGCGTGCACGCGGGAGTCGAATCCTTCGGATAGAAGTAGAGGACGACTTTGCGTCCGCGATAATCGCCGAGCCGGACCACACCTCCGTTGCCGTTCGTCGCGGGAAGTTCGAAGTCGGGGACGGGCTTGCCTACTTCGAGCGGGGGATGAATCGCAGGTTGCGGAGAGTTGTCGGGATGCTCGGGGTGATGGGATGGATCGGATGTCTTGGTTTGCTTGGTTTGCTTGGATGGCTTGGATGGCTTAGGTGGTTTGGATATATTTGATGTATTGGATGGCTTGTTTTGCTTGGATGGCTTGGGTGGTTTGGATGTATTGGATGGCATGAGTTTCTGGGATTCCTTGGTTTGCTCGGATGGCGCCATACGGTTGTGCTCCTTCTTTTTGACAATGGGCTTGGTTTGGCTTATGTTAAGGATAAATCAACAATAGCAACGGAGCGAGCGAAGCACGCCGCGTATCCCCGAGGGGAACGCGGCTTTTTTGCATTCGCTTCGCTACATACGAGGAGAGATGATCATGCAGTTCGACGATATTCACACAAGCTGGCTGGACCAACAAAGGGCCGAACGCAGCGGAGAAGCGCTCCGCAAGCTGAACGAAGACCATGCCTATGCCGAGGAGCTGTTCGCCCGAACCGTATGGCTGCCGGCGGTCGGCACGTTCGACCATCTGCACGCCGAATTCGAAGTGCCTCATGCCCGCAACAGCGCCTATTACCTCGACTTCGCCTACATCCGACCTCCCTATCTCCTCGATTGGGAGGTCGACGACTTCAGCCCGCACGCCAAGAACGTCACTCGCCGCAACTTCGATTACGGACTCGACCGTCAGAACTACTTAACGTTCGCCGGTTGGCAAGTGTACCGACTGTCCCTCGATGCCATACGCGAGCGCCCGCTCCAATGCCAGCAACTCGTGCTTCAAGTTCTCGGCAAGCTGTACGGCGGGACGGCCGCTCAAGAGGGTATCCCTTCTCTCACGTTAAAGCAAAGGGAAGTGTTACGGCTTGCTCTTCGACTTCAAAGGCCCTTTACTCCTCAAGAAGTTTGCGCTCAACTTGGCATTCGCGGGCAACACGCGAGAGCCCTCATGCATGGTATGGTGTCCGCCGGTTTGTTAAGCGCCCACTCGGGTGCGCAACGCATCCGCTCCTATTCGCTTGGTCCAAAGGCACCGAAATGGATTTAGCTTAACGTTACGGCATCACTCTATTTTCATATATAAGCCCTAATCCGTCTGAATAACGTTACGCCATCACTCTATCATCACCAATTACACCCCAAAGTGCGGATTCGCAACACAATAACGTTATCGCATCGCTTTATTTTCGCCTAAGTGGCCCATTTGCCTGAAATAGAGTGATGGCATCACCTTATCTCAAGAATCAACTGGCCAAGTTACTGCAGCTGAATGGTCGGCGGTGAGCAAGGAGTCGGTCGACAGCGCGTAATTTGCGGTCGGCAACGCGCAATCTTGCAATCTGCGGTCAGCAGTGTGCAAACTGCGGTCGGCGGTCGGCGGTTGGCGGTTGGCGGTTGGCGACTTTGCTAGTTGTTAAAGCGGACGACGATGAAATGTGTAAATGCGCGAGTCTTCCAGGGTATCGAATCAAACGGGGAGAAGGTCCCAGGCCACAATCAAGCTTCAACCTTCTCCCTTTCCCCCGGCCCTAACTCCCCGCGCCGCGGTAACGGCGGACGCCGTAGTTCCAGAACCAGAGGCCGAGCGACAGCACGACGACGCCGACGACCGGGGTCAGCCACGCCATCCACCATTCGTCGAGCCGCCCCAGGAAGAACGACGCCGGGTAGACGCCGACGAACGCGAACGGCAGCACCCACGTCAACAGGAAGCGGATCGTACGGTTATAGATTTCGACCGGATAGCGGCCGTAGTTCTGAATGTTGAAGATGAGCGGCCCGATGCCGGTCGGCGCGTCCGAGTAGAAGGAAATGGCCGACAGCGCCGTGTAGATGCCCAAATAGATGAACAAGGAGCCGAGCACCATGATGATCAACACGAACGGGTCGTACCAATGGAACGGCAAGCCAAGCGTCGTCCACGATACGATCATGATGACGAAGCCGACGAGCGCGCCCACGATCGAAGGCGGATCCATGTTCTCGAGCATGACTTGGGACAGCGAATGCGCCGGCCGGGTCAGGACGCGGTCCATCTCCCCTTTCACGATATAGCGCTCGCTGAAGTTCCACGCGCTGAAGAACGTCGAGAATAAGCCGAACGCGATCATAAAGTAACCGTACACGAATACGACCTCCGACTCGCTCCACGTGCCGAGCGTAGGCGTATGCATGAACACGATGAAGATGAACACGAGGTTAAGCCCGTTGAACATCAGGTCGGACAGCACCTCGATCCAGAAATCGGCGCGGTACGACAGCTTTGTTTTCATATAATTGGCGAAATAATCCTTATACAACCCGAGCATGAACGAGAATCGGTTCATCATCCGCTTAACCTCCCTGCACGAACAGCCGGCGACGCGCCGACCGCCAGACGAGCATGATCGGCACGAGCAGAACGGCCGTCCAGACGACTTGCACGAGAAGCGCGTTCCAGATGTCGTCTCCCGCGATCCGCCCCGTGAACACGGAGCCCGGCAAATACGTAATCGCTTGGAACGGCAGCCAATCCATGACCGAGATCGCCCAGCCCGGGAAGAACGCGATCGGCACGACGACGCCGGACAACAGGTCGACGAGCACCCTTTTCATCGACATGATGCCTTGGTTGTTCTCGAAGAAAAACGCGCCGAGCCCCGTCAGAATGTTGATCTGCGAGTTGATCAGGAAGCTGAACCAGATCATGACGAAGAACACGATCCACAGCTTCGGGTCGGTCGGCAGCTCGAGCGGGAAAATGAACGATACGATGATCATCCCCGGCACCATGAACAGCCCCAGGCGGAACAGGCCTTCCCCGAAGCCCTGCATCATCTTGACGAGCAAATACGAATACGGACGGATGATCTGAATCGATACGCTGCCGTCTACGATTTCGTTCGAGATTTCGCGATCCAAGTTATTGAAGTAAAAAGCGCGAGCCATCCAGGACACGGCGACGTAGGTGGACATTTGGATGACCGTGAAGCCCTGCAGAGATTCGGCGTCTCCGTAGATCGCCTTCCATAGGAAGTAATACGCCCCGATGTTAATGGCGTAAATAATGATGCCGCTGTAATAATTGACCCGATAGGCCAACATCATGAGAAACCGAATGCGGACGAAGTCCAAGTATGCGCCTATCATGCTTCTCCGGCCCCCGATTTGACCGGTTCCTTGCCGGACCCGGATCCTGCTCCCGCTGCAGCCTCGGACTCGGACTCGCTCCCCGCCTCCGCCGCCGGTTCGATCGCCGCGGGAACCGCGTCGGTCAACGCGGACAGATCCTTCGGCGCGTCCGCGCTGCCGGACTGATAAATCTCCCGCACGATCTCGTCGGTGTTCGTCTCGAAAATCTTAATGTCGCTAATTTCCCGATGCCCGACGACCCGGGTCAACACGTCGGACACGTTCATCTCGCGCGGAAACCAGACTTTGGCCGTCAATTCGTTCTCTAGCGTCCAACGGACGTCGAGCCCCGAGGTCAAAGCGGACACGTCCGGCAACGCGACCGGATCGTTGAATTGGAACTGGATCTCGCGTCCCTTGCCCCAGCGCGCCTTCAGCTCTTCGAGCCCGCCATCGTAGATGATGCGGCCGTCGTCCAGCATGATGACGCGCGAACAGAGCGCTTCGATGTCCTGCAGATCATGCGTCGTCAGCAGGATCGTCGTTCCTTGCTCGCGGTTGAGCCGCTTCAGGAACTCGCGGATTTCGGTCTTCACGACGATATCGAGTCCGATCGTCGGCTCGTCCAGAAACAGAATCGACGGATTGTGCAGCAGCGCCGCCACGAGCTCGCATCTCATCCGTTGGCCGAGGCTGAGCTTGCGCACCGGACGGTTGAGCAGCTCTTGAAGCTGAAGGGTTTCCACAAGTTCGTCCAGCCTATTCTTGAAATCCGTTTCCCCGACCCGGTACACCTTGCGAAGAAGCCGGAACGATTCGATGACGCCGATGTCCCACCAGAGCTGGCTGCGCTGGCCGAACACGACCCCGATGCCCTGCACGAATTTCTCCCGATCTTTATAGGGAACGAATCCGTTCACGAGAAGCTTGCCGGACGTCGGCACGAGAATGCCCGTGAGCATCTTGATCGTCGTCGATTTGCCTGCCCCGTTCTCCCCGATGTAGCCGCAAATCTCTCCTTGCGGGATTTGAAAGCTGATATCTTTGACCGCGGTCACTTCGGTATGCTCGCGCCGGAACAGATCCTTGAGCGCCCCCTTGAGACCTTCGCGGTTTTTCTGCACGCGGAATTGCTTTCGCAGCTCATTCACGTCGATCGCTAACATGCATTGCCTCCTCATGCGCGCTTAAAGCGCGATGGCGATTAACAGGATTAAATTTCCTTAACTTGCTTATCCCTTTGCCGAAACTTTATAATTTTATCATATCGCAACCGGAGAGGACATCTATTCAATGCGCAGAAAGTGGAAAATCACGCTCTACACCATGCTCGCGGCGATCGTCATCGTGATCGGCTTCGTCGCGTGGAAAGCATATGCGACATACAATCAAATGGACAACATCCAGAAGTCCAAGGAAGATTCCCGCTTCTCCCAGTTCGAAGAGAAACCCGAGTACAAGCCGCCCGAATGGGAAGGCTCGGAGCGCGTTAACGTGCTGCTCATGGGCGGAGACGAGCGTGGACTGCGCAAAGGCGAAGTCGCCCGTTCCGACTCGATGCTGATCGCTTCGTTCGACCCGTCCAGCAAGAAGATCCACTTGTTCTCAATCCTTCGCGACACGTACGCGGACATTCCCGGCTACAAGTCGAACAGGGTCAACGCGGCCATCACGCTCGGTGGGCCCGAGCTCGCGATGAAGACGATCGGCGACATGACCGGCTTGAACATTCAGTATTATGTATACGTCGATTTCCAAGGGTTCATAAAGCTGGTAGACGCGATCGGCGGCGTCGACTTCTACGTCGAGAAGGACATGAAGTATTCCGACGCGGCCGACGGCCACGTGTACGACATTAATTTGAAAAAAGGCCAGCAGCATCTCGACGGAGAACATGCGCTCCAGTACGTGCGGTTCCGCCACGACAAGCTGTCGGATTTCACGCGAACGGAGCGCCAGCGCGAATTCCTGAAGGCGATCGCGAACAAGCTGAAGACCGGCTGGAACTTGATCAAGCTGCCCGACATCTTGAGCGAGGTTACGCCGTACATGGAATCGAACATATCGGCGATGGACATGTTGAAGCTGGCCAGCCTCGGCTACAAGTCTCATCAGGCGGGCTCCGCGCAGCTTCCTCCGATGGAATTGCTCGAGGACCGGAACGTCGGCGGCTCCTCCGTGCTCGGCATTCGCAACGAAGACGCGCTTAGAGGCTACGTGCAAGAGACGCTAGGTAAGGACGACACCGCTCCGGATGCTTCCGCTTCGCCTTCGTCTTCTTCGGCGGCCACCTCATCCGAAGGGACGAAATAAACATGTCGACTCTTAACAGAACACGATCCAACCGCTTATATGAAGAAGCGCAACAACATATCGTCGGCGGAGTGAACAGCCCTTCTCGTTCGTTCAAGGCGGTCGGCGGCGGCGCCCCCGTCTTTATGGAACGCGGGGAAGGCGCCTATTTCTGGGACGTCGACGGCAACCGCTATCTCGACTACCTCGCGGCGTTCGGACCGATCATTACCGGACACGCCCATCCGAAAGTAACCGCGGCGATCGTCCGCGCGGCGCAGAACGGCACGTTGTACGGCACGGCGACGGAACACGAAATCCGGCTTGCCGCGTTGCTGAAGGAAACCATTCCTTCCATGGACAAAGTCCGTTTTGTCAATTCCGGCACGGAGGCGGTCATGACGACGATCCGCGCCGCGCGCGCGTTCACCGGCCGCAACAAAATCATCAAGTTCTCCGGCTGCTACCACGGACACGCCGATCTCGTGCTCGTCGCCGCGGGCTCCGGCCCTTCGACGCTCGGCATTCCGGATAGCGCGGGAATTCCTCCGAGCATTGCCAGCGAAGTAATCACCGTGCCGTTTAACGAGCTCGAAGGCTTGCGCCAGGCGCTCGAACGCTGGGGCGATCAAGTCGCCGCCGTCATGGTCGAGCCGATCGTCGGCAATTTCGGCATGGTCATGCCGAAGCCCGGCTTCCTGGAAGGCCTTTGCAAGTTGGCCCGGGACGCGGGCGCGCTCGTCATCTACGACGAAGTCATCAGCGCCTTCCGCTTCCACTACGGATCGACGCAGACATTATCGCTGTTCCCCGACCGCGACGGGATCCGTCCCGATCTGACCGCCCTCGGCAAAATCATCGGAGGAGGACTTCCGATCGGGGCGTACGGCGGACGCTCCGACATCATGGCGATGATCGCGCCTCTAGGCCCCGCTTACCAAGCAGGCACGATGGCGGGCAACCCGGCGTCCATGCTTGCGGGAATCGCCTGCTTGGAAGTGTTGCGCGAGCCCGGCGTATACGACCGGATGGAAGCTCTGGCCATCCGCCTCGCGGACGGCTTGAAAGCTTCGGCCGACCGCAACGGCATCCCGCTGACGGTCAACCGGATACTGGGCGCGTTCTCGACCCACTTCTGCGACCATCCGGTTACGAATTACGAGGAAGCGCAAGGCTCCGACAGCGAACGGTTCGGCCGGTTCTTCCGCCTGATGCTCGAGCGCGGCATCTATCTGGCCCCTTCCAAATACGAAGCATGGTTCCTGACGACGGCCCATACGGACGCGGACATCGACTTGACGCTCGAAGCCGCGGAGCTTTCGTTCCGCGACATGGCTTCGGAAAGGGATTTCCAGTAGAATAATGTCGAGCTTCCGCGGACAACGTCCGTCGGGGCATCTTCTCGTAATCGAGGCCTAATCCATGGAAAAATCCGCGCCATCCCCATTATCGCCTTCCCGTCTCCGGCAATACGGCATTCACGGGTTGATCGTGCTTCCCGCGATCGCGCTGTTGCTCGCGTTCAAGTTCATCCCGTTCCTCATGAATGTGAAGCTGGCCTTTTCGAAATCCTCGTTCTCGGTCGGCATATTGAACGGGCAATGGACCGGCTGGGACAACTTCCGGACGCTGTTCGAAACCCCGGAATTCAAGACGGCGCTCGCCAACACGCTGATTCTCAAATTCGGTTACGCCGCGTTCTGCGGGCTGCTCGCGTTCGGAATCGCAATCCTTCTGGCCGGCATTCGATCTGCGAAATGGCGCGGCGCGTTGTCCACGATATTGTTGATTCCGTACTTTATTCCGTCCCTCGTCATCGCTTACGTCGTCATGACATTGCTTTCAATCGATCATTCGCCTCTATTCTCGATTCGTTCGTATCCGCTAGCGGATACGTTCTGGTTTCGCCCAATCATCGTCGTCGCCGAAACGGTCAGAACGTGCGGCATTCCGATCGTCATCGCGCTCGCCGCCATCGGAGCCGGCGACGAGTCTTCCAGCTACGCTAGGCGGGTCGTCGTTCCGGCCGCGAAGGCGATCGCGGCCTTCCTGATCCTGCAACTGTCGACGGCGTTATCGACGGACTTCGAGATGTTGTTCCAACTGTACAATCCGCTCGTCTACTCCGTCGGAGACACGCTCGACACTTACCAATTCAGAACCGGCATGATGATGGGAGACATCAATGGCCAAGCCGCCGTTTCCATGCTTCAATTCATAGTTCAACTGGCGTTCACATTGCTTGCTTATGCGCTCGCAAAGCGATTTTTCCTGAAAGACTTGTTTCCAGTTACGCCCATAACGAAGGAAGCGGCTACGGCCATTCCGCGTCCCCGCGGCGCCGGGCTTCCCAACATCGTCGTCACCGGTCTGTTCGCGCTTGTCGCCCTTCTTCCGCTTTACGTTCTCTTCGTTTTCCCCTTTCTCTCTTCGGGTGAGTCATCGGGAACGATCGCGATCGGCGATATGATCAGCGTACGAAGCTTCGCGGTCTATTGGCCTATGTACATCTTCATGTCCGTCTGCGGCATGCTTGTCGTCTTGACGTTGTCTTACCCGCTCACGGCGCGAGACTTGCCCGGCCGCACGGCATATATAGCTTTTCTCCTGCTCGCGATGACCATGGGCGGATCGGGCATTGCGGATTACATATTCGTTCGGGAGCTCGGGGCGATCAACACGATCTTCTCTCAAATGATATTCGGTTATTTCCCGATCGTCAGCGCATTCGTCCTTAAAAGCATTTTCAATAGTAAATACGGCGCTCTCAAAGAGCAAGCTTCCAACGAGGGCCAAAGCGAGCTTCAACTGTTCTTCTCCATGTACATCCCGAAAGTATGGAAGCCGCTGCTCGCGCTAGGGCTGCTTCAATTCGTTGCCTTGTGGAATACCTATATTCCTTCGTTGTTGTATTTGAACGATCCGAATCTCTATTCGCCGGTCGCTCGGCTACTCGTCTTGATCCGCTCATCGGCGGAATCCGGCGGGGTGCAAGACTATCAATCGTTGCTGCTGTACGCCGGCATCGTCTGCTTGCCTCCGATCGTCCTATTCCTTGCGTTGCGCAAGCTGTTCACGTCCGAAGTATTCCTTAGCCAAATCCGAAAGCTATAATCGATACGCATGCAAAAAAAAGGCTACTCCTCCGTCTTCGTCCGGGACGATCGGGGAATAGCCTTTTTTCTATTGCTTTTACTTCGCCGCCGGAGCAGGAGCAGCCGCATCGGCTTCCGCCGGCGCGATGGCGACGATTCTGCCTTTGGCGTCGATCAGTCTAGGCGCGTTGCCGATCAACACTTTCGCCAGGCCGCGGTCGAACGCTTCGACCGAATCGAACTGCGCCTTGATCGCGATGTCGCCTTTTCGGTTGATAAAGCCGTATTTGCCGTCTTGCTCGAACGACGCGAGGCCGTCATGGAAGTCTCCGACGTCCCCGTAAGCCGTCGAGACGACTTTCTCGCCTTTGGCGTTCACATAACCGAAGCCTTCGTCCAGTTCCACGGCCGCGAGCCCTTCGCTGAACGAAAACGCTTGCGCGTAGTCGGCCGGAATGACGAGCTTGCCGGTCGCATCCACGAATCCGAACGAACCCTCGCCTTCCTCGCCTTCGGCTTGAACGAGTCCGAGGCCGCCGCTAAAGTCCGACACGTGCTGGTAGATCGCCGGAATGACGATTTTGCCGGAACGGTCGATATAGCCGTACTTCCCTTCGATCTGCACGCCGGCTACGCCGTCGGAGAAATAGAACGCGTCCTCGAATTGCGGCGCGATTGCTTCCTTGCCCGAGCGGTCGATATAGCCGAACAAGTCCCCTTTGCGAACGAGCGCGAGGCCGCCGGAGAAGTCGAACAGCTCGTCGTAGGACGGACTGATGACCGTCTTACCGGTCGCGTCGATGTAGAACTGCTTGCCGTCCAGCTCCACGAGAGCGAGACCTTCCGAGAAATCGAACGCTTGCTTGTATTGCGGCGCGATGACTTCTTTGCCGAAGGCGTCGATATAGCCGAACTTGCCGCCGACGCTAACGATCGCGAGGCCTTCGCTGAATTCGTTCACTTGATCGTAGTTCGCCGCGATGACCGTCTCGCCGAACGTATTGACGTAGCCTTGCTTGCCGCCCTGGGCAAAAGGATGAAGGCGCGGGGAGAGCGCGAGCGCCGCCCTAGACCAGGTCACGCTGGCGCCGAATACGGCGGCGACGGATCGGGCCGGCACCAACAACGCTCCGTCTTTCACGACCGGGGCGCCGGAGAGCGCCGTGCGCGCGTCGTTAACGACGGCCGTCTTCGCGTTCGCGACTAAAGTCAGCTTGCGGTTGCCCTGCGCGAAAGTCGCGGTCTTCGTCGCTTCGTTCCAATCGAGCGAGAGGCCGAGCGCCGTCGCGAAGGATGATGCCGGAACGTAGGCCGTTCCTTGGATCAGCGTCGACGTCCAGCCGGACTGGACGACGCCTTCTACGGTAATGCCGATGCCCGAGGCCGCGGCGGATGCCGACGATGCCGGGCCGAAGCTTGCGATTTGCACCGCCGCCAAGGCGGCTGCCGCGATCAGCAAAGCTTTGCGGATCGCCGGGCGTTGAACGGATGGAACGGAATAATCGGAATGTACGGTCATTGGAATGATCTCCTCGCTCGATAAAGGTATTCGCCTTCGCGCAGGACGCGCGGCGGGACATTCTTATTTCAAATAGATTTGGTCGAACGTGCCTTTATCCGCGAAATGCTCTTTTTGCGCTTTATCCCAGCCGCCGAAGTCTTTGATCGTGATCAGGTTCAGCTTAGGGAAGCTTTTCTCGAACTCCTTCGCGACTTTCAGATTGATCGGTCGATAGTAGTTTTGCGCCGCGATGCGTTGGCCGGCTTCCGTATAGAGGTAGTCGAGATAAGCGGTAGCTACTTGGCGAGTATTGTGCTTGTTGACGTTTTTCGTGACGACGGCGACGGTCGGCTCCGCCAGAATGCTAAGCGACGGCGTGACGATCTCGAATTTGTCGCCGTACTCTTTCTTGGACAAGTAGGCTTCGTTCTCCCATGCGATCAGCACGTCGCCGATGCCTTTCTCTACGAAAGTGTTCGTCGATCCGCGAGCGCCGGTATCGAGAACGGGAACGTTCTGGAACAGCTTCTTCACGAATTCCTTCGCTTTGTCTTGGCTGTTGTTGTTGTTCTTAAGCGCGTAGCCCCACGCCGCGAGGTAGTTCCAACGGGCGCCGCCGGACGTCTTCGGATTCGGCGTGATGACTTTGACGTCGGATTTGATCAGATCGTCCCAGTCTTTGATATTCTTCGGATTGCCTTTGCGTACGAGGAACACGATCGTCGATTTGTAAGGGGCGCTGTTGTTGGCGAGGCGTTTCTGCCAGCCTTTGGCGATCAGTCCTTTGTTTTCGATCGCGGTAACGTCGTATTCTAGCGCCAGCGTCACGACGTCCGCTTCCAGGCCGTCGATGACGGAACGGGCTTGCGCGCCGGAGCCGCCGTGCGATTGCTTGATCGTGACTTTTTGTCCGGTTTTCTTCTCCCAATATTTCGCGAACGCAACGTTGTAAGCCGCGTACAACTCTCGGGTCGGGTCGTAGGACACGTTAAGCAGCGTTACGGATTTCTTCTCGGTTTTCTTCGTTACGGCGCCGAATACCGTCGTAGCGGATAAGACGAATGCGAGTGCGGCCAGCAGGATAATGCGAATCGGTTTTTTCATGCGGATAACTCTCCTTTTCATTAGGTAGATGTTGAAAAGCAAGAGGCCCCGATTTCAATCGAACGCAGCGCTAAAAAAGAAAACTCAGCACCTCGTTCGCGAAGTCGGGGCCTCCGGTTTACCGGTCGGCTCGATGGCACGATTTGGAATACACTCATCATATTTCACACTATTCCTAGTTGTCAACTATGAATTTATCGTTGACAATAAGATGATCCGGTTGCTACAATCGCCTCAATAAATCCAATAAGTTCTATCGGGATTAATTCTAAGTCAAGACCAAACCAAAGAAATGGGGAACTTTCCATGAAACAGCGCAACCGCACGCGCAAAGGCGCTATCGTAACCGCACTGCTCACGCTCTCTTTGGCGACGGCGCTCACCGCCTGCTCCGGGGGAAACAAGGAGAACGGCGCAGCAGCGTCGGCGACTCCGCCATCCGATTACAGCAAATCGTTGTCGCTCGTCAGCGCGGTATCCGACGGCACGGCCGCCTTGTTCAAAGAAATCGACGCAGCCTTCGTTCAAGATTGGAAAGACCGTACCGGACAGAGCGTCGCGATCGAGCAAGCCTCCGGTATTTCCTTCGCTCAGGAATCGGCCATCGTCGGCGGTCAATTAAAGGCCGATGTCGCCACGCTAGGCGTCGGCATCGACATCGACGCGATTCAGGCGAAGGGACTGGTCGGCGAAGGCTGGCAGCAACGATACGAATATAATAGTTCTCCGTTCTCGACTGCGGTCGCGTTCGTCGTCCGCTCCGGCAATCCGAAGAGCATCGCGACATGGGAGGACGCCTTGAAGCCGGATGTCGCAATCGTTACTTCGAACCCCGACACCGATTCCGATGCGAGATGGTATTATGCCGCTGCCTGGGCTTATTCGCTCGATAAGCAGCCGGACGACCAAGACGCGGCCCAAGCTTTCGTGACGAGCTTCCACAACCAAGTCGCCGTGCTGGCGGGCAACGACGCCGAAGCGGAGAAAGCGTTCCTCGACGAAAACAAAGGCGACGTATGGGTCACGACCGAAAGCCGCGCCTTATCGCTCGCGAACGGAGCGGCCAAAGGCAAAGTCGACGTCGTCGTTCCGGACGTCACGTTAACCGTCGAGCCGATCGTATCGGTCGTCGACTCCGTTTCTGACGCGAACGGCACCCGCGAAGTCGCCAACGCGTACGCGGACTTCCTGTTCACGGAGACTGCGCAGACGCTGGCCGCGAAGCACTTCTTCCGTCCGCGGTTCGAATCCGTGGCGGAACAATTCGCCGGCACGTTCGCGGAGACGACGCTGCTGACGGTCGACGACGACTTGACCGGCTGGGAAGACTTGCAGGCCGCGCTGTTCGCGGACGGCGGACTGTTCGGACAGCTGCCGGCGAAATAAGCGGCATGCGATTGCGCATACATTTTCTTTCCGAGAGACGCAGCATTCGAGCTGCGTCTTTTGCTTATTCCGCGGGCGTCCGTCTTCTCTAAATCCGCGAAAAGGACACCGCGATTTTTCTTCCTATAATCCCCAGCATGCCAGGGTAGATAACCTGAAGACAAAGTATTGAGAATTATAAACATTCATATTATTATTAATTTGTTGATAAATGCATTAACTACTTATCATCTCTGTTAATATTTAAATTTATCGACAAAACATTGATCCAATGAATCGGAGGTGGGTAAGTACTCATCGCATTAGGAATTGGATGCGCTTCCATTCGAAATATTGAGAGGAGCACGAAGAAATGAACAAAGGTTCGTGGGCACGAGTGTTTCTTGTAACGTTAACGTTTTTGTTAATGATTCCGAATTTCGCATTTGGCAAAGTTGCGTATACCATGAATAAAAACAGTAACAAGCCCGGCCAAGATCCCCAAGGAGTCCCTCCGATATTTCAGAATGTATCCGTCCACGATCCTTCCATCGTGAAAGACGGCGACACGTATTACGTTTTCGGTTCTCATATTGAGGCGGCCCGGTCAACCGATCTCATGAGCTGGACTCGATTCACCAACGGATACTCGACGCCAGGCAACGCAATATTTGGCGACTTGTCCAAGAATCTCGCAGGCTCTTTCGCTTGGGCCGGGGAGAACGATTCTGACAGCAAAGGCGGTTACGCGGTATGGGCTCCCGATGTTTTTTGGAATAAGGACTACGTCAACGAAGACGGCTCTACAGGCGCCTACTTGATGTATTACAGCGCTTCTTCCACGTATATCCGCTCCGCGATCGGGTTTGCCGTTTCCAAAAACATCGAAGGTCCGTATCGATACGGGGATACCCTTGTATACTCCGGCTTTACGCGGGATGCGGCTTATGACGCCAACAGCAAGATCAATAAGAAATGGACGAATACGAACATTCAAGCACTCATTGACGGCGGCACGTTGTCAGGACCTAACGCCGATTGGTTCAACGACAATGGATCCTACAAAAACAGCATGTACCCGAATGCCATTGACGCGAACTTGTTCTATGACCATGACGGGAAGCTATGGATGGTATACGGCTCATGGTCCGGCGGAATCTTCCTGCTTGAAATCGATAAAGCGACCGGTAAAGCCATTTACCCGGGACAAGACGGAAAGACCGAAGACGGCAGGGTAGTGGACCGATACTTCGGGACCAAGATTGCGGGAGGCTTCGGAAAATCGGGCGAAGGCCCGTATGTCGTTTATGATAAGGAAACCGGATATTATTACCTGTATGTCACCTACGCTTGGTTAGGCGCGGATGGCGGCTATAATATAAGAACGTTCAGGTCGACCAGCCCGAGTGGTCCTTATGTGGACGCGTCAGGGCAGAATGCCGTTTTGCCGTTCAATACGGATAACGCGCCTTACGGCAACAAAATGATGGGCAACTACCTGTTCGAACGAAAAGCAGGGGATCCGGGAACAGGCATTGGCGTCGGCTATGTGTCCCCGGGACATAATTCCGTGCTCTATGATGACCAAACAGGCAAACGCTTCCTGGTTTTCCATACCCGTTTCCCGCAGACAGGAGAGTACCACGAGGTTAGGGTTCATCAACTGTTTATGAATAAAGAAGGATGGCCGGTTGCCGCTCCCTATAGGTATGCCGGGGAAACGCTCGATAAAGTGAACACGCAAGATTTGGTCGGCGAATACAAGTTCATTCTACACCCGAAGGACAATGCGGCGACCATTCGAAACTCGGTATTTATCCGCTTCAATAAAGACCATACGATCTCCGGAGACGCATCCGGTAGTTGGGAGAAGGAAGGTCAGAACCAAGCGGCAATTATCGTTGACGGAATCACCTATCAAGGTGTATTCGTGCGGGCATGGGATCCTGCTTCGGAACGCTATGTCATGACCTTTACCGCGATGTCCAGTGAAGGAGTGCCGATCTGGGGAAGCCGGCTTGCCGATAAAACCGATCGGGAAATCGTCCAAGATGTCGTAGAAGGGCTTAATCTCGGCGATACGGAGAACGTCGTCGCCAATTTAACGCTCCCGACGGAAGGTACCAGACACACGCAGATTGCTTGGCAGACATCCGATCCCGGCGTTGTGACGGATACGGGCGCCATTACGAGGCCGGAGGCCGGATCGAGCAGCGCGACCGCCGTTCTTACGGCAACGATTCGCAAAGGAGTCGAATCGGCGACGAAAAGCCTTACCATTACCGTCCTGCCGGTCCCTTCTGCTCAATTGACTGCTCATTACGCATTCGAAGAGAACCTGGGCGATGCCCAAGGGACATTCGGCTCCGGTACGGTAACCGGCAATCGAATCAATAACACGGGCGGTACCCTGACTTATACGGATGGCAGATCCGGCAAAGCAGCCGTGTTTAACGGATCGTCGGGTATACGATTGCCGAACAAGCTGATCGCCAGCCACAATTACTCCATATCGCTGTGGGTAAAGCCGGAAACGCTAACGGCATATACGACAACGTTCTTCGGCGCCAAAGATCCGAATAACTGGGTCAGCATCTTGCCGCAAGGACCGGTCGGCAATAACACCATGGTCTGGTCCGGCAGCGCCAGATGGTATGATGCCCCCGCGGGAACGACAATCCGCACCGGGGAATGGAGTCACCTGGCCCTCACCGTAGAGGATGGTGCCATCAAATTCTATGTGAACGGCGCACTGAAGTTCGCCGGCACGGATTTCCCGGATATTTTCTCCAATAGCGATGCAAGCTTCAGTCTGGGCGTGAACTGGTGGGATACGCCGTTCAAAGGCTTGATGGATGAGTTGCGGATTTATCAGGGCATATTGACGGAAAAGGAGATCCGGAACCAGGTGTTCGATCCGTCGATCCGGGTGAACGAAATCCAGCTGGGGTCCCAAGTTAAGAGATTGTCCTTGGGCAATACGCTGACCCCTTCCGTCAGCATGCTTCCCTCGTTTGCCGGCAACCGGAATGTAAACTGGAGCTCGGCGGACCCGGCAGTCGCCTCCGTTGACCCGGTGACCGGCCGCGTGAAAGGATCCGGCGTCGGTTCGACGACGATCACCGCGACAGCCGCGGATGGAGGAGGAGCAACGGCAAGCTACACGATCGACGTAATCGAAGGGCCAGCTGCGCACTATACGTTCGACGGGAACCTGAAAAATGCGAACAGTCTCTTCGGAGCAGGTACAATCACCGGGAACCATATCGATAGTGCAGGCGGAACGGTCACCTTTGCGAGCGGAGTATCCGATCAAGCGGCTGTATTCGACGGCAATTCGGGCGTTCGTCTGCCTAACGGGCTCATCTCGGGCAATAATTACTCCGTATCGATATGGGTAAACCCCGCCCAATTGACGACGTATACGCCGGCTTTCTTTGGCGCTAAAGACGGCAATAACTGGGTCAGCCTTGTGCCGCAAGGTTCGGCTGGCAACCAAACGATGGTCTGGTCCGGCAGCAGCTGGTATGACGCGCCAACGGGGATGAGCATTCCGGCCGGGGAATGGACGCATTTGGCTTTCACCGTCGAGAAAGGTTCGATCCGGGTTTACGTGAACGGCGCAGCTAAGTTTGCGGGGACGAACTTTCCCGACGTCTTCTCGGCCGCAGGCGCTATCTTCGGCTTAGCCGTCAACTGGTGGGACACCCCCTTCAAGGGAATGATGGATGACATGCGGGTGTATGACGGGGCGCTCTCGCCTGCAGCCGTTGCGGGCCTGGCAGGAATCAGCCAACCGTAAAAAAAAGGGCTCGCCGCTGTAATGATCAAACCCCAATTCAGTAGACACTCAAAAAACACCTAGGCTGAAACTGGCGCCTGTACTCTCCAGGCGTCAGTTTTTTAGTTTCCTTTGTGGCTTGCCATCGAAAAGCACCCCCTAAAATATTCATCGGTTTACACCAAGGGTGTTTTCCAATGTCTACTTTAAGGGGTGCATTTCAAGTCCGGGGCTGCCCTAACTGTTTATTCGTCCTTCTTCGCCGGCACCGGTACGCCGTCGTACCGCCCGTCAACTTCCTCAGCCATCGAGCGGTACGCCTTCGTTTCTTCGACGACGGGGTCAAGCTCCGCCTGCACTCGAATTTCCCAACGCGGCCGGAGCCGCTTCACGGCTTCCTCGCTCGCGTCTTCCCGAGAGGCGTCCGGCTGCTCGCCCGACAAGCTGCGCGCGAGCAATTCTTCCGCTTCCTTGCGATCCAACGACATCGCCCCCTTCCTTATCAGCTAGGATAGACGAAATGTCGCGATCTCATGTGCGTTCGGCAGCTTGCAATTCCGCGACCAACTCGTCGTGAACGCGGCCGTTCGAAGCGACGACACTGCGAACGCCGAGGTGATACGGCTCGCCGCGCACGTCCGACATCCGGCCGCCCGCTTCTTCGATGAGCAACGAACCCGCCGCGATGTCCCAAGAGCTCAGGTTGTATTCCCAGAAGCCGCTTAGACGCCCCGCCGCCACATAAGCGAGATGGAGCGCAGCGGATCCCGCCACGCGCAGGTTGCGGACTTTCGGCGCCAGCGCCTGAATGCCTTTCAGGTTAGCCGGGAGCGCTACGTGCTGATCCGCCGGAAATCCGGTAGCCAGCAAGCTGCGGCTAAGCGTCTCCTCGTCGGACACGTTCATTTTGCGGCCGTGAACGTAAGCGCCCTTGCCTCGTTCCGCGACGAACAATTCGTCCCTCGAAGGGTCGTAGACGACGCCGACGATCACTTGCCCGCGATAGGCAAGCGCGATCGACACGGAGTAGAACGGGAAACCGTGAACGTAATTGGTCGTCCCGTCCACCGGATCGACGATCCACAAATACTCTGCGTCGCTCACGTCCTCCAAAGCTTTGGCCGATGCTTCGGGACCGGGCTCCACGCCTTCTTCCCCAAGGAAGGAATGGTGCGGGAAATGCGTGGCGATCAGATTGCGAATCATGCGCTCCGCGCCTTTATCCACTTCCGTAACAAGATCGTGCATCGAATATTTCGTATCTAATTGAGTAAAATTCCCGGACTTGCTCTTGATCCATTCCCCGGCCTTGGCCGCGCAATTGACGGCGACCGCCGTAAAGCTTTTGCCGCCGATCGGGCTTTCCGGTTGGTTAACGTCCATCGTTCATCCCTCATATCTATGATCTATGAAATCGAATACTCTTCATTGTTGTCCGTCTAACTCCTATCATATACGAAAAGGCGCGAGAGCGGTTGCGACGAATGTCACAATCGTTGTTCAACATGGACAGGCAACGCTCCCGGACAGGAAAAGAAGCCACCGGCTTGTCGCCGAACGGCTTCCGATTCCCTTCTTATATTCCGACCGTGCTGTATCCGTTGTCCACGTGAAGAATTTCGCCCGTGATGCCGCGCGCCCAATCGCTCATGAGGAACAGGGCCGTATCGCCGACGTCCGAAGCGTCCGTCGTGCGGCGCAGCGGCGCCTTCTCTTCCACCTGCTTCAGGATGGCGTTGAAGCCGGATATCCCTTTCGCCGCGAGCGTCCGGATCGGACCGGCCGATATGGCGTTGACGCGTATGTTGTTCGGGCCGAGATCGCTGGCGAGATAACGGACGGACGCTTCCAGCGCCGCCTTCGCCACGCCCATGACGTTATAGTTGGGCAGCGCGCGCTCCGCCCCGAGATAAGTCATCGTCACGATGCTGCCGCCTTCCGTCATGAGCGGATGCAGCCGCTGCGCCACGGCGGTCAGCGAATAGACGCTGACGTCGTGCGCGAGCGCGAATCCGGCGCGCGACGTATCGACGTACATGCCGTCCAGCTCTTCCGTTTTCGCGAACGCGATGCAATGCGCCAGGCCGTGGATGACGCCGAACTCCTCTTTCAGCCGGTGGGCAAGCGCTTCGACGTCCTCGTCCGAAGTGACGTTGCATTGTACCGTTCGGGAGCCTTCGATCGTATCCGTCAGCTTCTTGACGCGTTCTTCGACCCGTTCGTTCTCGTATGTGAATACCAGCCGCGCGCCTTGCGACGCAAGCGATCTGGCGATGGCCCAGGCGATGCTTCGCTCGTTGGCTACGCCCATGACCACGATGTTTTTCCCTTGCAGCAATCCGCTCATTTCGTGAAAAGCCTCCTCGTCACATGTAAGGATGCCGTTACGTGTTCAATGAAGCCTCAGATGCCCGGGATAGCAGCCTTCATTGACCAAAGTAACCCATTTCCACGGCGATTGCAACAAATGAATTCGGTCAAGCCTGACAACGATGGTTGCGTTTTCAACCGCTAATCTCCACGCTGCCTCCGTCTAAGACTTTCACCGATTCTCCGGCTGCTTCCAGCGCCCGAAAATCGTCCATCAACTTCAGCAAAGCCTCGTCTTTGCGTTTCGCCTCGATCATGACGTCGATCGCCCTCGTCGAACCGGCGACGTCGAACAGAAACCGCTTCAGATCCGAGACGTTGATGTGATCGGCATGCCCTCTCGGATCGGACGGGCTTTTCGGACTCGAGACGTGTATCTTCGGAGGAAGCCAGAGAGGCGATTCGGCACCGCCGTGCTTGACGTTCCATGGCTGCCTGTCCCATGTTTTCAATATGCGCGGCCAAAGCTCCTTCGCGTTCTCGTTGCCCGGATTGACCGCATGATGATGGATGTCCAGCACCATCGGCGCGCCGACCTCTTCCGCGATCGCGAGCGTTTCGGCGGCGGTAAACGTCTTGTCGTCGTTCTCAAGCGTGATGCGCGACGTGATTCGAGGGTCGATTCCGCGAAACTGATCAATGAACCTGCGACCCGACTTTATCTTGTCCCCATAGCTTCCGCCGACGTGAATGTTGTTCGTCGCCCTTTCGTCGAGCTTCATCGCCTCGAGCATGCGGACGTGATGGTTAAGATCGTTAACCGACTTGCGGAGCACTTCCTCGCGAGGCGTGCTTAACACCGTAAAATGATCCGGGTGAAAAGAAACCCGCATGCAGTGCTCCCGAACGAATTCGCCCACTTCCGCGAAAGAAGCGGATAGTATGGGAAGCGGATCCCAATCCGCCATATCTTCGTGCGTCGCGAGCGGGATCAGCTTGGACGTCATCCGGTACACCTGTACGCCCATATAGCGATTGTGTTTCAGTAACCGCAGAGTATTGCGGAGGTTTTCCTCGGCTATCCGCTCGAGGCGTCTCAAACCCGCTTCCCTGTCGGCAAGCTTGGAGAAGCTCGCCATCGTCATCGTTTTGGAAGGCGACGCGTTCTCCAGCTCGACCGACATGGCCACGTAACCGAAACGCACGATCAATTGAAGTCAGCTCCCGAATGCAGCGTACTCGGCTTATTGCCTTTTGCCGTATCCGGCTAGGATTGCTCTCCGAAAAACATCTCATGCGCGAGAGCCGTCTGAACTTTGGCTTCCTCTTCGGTCAGCCGGCGTACGAGCTCCATCTCCACCTGCGTCACTTCTTCTCCCTGAAAATTGATTTCCGCGATGGAAGCGACGATTCTGACGATCGCGATCGCTTGGTTGTCCGGCGCGTACGCGATGACCTTCTGTCCCGTCGGGAACACCCGGAACTGTTTTTTGACCATTTTGCCGCGGCCGTACTCGAGCAATTCGTACAATTCCTGCTCGGACTTGAATTTGCAAACGGAATTAAACTCGGTTTGAAAACCCATGACCTCATCACCTCTCCGTATCCGTATGTATCGTCCTTTATTATACCCTCCAGGCGCCCGTTCGGAAAAGGTTACATGCGGGGCGTTTGTTCCCGTAGCGGAGTATCATCGCGGTAGGGTTGCTTTCGGGCGCTTGTTACGTCGCGGATTATCGCGATAAGGTTGCTTTCAAGTCGCAATGGCACTGATTCACCGCACCTCACCGCCCGTCGCCATTCGCTCGAACTGAGGATTTCCTCTCAGGCTCCCCTCCCCGCACACCGCTTATGGAAAAGTCGCTTCGGCTTTCGTTGTCCACATGAGGATAACCGACTGCGCTTCTCGCGTTTCCCGATTCCGTGTGCATAACCGCATCGACGACTGCCGACTATCGTTTTTTTTCATCCGTAATCCCGCGTTCTATCCCCACTACCCCCATTTCGTCCACACTGTCCCCCGCTTTTCCGCCCGTCTCGTTTGCCACGCCGCCCCCTTTCATCCACATCTTTTCTCCTTGGCGCAAATCCGACATAGAAGGAGACAATTTTATCCACAAGGTGTATACTCGAAATATCATTGCGAGCGAAGCACGCCGCCTTCGATCCCTTTCGGGTTCGGGGCGGCTGTTTTATTTTCGGAGGAGGCGTCGGGTATTGAGTCCGTTTGAACAGGAGTATCGCGTATGGCTGGAGGGGCATCTCGCGGCGAGCCGCGGGGAACGGTTGCGCAGGCTCAGGGAGCGGCACGGGTTCGGGGAAAAATGTTTGCTCGAGCACGCATGGTGGCCCGTCGTCGGCAGTTTGGCGGATTTGCATCCCGAGTACGAATTCATTGCTCCGGACAGCAGCCACTATTTCATGGACTTCGCGTTGTTGCGTTTGCCGATGCCGACGTGTCTCGAGTCCGACGATTTCGGCTCGCATGCTAGAGATGCCGACCGTCGGAGTTTCTCCCGGGGACTCGATCGACAGAATGAAATCTCGCTCGCAGGCTGGCACGTGCTGCGCTTCTCTCTCGACAAACTAAAGGAAAACCCGCTCGGCTGCCAGAACCACGTTCGCCGCATGCTGACCGAGTGGTACGGTCACGACGATGGGGTGGCGGGGCTATCGATTTACGAACGCGAAATTCTGAGGCTGGCCGCATCTTGCGGCGGATCGTTCACGATAGCCGAGGCTTGCGAGCGGTTGGGGAAACAAAATACTTTCGTCCGTCCACTGCTACATCGTTTAGTGGAGATGGGGCACCTGCAATCTGCTTCCGGAGAGAAGCGCATTCATCGATACCGCATTGCCAACCCGTCTGGGAACCGTCGGTACTAGCGAAGTGGGGCGATGGTATTTCGGCGAAATGAGGGACTTCGCGTGATTAGCGGCGTGGGACGATGGTATTTCGGTGAAATGAGGGAATGCGAGCGATTAGCGGCGTGGGGCAATGGTATTTCGGCGAAACGAGGGAATGCGAGCGATTAGCGGCGTGGGGCGACGGTATTTCGCCGAATCGCGGGAATACGAGCGATTAGCGACGCGGGGCGACGTTGTTTCAGCGAATTCCGGGAATGCGAGCGATTAGCGACGCGGGGCGATGGTATTTCGCCGAATCGCGGGAATGCGAGCGATTAGCGGCGCGGGGCGACGTTGTTTCAGCGAATTCCGGGAATGCGAGCGATTAGCGGAGTGGGGCGATGGTATTTCGCCGAATCGCGGGAATGCAAGGGATTAGCGACGCGGGGCGATGGTATTTCGGCGAAATGAGGGAATGCGAGCGATTAGCGACGCGGGGCGACCTTAAATCGCCGAATCACGGGACTGCGCGTGATTAGCGACGCGGGGCGATGGTATTTCGGCGAAATGAGGGAATGCGAGCGATTTGCGACGCGGGGCGATGGTATTTCGACGAAATGATGGAATCCGAGCGATTAGCGGCGCGGGGCGACCTTAAATCGCCGAATCACGGGACTGCGCGTGATTAGCGACGCGAGGCGACGTTATTTCGACGAATCATGGAACTGCGCTAGACAAAACAAAACCGGATGACCCCATGGGCCATCCGGCACGCGCAATACTCGCAACTTTTTACTCGTTCCCGCCGTAGTCGATCGACTGACGTTCCGCGTGGCGCTCGATGGCGAGAGCGATCAGCGTATCTAGCAGCTCGCGGTACGAGACGCCCGATTCTTTCCACATTAGCGGGTACATGCTGAAAGGCGTGAACCCCGGCAGTGTGTTCACTTCGTTGATGAACAGCGCTCCGTCGCTGCGGCGCAGGAAGAAGTCCGCGCGGCACAGCCCCGAGCCGTCGATCGACAGGAACGCGCGCACAGCCATCTCGCGCACCGCCGACGCAACCTCCGGCGAGATTTCCGCCGGAATAACCATGACCGACTTGCCGTCGATGTACTTCGCTTTATAATCGTAAAATTCGTTCGAGCTGCAAATTTCCCCCGGCACGGAAGCGCGCGGGTCGTCGTTGCCGAGCACGCTCACTTCGATCTCGCGCGCGTCGCAGAACTCTTCCACGATGACTTTGCGGTCGTAGCGTAGCGCTTCCTCGACCGCCGCGGTCAGCTCGGCCCGGTTGCGCGCTTTGGACACGCCGACGCTGGAGCCGAGATTGGCCGGCTTCACGAAGCAAGGGTAGCCGAGCTCCTCGACGTTGTCCAAGCAAGCTTCGCGGTCTTTGTTCCAAGCGAACCGCACGAAGTGCCGATAGCCGACTTGCGGGAGACCCGCCTGCGCGAACATCGTCTTCATCGCGACCTTGTCCATGCCGACGGCGGAGGCGAGAACGCCCGCGCCCACGTAAGGCAGGCCGGCCATCTCGAACAACCCTTGAATCGTTCCGTCTTCGCCGAACGTACCATGCAACAATGGGAGCATGACGTCGATGGCGCGCCCGTCGTCGGCCGCGCCTTCTTCCGCCAACACCCTCTCCGACATGCCTTTCAGAACGGGCAGCAGCGCATTTCCGGAGCCCTCTTCGGCTTCGCCGTTACCCGAACCCGCCACCGCCGACGGCGAGAACTGAAGTTCAGCGACCGCGGCCGGAGGAGCGGCGAGCAGCGGCCCCGATCTCCATTGCCCTTTGGGCGTAATATAGAAAGGAATGATTTCGTATTTGTCGTAATCGAACGCCTTCAGTACCGCGAGCGCCGTCTGCAGCGACACTTGATGCTCGCCGGACCGGCCGCCGTACACGAGCCCTACGCGTGTTTTGATCCCCATAACATCCATAACCTCCGGCTTCGCCCCTAAAACTCATCGGCAATATGGTAAAAATAGTACCGGGTGTTGTCCGTCCACGCATACGAATCCTTGTAATCCCAATACCGATGGCGGCTGCTGACCGTATTCGCGTTCACGAGGGGCATGCCGTCCGGGGTAAACGCGGTCACGACCACGTTGTGTCCGACCCTTCCGCTGCCGTCCCAGTCGTAGCAGATAACGTCGCCGAGACTGAGCGCCTCCGGACCGGATACTTGCGCCGCCCTAAGCCCGTAAGCCCGAGGATTACCGAGATAATGCTTCAGGCTGTTCGCGACCGCCCAGCTGAAGCTCCAATTTTCGTCGTTGCCGGAATACCCTTTGTACCACCAGCCCGATGGCCTTTTCCCAGTATAATTCATAGGCGCTCCGCCTGCAAAGATGCATTGGGACGCGTAGTTGGTGCAATTCACCTCGAATTTCTCGTAGGACGGATTCGGTTCGTTCCACCATCGTTCGGCATAGGCGACCGCTTCTTCGCGGAAATACGGAATACCCCTGCGGGAAATGCCCTGGCCGTACCCGTAGCCGTTGCCGTTCGCGTTTCCGCTGCCGTAACCGCTTAGTCCGTTCGGCTTGCCGGAATATGCTTCATCGTTATAAATCCCGCCCCGCGGTCCGAAAATGCCATTGTCGCGGGCAATCGACGTGCCGGAGTAGACTTTCGACTTGAAGCCGTACAGCGCCTGCGGGTTCATATAAGGAGCCGGCGGCGGATTCGGTTCTTTTCTGTCTCCGTCCCAGGCGTCCCGAACGTCGTCTTCCTCGTAGACGATCGCGTCCGCGGGCGTCTCCGCGCCGATCGGCTTTACCGTGTCGAGACGCCATAGGCCGCCGTGCCTCACGAACCGGATTTTCTCCCTCTCGATCCGTTCCTCGACCCATGGCTGCTTGCGCTGCTCCAACGTTCGCACGAGATGAATGGAGACGTCCGCGACGGCGTCCGTCCGGCCCGTCTTGAACCGCTCGATCCGCGCCCTCATCTCGCTCCGGACAGGCTTGATCGCAATTTTCGAATCCCTGTGCGACGACAGGTTGATCCGCCCCGTCAGCCGCTCGCGATGCGCCTTGTCGGGTATGTCGCGAAGCTTGCGGGCATCCGTCTGCAAGGCGGCTTCGTTGATCAAGCTCACGTAATCGAACAACGCCTGCTTCCATTCCACATTGTCGCTCGGCACCGAGCATCCCCTCCCCGTTGCGTCGTTCGATTAGCGATTGAGGCAGACCTCGCCAATTCATCCTATGTTCGCCGCGCGAATTCCATGACCAAGGGAGGGAAAACGCGAATGAAACGGCCTCCGCTTGCGGAAGGCTATTACAATGAACGTTTTCCCGGATTCATCGTCAAAGTTTTCTTTCCCGTATGGCGCCGAAGTCGTCGTTATCGGGCGAAAACGTCTTTACGAGCCCCTTCCGACGGAGTATACTAAGTACATGAAGTATTTTGAAATCGTGTTTCACTGTGTGAAACCTAGGAGGTCACCATTTTGTCCAAACTCCCTTATCAAGTGGCGCAGGATCTGCAATCGTCCGGCAAGACGTACCGCTTCTACAGCCTGAAAGCGCTGGAAGAACAAGGCGCGGGTCCGGTATCCAAGCTTCCGTTCTCCATTAAAGTGCTTCTCGAAGCGGCGATTCGCCAATTCGACGGCCGCGGCATTACGGAAGAGCACGTCAAGCAACTCGCGAAGTGGTCCCAAGGCCGCGAAGACAAAGAAATCCCTCTCATTCCCGCTCGCATCGTGCTCCAAGACTTCACCGGCGTACCGGTCGTCGTCGACTTGGCCGCCATGCGCGAGACGGTGAAAAAAGCCGGCGGAGATCCGAAGCGCATCAACCCGCTTGTTCCCGTCGATCTCGTTATCGACCACTCCGTCATGGTCGACGCGTTCGGCACGGCCGACGCGCTGCAATACAACATGGACGTCGAGTTCGAGCGCAACGAAGAACGTTACCGTTTCCTTCGCTGGGCGCAAACGGCGTTCGATAACTTCCGCGCGGTTCCTCCTGCGACAGGTATCGTTCACCAAGTCAACCTCGAGTACCTTGCTTCCGTCGCCGCGACGAAATCGAAAGACGGCGTAACCGAAGTGTATCCGGATTCCCTCGTCGGAACCGACTCCCACACGACGATGATCAACGGTCTCGGCGTCGTAGGCTGGGGCGTCGGCGGCATCGAAGCCGAAGCTTGCATGCTCGGCCAACCGCTTTACTTCGTCATGCCGGAAGTCGTCGGCTTCAAGCTGACGGGCAAGCTGGCGGAAGGCGCTACGGCGACCGACCTCGCGTTGACGGTTACCCAAATCCTTCGCAAAAAAGGCGTCGTAGGCAAATTCGTCGAATTTTTCGGCTCCGGCCTTTCCAACATCAGCCTTGCGGACCGCGCGACGGTCGCGAACATGGCGCCGGAATACGGCGCGACGATCGGTTTCTTCCCGGTCGACAAAGAAACGCTGAACTACATGAGACTGACGGGACGCGAAGAAAGCCAAATCGAACTCGTCGAAGCTTACTACACGGCGCAAGACATGTTCCGCACGGACGCGACTCCGGACCCTGTCTTCACCGAAGTGCTCGAGCTCGACCTGTCCACGATCGTACCTAGCTTGGCGGGACCTAAGCGTCCTCAAGACCGCGTCGAACTGACGGCGATGAAGCAATCGTTCAACGAGAGCATTCGCACGCCGATCGAGAAAGGCGGCTTCGGTCTGACCGAAGAGCAAATCGCGCAATCCGTCGACGTGAAGCACCCGAACGGCAAAGAAAGCAAGCTCGCTACGGGCGCCGTCGTCATCGCGGCGATCACGAGCTGCACGAACACGTCCAACCCGAGCGTTATGATCGGCGCGGGCCTCGTCGCCAAGAAAGCGGTAGAACGCGGACTGACGAAACCGGCTTACGTGAAGAGCTCCCTCACTCCGGGTTCCCTCGTCGTTACCGATTACTTGACCAAAGCGGGCTTGCTGCCTTACCTCGAGAAGCTCGGCTTCTATGTTGCCGGCTACGGCTGCGCGACTTGCATCGGCAACTCCGGTCCGTTGCCGGACGAAGTCAGCGCCGCGATCGCCGAGAAAGACCTTGCCGTTGCCGCCGTTCTGTCCGGTAACCGCAACTTCGAAGGCCGCGTCCACGCGCAAGTCAAAGCGAACTACCTGGCATCTCCGCCGCTCGTCGTCGCTTACGCTCTCGCCGGCAACGTCAACATCGACCTGACGAAAGAGCCGATCGGCCACGACACGAACGGAGAGCCGGTATATCTGAAAGATATCTGGCCGACGAACGAAGAAATTCAAGAAGCGGTAGCCGCTTCCTTGAATCCGGAAATGTTCCGCGCGAAATACAAAAACGTGTTCACGCAAAACGAACAATGGAACAAGATCCCCGTGCCGGAAGGCGAACTGTACGAGTGGGACGACAAGTCCACCTACATCGCGAACCCTCCGTTCTTCAAGGATCTCGCTCCGGAAGCCGGCGACATCGTCGACATCAAAGCGGCTCGCGTCATGGCGCTGATGGGCGATTCGGTTACGACCGACCATATCTCGCCTGCGGGCAACATCAAAGCCGACAGCCCGGCGGGCAAATATTTGCTCGAGCACGGCGTTAAGAAAGAAGACTTCAACTCGTACGGTTCCCGTCGCGGACACCACGAGGTCATGATGAGAGGCACGTTCGCCAACATTCGCATCCGGAACCAAGTCGCTCCGGGCACCGAAGGCGGCGTTACCACTTACTTGCCTACGGGCGAAGTCGAGTCCATCTACGACGCATCGATGAAATACCAAGATAGCGGCACGAACCTCGTCGTTATCGCGGGCAAAGAATATGGCACGGGTAGCTCCCGCGACTGGGCGGCCAAAGGCACGTTCCTGCTCGGCGTCAAAGCGGTCATCGCGGAAAGCTTCGAACGCATTCACCGTTCCAACCTGGTCGGCATGGGCGTTCTCCCGCTTCAATTCGCGAACGGCGCAAGCTGGAACTCCCTCGGCATCAACGGCCGCGAAACTTTCGAAATCGGCGGCCTGTCCAACGACATTCAACCGGGACAAACGGTTAACGTCGTCGCGACGCGCGAAGACGGATCGACGTTCGAGTTCCCTGTCATCGCTCGCCTCGACTCGATGGTCGACGTCGACTACTACCGCAACAGCGGCATCCTGCAGACGGTTCTCCGTCAAATGATGCGTGCCCAATAACCGCATATCACCGACGGCCGCATCGGCGTCAACGCGAAAAACCTTCATCTTCGGATGAAGGTTTTTTGCGAACGAATCAGAACTTATGAGTTTCATGCCATTCTTTTCTGATTCGTCTACGCAAAGCTTCTTTGGCGTCAACGGACACCGAAGGCGTATTTTGCTTGATCCCTTTTGTTTCCGTTCCCCCGCTTCGGTTATAATGAACCCACGGACTCATCGCGGCAACACGCCATAAGCAATTGGAGGATTTCCCGAATGCAGATGAAAAACTCGCGCTCCCATTGGTTTCGGCGTTATTGGCCGTCCATCCTGATCGGCGTTCTCATCGTTCTTTTCGTGATCGCTTATATGAAGCCTTTGCCTTACATGCTCTACGGCGCGGGGACGGCGGAATCCGTCCATCCCCGGGTCGAAACGGGACACAAGCTCGACGAAAAGGGAGAGCTGATGTTCACGACAGTGTCGACCTACTCCAATCCGAACATATTCTCCGTCATCTATGCCCGGATCAATAAGCGTATGGAGGTCAGACCTGTCGCGGAAGCGACGGGCGGCGCGACGAACTTGAAGGCATACCGCAACCTGCTCGCTTGGATGCGAGACAGCTCCGAAGCGAACGCGCTTATCGCCGCCTATACCGCCATGAACAAGCCGATCGACGTAAAGGAGCAAGGCGTCATCGTGTACAGCCTGCTCGCGGAATCCCAAGCACGGGACAACGGTCTCCAGGAAGGCGATATCATCACGAAAGCGGACGGCAAGGAAACGCTGTCAGTCAAAACGCTGTCCGAATATTTTCAGACGAAAAAGGTCGGCGACACGGTCGTGCTGGAAGGGACGCGCGGCGACGAAACGTTCAAAACAAGCGTACCGCTCATCAAGATGCCTTCCGACAACCGGATCGGCGTCGGATTCATTAACCAACCCGTCCTGAAAGTCACGCCGCCCGACCCGGTCAAGTTCGATTTCGCCGATACCGGCGGTCCTTCGGCGGGGCTGATGATGACGCTCGAAATTATCGCCCAACTGACCGGCGAAGACTTGACGCGAGGTTACAAAATCGCCGGGACCGGCACGATCAGCGCGGACGGCACCGTCGGCCTCATCGGCGGCATCAACTACAAGCTGATGGCGGCGGACAGGGAGAAGGCCGACTATTTCCTCGTGCCGTTCAACGACAAGAACTCCTCCAACTGGGATCTCGCGCAGCAAACGGTCAAAGACCTCAAGCTCGACCTTAAGCTCGTGAAAATCTCGAAGCTTCAAGAGGCGGTAGAATTCTTGAAGAAGCTGGAGCTTAAATCCTGACCAAGCAAACGCCTCCAGCATCCTTGGACGTTGGAGGCGTTTTTATCGAAACGCTCCCTCGCTCGCCTTTCGAATTTCTTAACGGAAACCAGTGATCTTATTCGCCGAAATTCACCTCTGTTGTCGCGCTAACGGAATGGAGCGACGTTATTGGGCTCATATTTCGGGATATGACTTGAAAAGTCGCGAAATAGAGGCTTCTGGTTCCGTTAACCTCACAAATGGTCAAAATTTCGCGTAATAACGTCATTTGGTTCCGTTAGCCATTTCTTGTCGTGGTGCCGCGTAGCCGCATATCAAGTCTGAAATACAAAAAAAGCGGGAATCGAAAACTTTCGATTTCCCGTTTTTTTTGTATTTACTAAATAGCCACGACAGGACGATCTTTTTTAGCGGACCAATTACGATTGCGCCCCCCAAAATAGGAGGGAATTATGTCGTATTTGGAACGATCTTCCGGTATTTTCGGCGACAGAGAAATTGCTACCCGAGCCTCGTACCCATCCGATGGGCGGACTCGATGATGGCCGGCGCGTATTCGTGCATGAGATCCGGGGTCAGCCGGTTCGACGGACCGGATACGGCGAGCGCCGCGACCAGCTTGCCGGAACGGTTGAAGATCGGTGCTGCTACGGCCGCCGCGCCCGGTTCGCGCTCCTCGAAACTAGTCGCGTAGCCGACGCGCAGAATGTCGTCGAGCTGCTTCGCAAACGATTCGCGGTCAAGCTGGGCCGGCCAAGCCGCTTCGGCCAAGATCGCGCCGCGCACGCCGGCGTCCGCGAACGCCAGCAACACCTTGCTGGATGCTCCTACGAACAGCGGCAGGCGCGCACCTACCGTCGCCACCCTCCGGATCGCCTGCGTGCTCTGCACCGCTTGGATTCTGACGCGCTCCCCGCGATCCCTGACGTACAGGCTGATCGTCTCGTTCAGTTGATCCCTGAGCCGCTCCATCTCCGGCAACAGCACGACGGACGGATCGTCCGAACGGGAGAGATTCGCCGACAGCTCGAGCACGCTTAAGCCAAGCCTGTATTTTTCCGTGGCCGCGTCCCTGACGACGAAGCCCTTATCTTCCAAAGTCGCCAGAAGACGAAACACGGTACTCTTATGCAAACCGACGAGGCCGGCGATTTCCGTCAATCCCCATTCGTGTCCGGAGACGAAGCAAAGCAAGACGTCGAGCGCCCGCTCGACCGCTCTGACCGTTTTTTTCTCCTCTTCCATCGCCGTGTCTCCCTTCGTTAGCTTGTTTCACGCTATGAAACCGCGTTACGCTCAGTATAACTCAAAACGGGAATCCCGTAAACTTTGGAAGCGCTTTATTACAATTTGATTACGGCGCTCTTACAAGTCGCCGAGTCGCATTGACGCTCTAGGTCTATCGATCTACGATACATTTACGAGACTAGCGACACGACGCAAAGCGAGGCGATTCCCCATGACAACGTTGTCGACGCCCTTTCCCCTTGCCGGCTCCGCGCCGGCGCTCCCAGCCACCGAACGTCCGACCGCTCGCGGCGGCGTCCGCAAATTGGGAAGAATCGCCCTTCGCGCGCTCGTCGCGCTATGCTGCCTGATCTCCGTCGCCTTCGTCGCGTTACACGGGTACGCCGCCTGGTTGTTGTCCCATCCTCCGGTCGTTACGCTCGGCTCCAACCCGATGCTGGCTAAACAGTTGACCTATTCCGACGTTACCTTCCCGAGTTCGGACGGCAACTCGCTCGTCGACGGCTGGTGGATCCCGTCCGCAGGCGACGGCCGCCGCACGGTCGTTCTTAGCCACGGATTCGGCGCGAACCGCGAAGAATTATGGGTGCCGATGTACGACCTCGCCGAGCTGCTGCATCGCAACGATTATAACGTCCTGATGTTCGATTACGCCTACGCGAGCGCCGCCCGCCGCGGCCCCGCTACCGGCGGCATCTCCGAATCCCGGCAATTGTCCGGAGCGATCCAATTCGCCCGCGGCCAAGGCAGCGACGAAGTCGTCGTCTGGGGCTTCTCGATGGGCGCCGGCACGGCTCTGCAAGCCGCTCTGCAAGGCACGACCATCGACGCGATGATCTTGGACAGCACGTTCATCGCCGACGGCGATACGCTCTACGCCAACATCGGCCGCCGGTTCAACGTTCCGAAATACCCTTCCGTTCCGTTGATCGAGATGTTCTTCCCGCTCATGAGCGGAAGCCGCTTGGAACAAATCCCGTCCGACCGTCTTCAAGATACCGCTTACGGCTTTCCGATCTTCCTCATTCACGGCACGTCCGACGACAAGGCGCCGGTCGGCATCTCCGAGCGCGTCGCCCAGGCTCAGACCAATGCCCTATCCCGGTCGTGGATCGTACCCGGAGCTATTCACGAGATGATCTATCGGACTCATACCGACGAATACGTCCAAAGAACGGAAGCGTTCTTGGCGAGCGTGCACGAAGTCGCGGTGGCCAACGCCGCTGAAGCATCCGTCCACCCCGCCTGACGGCGGCTATTCACCTTAATTGGTCACTTTCAACTACTAGACATGGAATAACCTTCCCTTGCATACGATTGGTACGAGGTCATCGGCACGCCGTCCTCGGCCGGCCGATCATGGGGAGGTTATTCGTTCATGCCGTCCGTATACGGTACCATCTCGCCGATTGTTCTGTTGGATGAAATCGCGATCTGGAAGTCGCAAGAGAACGAACACGCCGCCGCGTTGCGGTCGGTCGTTCCCGAGCTGGAAACGGGCTATTCGGAATGGCTTCTTCGTTGGGAAAACGTATTCGAGCAAACGCGCCGATACGCCCTGTCCGTCAAGGCTTACGTCCAGGAAGAGTCCGCCAGAGCCGCTTCTCCGGCATTAGCCGAGCTGCTGCCGAGGCTATTGGACGACTCCTTCGATCAGACTCGGGAATTCACCCGCCAACTGCAGCAGTTTACCGATCGGAGAGGCGTTCTACGCCGGTTGCAACGATCGAACCTCGTCCTCGCCGCGATCACGCGCCAGACTGAATTCGCCGGCGCCCTGCCGGATGTTCTGAGGCGTTCCGGCGCCGTCTCTTTCCTAGACGGAGGAGCATACGCGCAGGTTGCTCCTAACGCAGGAGAAGACGACTCCCCGGACAACTACGGCGGCCCGGAGCCCGCCGACGGAAGCGACAGAACCGACATGCCTGACGGCGCCTGGATGGCGCCCGCGGGCAACGGGACGGCAGCCGGCGCCGTCTCCCCCGTCAAACCCGTACCGATCGGGGGACATACGCTCCCGCCGCTGCCGTATTCTTACAAAGCGCTGGAGCCCTATATCGACGAGAAGACGATGCGCATTCATCACGACAAGCATCACCAAAGCTACGTGGACGGGTTAAACAAAGCCGAGAAGAAGCTTGAGGAAGCGAGACGCTCGGGGGATTTCGATTTGGTGAAACATTGGGAGAGGGAGCTTGCGTTCAACGGGGCGGGACATTACCTGCACACGCTGTTCTGGGACATCATGTCCCCGAGAGGGGGAGGCAAACCGAAGGGAGAACTCCTCGCGGAAATCGAACGCAGCTTCGGCAGCTACGATGCGTTCAAGAAGCAATTTACGGAAGCGGCCAACAAAGTGGAGGGCGGCGGCTGGGCCATTCTCGTCTGGAGTCCGCGCAGCCATCGGCTCGAGATTCTCACGGCCGAGAAACACCAGAACCTGTCGCAATGGGACGTCGTTCCCTTGCTCCCTCTCGACGTCTGGGAGCATGCTTATTACTTGAAGCATCAGAACGATAGGGCCGCGTACGTCAAAGATTGGTGGAACGTCGTTTACTGGCCGTACGTCGAAGAGCGTTACGCCAAGGCGAAAACGCTCCGATGGGTGCCTTATTGAGATTCCGTGCCGCTAAGCGTTCGCTGAATTCCGTTCGTTCGGCGGGATCGAGGCGGCGAGCAGCTTCTTGTAGACGTCCATTCGAAGCGCCCGAAGTTCCCAGATGCGATCCCTTAACGCGATGAGCTCTTCCTTGTCGCTCGAAACGCGCATTTGCTCGTACAGGTTCAACAAATCTTTATTCAGGCTTTCGAAGTTTCTCAGCACCTCGGCGTGAGCGATTACTCGAAGCTCCTTGGCGATGAGTTTTTCCCTGTCGGCCATCTTCTTCAGCAACCGGTCCTGCCATTCGGAATCGCCGAGCAGCAGCGCCATATTGTACATATCCAAATGATCGTCCATCCACTTGCGCGCGTACGTGCTATGCGACCGTTCGCTGTCATTCATCGCCCGCGCCCCCTTCGCCCGTTTCGCCAAGTCAATATACCTAGTATTATACTAGGAATTAATCCAATTTCAACACCCGAACGCCTAGTTTAACCTTTACATCTATAAAAATGGGCCGTTCCGCCATCCGATGAGGATGAAGAAACGGCCCTTCCGGTACGAACGGGGACGCTTTAGAGGCTCCAGTCGAGCTTGACTTCGCCGCCGGTACGGGAAGACTCGTAGATAGCGTCGATGATCAGGTTGCTGCGAAGTCCCGTTTCCGCGGACGTCCACGGCGTCTCGCCCGTTCTGACGCAATGCAGGAAATGACGGCTCAGGCGAACGCGAGCGCCTTCGTCCTCCTCCGGCGACGTCAAGGTAACGTCGACCGTCTGATCGAATCTTTCCGTCAGGAATTTGCCTTCGCTGCCGCGAATGACGGCGCCGCCGTCCGAGCCCATCAGTTGAACGAACGGCGAGTTGTCCGTATCCATGTGCACCGCCCAGCTCACTTCGAGCGTCAGGGACGTTCCGTCGTCCATCTTGATGATGGCCGTCGCCAAGTCTTCCACGTCGTACACGCCGTTCCAATCCGGCTTGCCCCAGTTGCCGATGCCCTTCTTGCGGGGACCGAATTCGGCATACGTCGAGCCGTAGACCGCAACCGGCTTAGGCTCACCCATCAGGAAGAACGCCAGATCCAGCATATGGACGCCGATATCGATCAGCGGGCCGCCGCCGGATTGCTCGTGGCGGGTAAACCACGTTCCCCATCCCGGAATTCCCTTGCGGCGATACCAGCCCGTCTTCGCCGTATAGATCTTGCCGAGCTCTCCGCGGTCGATCTGTCCCTTAACCTGCAGGGAGAGCGGCTCCCAGCGCATTTGGTGGGCGACCATGACCGTTTTGCCGGAACGCTTCTGCGCCCGGACGATAGCCTTCGCGGCGGCGGAATCGAGACCCATCGGCTTCTCGACCAGCACGTGCTTGCCGCTCTCCAGAGCGGCGATCGTCAGCGCAGCGTGAGCCATATTCGGTACGGCCACGATGACGGCGTCCACGTCATCGCGCGCGATCAACGCTTCGGGCGACGGACTGACGACGGGAATGCCGTATTGGGCGGAGCGTTGTTCCGCAAGCGGAAGATACGTGTCCGTGATCGCGACGAATTCGCACTCGTCCTTCAATTTGCCGAACTCCTGCAAATGCACGTTGCCGATATTGCCCGCCCCTATGAGTCCGATGCGAAGTTTGACCGGTTTAGACATTGTTATTATTCCTCCATGTGTGAGCGATTGTTATCATCGTTTCCCTCATCATAATCCTCTCTCGTTCGATCCGACATGGCGGATTTAGCCGACTTATTATGGTCTTTTGCCCACTCTCGTAACCGCCTGCGACAGGATGCTCGAATCGGGAACCAAGCAAAAACGCCTTCGGCGTCCTCTGGGCGCTAAAGAAGCTTTGCGGAGACGATTCAGAAATGGATAAGCGTGAAACTTATACATTCTGAATCGTGAAAAAAAACCGTTCAAGCAACGTCAATTCGTTGCTTGAACGGTTCTCGGGTCTCGGGTTATCTCTTGAGCAGCTCCAGGAATTCGGAACGAAGCGCGGCGCTTTGACGGAACTGTCCGCGCACTGCGGAAGTGACCGTCTTGCTTCCCGGCTTCTTGACTCCCCGCGCGCACATGCACAGATGCTCGCCTTCGACGACGACCATGACGCCGTTAGGCTTCAGCACCTCGTCGAGAATGTCGGCGATCTGCGACGTGATTCTCTCCTGAACTTGCAGCTTCCGCGTGATAGCCTCGACGAGCCGCGCGAGCTTGCTTAAGCCCGCGATTTTGCCGCTCGGGATGTACCCGATATGGGCTTTCCCGAAGAAAGGCGCCATGTGATGCTCGCACTGGCTGTAATACACGATGTCTTTCACGATAACGAGTTCCTCGTGCTGCTCGTCGAAAGTGACGCCGAGCACGTCCCTCGGATCGACCTCGTAGCCGGCGAAAATCTCCTCGTACATCCGGGTCACGCGCGCGGGCGTCTCGAGCAAGCCTTCCCGTTCGACGTTCTCCCCGATCAACTTCAGGATTTCCCTCACGTGATATTCGATCTGCTCGCGATTGCTACCGACCCAGGAGTTGTTGTAATCCTTTGCTCCTGCCATGGCAATCCCTCCTCGCTATCTACGGAACTTCGGATTATTCCTGTCGTGCCCGCCCGAATTCGGCTTTTGGTTGCCGCCGCCGTCTTGTTTTTTCATCATTTTTTGCGCTTGCGCGATTTGTTGGCTGTTCATGTTGTAACCCATTTGCTTCGCCATCTTCTGAAGCATCTCCGGGTTGCTTTGCATCTTCGTCATTTGGTTGCGCAAGTAGAACACGCCGACGACAAAACCAAGGATCAACCCGACGATCAACGTCAATATCGGGATAATGTAGGACCACATAACCTAACCGCCTCCGCGTTCATTATAAAACCCCGTTCATGCCGCGACGCGAGATGAGCAGGGCTGTCGTCCTATGATAGCATGGCCGAACTGAAGTTCGCAAACGGGATTATCCGGCATCCTGCCCTATGATAATACCGACTCGATGAACACCGTCGGATGCTGCGCCAAGTCCATCTCGTTAAAGCCGACCGCCTCGTCGCCGTCCTTGTTGAGGATGCGCACGACCGGTCGTCCGGGCAAGCCCCGGTGCTGTCCGACGACGACGCCGATCTGGCGGTTGGTCAAGCGTACGGAAATTCCGTTCGGATAGATCGAGACGATTCTCATGAACTGGATCAATACTTCATGGTCGAGCCGAGTGCCCGACATCGCGTTCAACCGCTCGCAAGCTTCGTGCGGCAACAACGGGGCTTCGCCGTCCGTTCCGTAGATCAAGTTGTCGTAGACGTTCGCCACCGCCGCGATCTTCGCGTACGTATGGATGTCGTCCCCGGTCAATCCGCGCGGTGCGCCGCTGCCATCGACCGATTCGTGGTGTTGGAACGCGACGTGAGCGATAAGCAAGCTGTATTCGCGCTTGTTCTTGATCAGCTCGAAGCCGCGCCAAGCGTGGTGCATGCGGCCTTCTTGTTCTTCGGGTGCGCCGATCTTGCCGATGTCGTGCAAGAGCGCGCCGATGGCCAGCTCCTTCAGTTGGATCATGTTGAGTCCCATATTCAGCCCGAGCAAGCACGAGATCATGCAGACGTTCATCGCGTGCATGAACATCGCGTTGTCCTCCGTCCGGATGTCGGACAGCTGTACGAGCATGTTCTGATTTTTCAGGATTTCGTCCAGCATCTCGTCGACGGTCTGGCTGACCGCCTTCGTATTGAACGCTTTTCCCGACCGGAGAGATTCGAACGTTTCCGACATGAGATGAATGACGGCCCTCTTCGTCTCGTCGTTAAGCACTTCGTCTTCCGGAATATCCCGGTACATCGGATTGTCCAGATAGACCGTCGTCACTCCGAGACGTTTCAGCGTGCTAATCATATATACCGTTAATTGAACGCCCTTGGACAGCAATACCGTCCCGTTCGAGGAGAAGATCGTCTTTCCTAACGTTTGTCCCGTTTCGACCGTTTCGATATCGACCAATTTCATCGTTGGACACTCCTGCCTTTATGTTTGAGTCGGTTCGAACTCGCGCTATACGATATTTCGGCATAATCGGCATCCCAAGTTACAGCCGAACGGTGAATTTCCTCTCATTTCCTCGGAAATAATCATACCCGTTCCAACGCTTTCCCGATCGACGCGGCGACTTCCCCGTCTTTTTCCGCGGCAAGCGCGGCGGTTAACGAGCGTTCCGCTTCTTCTCCGCCGATTTTCCCCAGCGCCCAGGCGGCCGTCGAGCGAAGCGCCGGCCTCGGGTCCTCTCGCAGCACTCTCGCCACGTCCGGCACGGACTCCTTGTCCTTGAAGTTGCCGAGCGCGATCAGGGCATTGCGTTGAATCGGCTTGCGACCTCGCCAAGCGGCCGAAGTGCCGCCGAACGTCTCGCGAAACTCGCGGTTGCCCATCGCGAGCAGGGGACGAAGCAGCGGCTTGGCCACTTCGGGATCGGGAATCAACTCCCCGTGGTGCCTGACGTCGATTTTACGATTGACCGGACAGACGATCTGACAGGTATCGCAACCGTATAGCCGGTTACCGATCTTCTCCATCATCCGCTCGTCGATCGTATCCTTCGTCTGCGTGACGTAGGAAATGCACAGCTGCGCGTTCAGTTGACCCGGACCGACGAGCGCGCCGGTCGGACAGGCGTCGATGCAGATCGTGCAGTCGCCGCAGCCTTCCGGAATGCTTTCGTCCGCGGGCAGGGGCAGATCCGTCAGCATCTCCCCCAGGTAAACCCAAGAGCCGAGCTCCGGCGTGATCGTGGAGCAATTTTTGCCGCTCCAGCCGATGCCTGCACGCTCCGCGACGGCGCGGTCCGACAGCGCGCCCGTATCCACCATGGACATCGTCGTCGCTCCCGGTACGCGTTCCTTAATCCACTCGTCCAGCTTCGCGAGCCGCCGCCTTAGCGCCTGATGATAATCTTCGCCCCACGCGGAACGCGACAAGATACCCCGCCGCTTGCCAGGTTCGGACACGGGCGCCCCCTTCAGCTTGGACGGATAGGCGACGGCGATCGCGATGATCGAACGGACGCCGGGCATAAGACGAGCCGGATCTGTGCGCAAATCCAGATCCGGCTCTTCGAAACCAGATTCGTATCCAAGCTCCCGATGCCGGACGAGCCTCTCCCTCAATTCCAAGAAAATTCCGGCCGACGCGATCCTCAGCTTGTCGATGCCGAGCGAGGAGGCCGCGTCGACCATCTCTTCTTTCAACCGACGCCAGTAAGCGGCATCGCGTTTAATCGCTTGTTCGCTCACAGCTTCGTCCAGCGGCTGATCGGCCAGATGATCAGATCCGCCCTTCCTTTAATCATCGATTCGGGCACCTCGTTGAACGCGCGGCTATCCCGGCTTGCCCTCTCGTGCCGGTTATCCCCCATGACGAAATAGTGTCCCGCGCTTACCGTCGTCGGACCGTAATCTCCGTCTTCGATCTTCGAATCGGTATACGGTTCGACCGTCAGCTCGCCGTTCACGTACAGTTCGCCGCTTCGGATTTCGAGCGTGTCGCCGGGCATGCCGATGACGCGCTTCACCAAATATTCCTTATGCTCCGGGCCGTTGCTCGGATCCTTCAGCACGACGACGTCCCCGCGCTTGACGCTTCCGAACTCCAGCGAGATTTTATTGACGAATAGCCATTCATTCTCATGGAGCGTCGGTTCCATCGATACTTTCTTGACTGTAGATAGCTGAAACACGTATGCCTGCAGCAGCAGCACGATCGCCGCGGCCACGACGAGCGCCCTCGTCCAGTCCCATAATTCCTTGCGCCAGCCGATGAATACCGGTCTGCGCGAGGCGCGCCTTCTGCCTCCGGAAGGCGCGATCGGCTCCGATTGCTGTTTCATGGGTGCCCGCTCCTCTCAGCCGTCTCCGTCCGATTTCGATCCGCCTTTTTCCACTCTTCGTAATAGTCGTAGATTTCTTCTTCGCCGAACGGAAAAGCCCTGTCCGCGATCGCTTCCTTTAATTCGAGGAGAGCGGCCTCGACGCGGGCTTCGACGTCTTCGCCGTACCTGAGCTCTTCCTTGTGCCTGCAGAACTCGTCCCGGTCGAGCTCGACGACCGTTCCGTCCGGCATGAACGACACGTCCAGATCGTAATCGATATAAGTGAGCACGTTGTTGTAACGATAAGGCGGGGAAGCCAAATTGCAATAATAGCGGATTCCTTTCTCCTCGATCAGCGCGACGACGTTGTACCAGCGGCCCGGCATGAAGAATGAGACGGCCGGCACGCGGCTGATCCATTCCTTGCCGTCCCCTTCGACGATGACGGTATGATCGTTAAGAAGCACCCACGCTTCTTCCTTCGCATGGCGGGGATGTAGCTTCTCCGCGGGCACGAGCCAATTCTCGAGCCATACCCGGTGTACCGATCCGTTATGTTTGAAGCTTTTAATGACGCACTCGGCGTACGGACTTCCCGGTACCGCCATACACATCTGCCCCCGTCGATCCCTCAAGTTGGTGCTGCCGCATCGTGAGCCAATCAACGTGCGATATTATAAGAAAAGCATATCTACCCGCCAAAATCAATGGCGACCGATATGCTTTAGGGGTAGATCATGAACATGATTTCCTATATATGTCGTTAGCCCGCGACGATCGACAATGGCTGCGTCGGATTCACGAAATCGCTCGGTTTCAGCCCCAGCGAATCGTAGAACGGCCTCAGCAGTTCGTTATGCTTGTCCTCCGCAATCAGCACTTTCATGACTTTGCGCTGACGGAAACGATTGTTCATCGTCGATATGAGGGACCTTCCGACCCCCTGCATCCTGAACGCTTCTTGAACGGCTATGCGGTACACGTAGCCCTTCGATTGGTCGATCGTTCCGATCAATACGCCGACGATTTCGCCTTCCTTCTCCGCGACGAGAACGAGCTCGCTGTCCCACGACAGCTGCCGGGCGAAAGCGCCCATAGTCTCTTCGCAGCATTCCTCCGACAGCACTTCTTCCAGAAGCTCCGCGACCGATCTGTAGTCTGACAATTGGAAAGAACGAATCTGCATGCTGATCTTTTCCCCCGGACCGTGAGTTTTACATCCAGATAACGATTTAACAGTCTCTTAATTCTACGACAATTTAGCGAAATATCTAGTTCTTTTATTAAAAAAACATAAATTTTTTCGTAAAAATGATAGAAAACGTGTTGAAAACGCTTTATTCGAGACGATTACCATGTGTTTATAGATGTTTTCCCCCGAATATCGCGATATTCGCCCGCTTTTGCTGAATAATCGACGAATTATTTGGCAAAATATCATAGTCCGGAGACGCTTTCGACTTTTTATACATCGATGTTGATTTACTCGGATAGATGAGGGATAATAGTCGTGAGCAACGCTAGCTGTAGCCATAGCTACATATCAGAACCAACATTAATAGGAGGTAATATCCATGGCACACGAATTACCGGCACTTCCTTACGCGACAGACGCGCTCGAGCCCCACATCGACACGGCGACGATGGAAATCCACCACGGACGCCACCACAACGCTTACGTAACGAACCTGAACAACGCGCTGAAATCCGCTCCCGAGCTGGAAAGCAAAAGCGTAGAAGACTTGATCGCCGACCTGAACGCTGTACCGGAAGCGATCCGCACGGCCGTTCGCAACAACGGCGGCGGACACGCGAACCACAGCCTGTTCTGGAAAACGATCGCTCCAAACGCGGGCGGCACGCCTACCGGCGCACTCGCCGCCGCGATCGACGGCGAGCTGGGCGGCTTCGATAAATTCAAAGAAACTTTCGCCGCGGCCGGCGCGACTCGCTTCGGTTCCGGATGGGCTTGGCTCGCGCTGAGCAAAGACGGCAAACTGAAAGTATACAGCCTGCCGAACCAAGACAGCCCGATCATGGAAGGCGAAACGCCTCTGCTCGGACTCGACGTCTGGGAGCACGCCTACTACTTGAAATACCAAAACAAACGTCCGGACTACATCGCGGCGTTCTGGAGCGTCGTCGACTGGAACGCGGTCGGCGCGATCTACGACGCGGCGAAGTAATTCGACAAGCTATAATAAGAAAAACCGTCAGGGAAGTTCGCCCTGACGGTTTTCTGTCGTATGTATGCTTCTTCTACTCATTGTTGCAGGCCGCCCCGTTCCGGAAAATAAATGCATAAGGCTTGTTATTTTCATGAAACGGCCCTCAAAAATGAAAGTACCTGCAAAACTCCCATTATTTCTCTTGAACGTTGCAAGAATCGGCATATTGCTAGTGAATAACCGCAAATGGTTGTTATTTGATCTTCCGCTCCCTATTTCGAGGACATTAAATGGAAATGGTTGTTATTTCGTATGTCCTCAAGATCAACGCGATGGAACCGTTGCCCAGAATCAAACAGCCCCGAGATGTACGGGAATGGTCATTTTCAACTTTGAACTCTCCCTATGGCCGACTTGATGGGTTGCTCTCGTCCTAACCGGCCGGCTCTTCCGGTATGCGGATCAAACAATCCAGCACGTTCATTAACTCTCCCCTTGCTTGGTTCAAGAATCCCATGATCGAATCTTGCAGCTTGTCCGTCTGCAGCGACGCGTTCAGCCAGAGTTGCTTGTTGAGCAACACGATCGATAGGTCGAACGAGGACGGATAACGCCTGATTTCCTCGTAAATCGTCGTTTGCAAATAGGCTTCCGACAGCACCATCGAGAAAATGAGAACCGGATGGCCCGGATGCATGTCTATAATCTGGAACTGCTCGGGCAGAGGATAATTTCGCTTGCGCCAACGGTAGCCGTACGACACTTGCTCTTCATCCTCCCATACGGGCTCGTACATGCTTATCGCCTCGAGAAAGAGCTGCCTGTAGAATTCGGTAAGCTTCACTTCTCTCCCCCTTAAGTTCGCCGGCACAGCACGGGTTTGCTTCGCCTAACAGTAACTTTAAGTTCGAAGTATTAAATCTTGTGGCGGCTTAATATGTGAAAGGTATGTTTTTCCTTAACCGAATGGACGAGTACGCGGGAAGATGTTAGCAAAATGTTTGGAGACTTCCGCCGCCGCGGTATTTCGGAGAACGCAAAAACACCCGCGACGCCCGCCCCGGGTGTTGTCCTGCCGTTATTCGTCCTTTTCCTTCGCACGGTCAACGAAATACTCCGTTAACAATTTTCTAAACACGTTCGGCCACGAATAAAGCTCGAACTGCTCCGGACCGACCCACTCGTAGCCCGTACGATCCGCTACGAACAGCTCTTCCGCCGCCCGGGCCGGAAGCACCTTGATATGCCAGACGAGGTGCGTGAAGACGTGTTGGGCATCGAAGGCGGAGCGCTCCGTCGCCTTCGCGACGATCCCGTCCTCGGCGAGTGCCGCTTCCAAGCCTCGTCCGCCTTCGGCGAGATCTTCCCAAGCGGCCGCATCCGCCGCCTCGATATGGGGCAGCTCCCACATCTTCGCGAGCAAGCCCGTGTCCGGCCTGCGCCGGACGAGCACCTTGCCCGCATGCGGGCCGACGCCCTCAATCAATGCCGCGAAGCGATAGACGTCGCGCGCCTTCTTCGCCTTCGTCTTCACGGGCAGCTCCTTCTCGCGCCCCGCCAGCCTAGCGAGACAAGGCTCGGCGACCGGACAGCCGCCGCACGACGGCGACTTCGGCGTGCAGATCAGAGCGCCGAGCTCCATGAGCGCTTGGTTGAAGTCCGCCGCCTGGCCTTCCGGAATAAGCGAAGCTGCCAAGCTTTCCATGTCGACCCTCGTCGCGGGCTTCGAGATATCCGCATCCAGACAGAAATAGCGCGACAAAACGCGCATGACGTTGCCGTCCACGGCAGGCTCGGGCTGATCGTAAGCGATGCTCAGTATCGCTCCCGCCGTATAGGGGCCGACGCCCTTCAAGCCGGACACTTCCTTCTTGACTCTCGGCACGCGGCCTTCGTACAGCTCCGCGACTTCTCTCGCGGCCGCTTGAAGGTTCCGGGCGCGCGAATAGTAGCCAAGCCCTTCCCAATGCTTGAGAACGTCCTCCTCGGGCGCCTCGGCGAGATCCCCAACGGTCGGGAAGCGGTCGACGAACCGGTTGAAATAAGGAATGACCGTATCCACCCTCGTCTGCTGCAGCATGATTTCCGATACCCATATATGATAAGGATTCCTGCTCCTTCTCCAGGGCAAGTCCCTTCGTTCCTTGCGATACCACTTCAGCAACTCCGCGCCGAAATACGTCTTGCCGTCGTTCATGCCTTCTACGTTCTCCTCTCGTCCGCCTCGTCGCTAATGGTCGCCGCCGAAGCGAACGCCGCGGATTGCTTGCGGTAGCGGCTCGGCGTCAAGCCGGTATGCGCCTTGAACATTCGCGAGAAGTAGTAGATTTGCATGCCGACTTTGCCGGCGACCGCCGACACGTTGCATTCGGGCAATAGCAGCATGATTTTGGCCACTTCCATCCGCCGCATGTTCACGTACTGGATCGGCGAATACCCGAGGATTCCCTTGAAGAAAACGATAAAATAGTTCGGGTGCAAAAAGACTTGCTTGGCCAGGCTTTCGACCGTGATATTGTCCGCGAGATGTTCGTCGATGTATTTCAAGATCGCATTGATCTTCTGAAGCTCTTCCGAAGGAGCCGATTGCGGATCGCTTTCCTGTCCCCCGTCCGGCAAGTTATCCAGGTAGACGCTTATCATTTCCAGCATCGTCGCCTTGATTCTCAGCCTGGACGTCAGCTTGTCCCTCGCCAACTCCTCGTACAACCTGCCGAACAGTTCGGAGACGGCGGGCGAATCGCTCACTTCGACGCTAAGCGGAAGCTGAAGCGTCCGATAGAGCTCGCGGTCTTCGTAGCTGCTGCGAAAGTGGCACCATTGCAGCGTAAGCGAAGTTCCTTCTTCGAGGGAGATGCGATGGGGCATTCCGGCCAGCAAAACAAACAGCTTTCCCGCCTTCATCTCGACCTGCCTGCCTTGCGCGGACAGCGTCCCCTTGCCTTCCTTCACGAACAAAAAGCGGTTGCAGTCGTAAATATCTTCCCGTTCTTTATGCGTACCGACGTCCATCACCGTTTCCGCGGCTGCGGCGACTTCGATGTTCATGTGCTCGAAATGTTTCATCATGATCGTCAAAAAGTTCGTTGTCATCTCTTAGCCCCATTAATTCCGAAATCTGTTTCGATTGTCGTTCGGATCGTATTTGCTTAACATATTCCATTATACGTCAGGTTGTCCGCCGCGTAAATTTACAGTTTCATTTCATAGAACCAAAAAATAACAGTCCGACCATGATCGACGGCCGGACTGTCCTTTATACCTTTTCGATGATGGCCGTTGCCGCGGCAATCGAGCGCTCGTGCGTGATCGCCAGATGAAGCCGGTAAGCCAGCCCTACCCACCCTAGCCTCTTCAGCGAAGCGTCCGATAAGCCGCATACGGGCTTGCCATGCGGGTCGGGCAGCACTTCGACGTCGCGGAAGCCGACTTGCGACCCGATGCCGCAGCCGATCGCCTTCACGATCGCCTCTTTGGCGGCGAACCTGCCGCTCGCGAACTCCAGCGCCCTCCTCGGCTTCAGCGTCGCGTAAATCTCCTTCTCCCGCTCGGTCAACACCCGATCGAGGAACCGGTCCCGCCCCGCCCCGGAGAGCAGCTTCTCCATCCTTGCCAGCTCGACGACGTCCAATCCGACTCCGATGATCACCGGCGTTTCCTCAAATGCCGGGAATCGGCTCGCGCTTGTGCTGCGTGCGCAAGTAATGCTTCTCGAGAATTTCCCGCGCCTTCTCGCCGATTTCCTTGCCTTCCAAATACGCGCTGTTGTCTTCGTATGTAACGCCGAGCTCGTCTTCGTCGGTCTGTCCTTGCCACAAGCCCGCGGTCGGCGCCTTGTCGATGACGCTTGCCGGTACGCCGAGCCGTCTCGCTAGTTCTCTCACTTGGCGTTTGTTTAACGTGCTGAGAGGCGTGACGTCGACCGCGCCGTCGCCCCACTTCGTGAAGAACCCTGTCAGCGCCTCGGACGCGTGATCCGTACCGACGACGAGAAGGTTGAGATCAAAGGCGAGCGCGTACTGCACGACCATCCGCGTGCGCGCCTTGACGTTTCCTTTGCCCCCGCGACTAATATGACGATGGATGTTCAACGCCTTGAACGCGTACTCGGTTTCGAGAGCGATCTCGTCCACCGCCTCTTCGATGTTCGTCTCGACTTTATGCGTCAAGGCGAACGCTTCGGCGACTTCGTAGCTATGCTGGATGTCCGACTGCTCTCCGTAAGGCTGGAACACGCCGAGCGTGATATACTCTTTGCCGGTTTCCCGAGACAGTTCGTCCGTCGCGCGCTTGCACAGTCCGGTCGCCACGGCGCTGTCGACGCCGCCGCTGATCGCGATGAGCAAGCCGGTCGCGCCGGCGCGCTTCACGTAATCTTTCAGAAAGGCGACCCGGCGTTCGATCTCTTGGTCGACGTCGATGGTCGGCTTGACTCCCAGCTTCGCGATGATTTCCTGTTGAAGTGACATGATTACGAACCTCCCATTGAACAAAAAATAACCCGGAGGCTCAGCCATCGCAATGGCGCGGCCCCCGGGAAGCGTTGATTAACGGCAATAACGATCGAATGCCGAAGTTAAATCCTCGGCAATGTCGTCGGCGCCGCGATTCTCGATTTGATGCCGTTCGATGAAGTGCACGAGCTCGCCGTCCTTCAACAAAGCGATCGAAGGAGAAGAAGGCGGGTACGGCAAGAAGTATTCGCGAGCTTTGGCCGTCGCTTCCTTGTCTTGGCCGGCGAACACCGTGAACAAGTGATCGGGCACGACGTCGTGCTGAAGCGCTTGGGCGACGCCCGGACGGCATTGTCCCGCCGCGCATCCGCATACGGAGTTGATGACGACGAGAACGGTGCCTTCCGCGGTCGGAAGCTGCGCTTCCACCTCTTCCGGCGTTCTCAATTCTTGAATGCCGACCCGGGTTAAATCGTCCCGCATCGGTTGAATCATATCCAACATATATCTTTCGAAAGACATCGACATACTAGGCCCCTCGCTTTCCGGTAATGTTAAGCTGGCGGTCGTTCGGTTCCGCTATGCTCATTATACCGCGCCGTCTTGACCTCCGTCAAAGATGCGGGAGCCTTCCCGGCTGAACGCCCGGTCTCAAGGCTCGTCCAGCACCTCGGGAACCGGGAAATAGTCCTCGTCGTCGTCCATCCCGCCAGCCGTCGCGTGCGTCGGATGCTGGAACGGGCCAGACGAGGCGATGCCTCTTTCGAATAAATCCCGGTTTTCGCGAGTACGAAAGCCGATATCCTTGAAAGGATGGACCCAATGCTCTCCCGCCATGACGGAAGGATCCGTTTCTTTGCTCCACTGCTCTAGCGGCGAGTTGGCTGACGCGTAGTCATGATCGCCGATCACGACTCCGCGAGCATTCACGAACGGCTCCCGCGGCCCCCGGTTGTCGCGGAACTCCGGCCGAAATTCGATTTCGAACGGATCCAATGCCGAATCGTCATGCCCCCCCGCGGGTTTCGCGTCCGCGTAAGGCTCGCCGATGTTATCCGCGCTGATGTCTCTTAGGTCGACGGACGGTTAGGTCCGTCTAGTTTCTTGTCGAATCCGGGGGAAGTCGGCGATTGTTCCTTGCGGTTGCTTCGTGCATTGTCCCGTCCGGATTTCGACGGTCCTTGGGCGTTTGTCATGGAAGGATCCTCCTTGTCTGGATGAGTCCCCCGTATTGTTTCCACATCGATTCCTTTTATCCGCCCGCGCCCGACTTTACCAACAATTCCTTCCCGGCTTGCAGAAGTCGACGATGAATACCGTGCCGATTCCCGGCGTCGACTCGACGTTGATTTTGCCGTTGTGACGCTCGACGATACTCAGACAAAGCGCCAGGCCCAAGCCCGTCCCTTTCGCCTTCGTCGTGTAGAACGGCTCGAACAGCCTCTCCAGCTTCTCCGGCGCGATGCCGACCCCCTCGTCTTCGATGCGCAGCTGAACCATATCCCGCATATTGCGCGTCTCGATCTTGAGCACGCCCTTATCGTTCATCGCCTCCATGCCGTTGCGCGCCAGATTGAGCAGCAATTGCTTGATTTCCTTAATGTTCATAAGGAGCAAATCCATCTCGTCGGACAGCTTCATGTCGATCGATTGCCCCCGCATGTTGGCGTCGGCCCATAGCAGCGGTTTCAATTCGCTCAGCAAGTCGTTCAGCTGGCACGGTTCCTTTTCGACGATCCGGTTCTGCGCGAGCGACAGGAAGTCGTTGATGATCGCGTTGGCGCGGTCGAGCTCGTCCATGACGATGCGGAAGTAGGATTGCTGTTCCGGAGAGCTCCGCTCGTTGAGCAACTGTACGAATCCGCGGATGACCGCCATCGGATTGCGGATTTCGTGCGTGATGCTCGCCGCCATCTGCCCGACGAGACTAAGTCTTTCCATCCGGTTGACTTCGTCCTTGAGCAGCTGCGTCTCCGTGATGTCGTGACCGATGAACAGAATGCCGTCCGACCCTTCAACCGGCAATTGCTTGATCGGACAAGTCACGGTATAGAACGTTTTGCCGCCGATCCGCAGAACCTCCGTGTGCCGAATGCCCATCCGCATTACCCGCGTGACCGGGTTCTCTTCGACATGCATGTTCATTTGGCGGGCGAAAAAGATAAAATTTCTATGGAGGATGTCGTTCCTCCCGAGCGGGGAGACCATCTTGGCCGCCATTTCGTTCACGTGCGTGATCATGCCGGTGCTATCGCAAAAAACGACGATAAGCGGCGTATTGTCGATGAACTGCTGCAATCTTCTCATTTCGTTCCTATATTTATTGGAAACGTCGAGCAATTGGCGCTGCAACAACACGCGCTGCATGCCCAGCTCCGTAAAGTGGACGCACGCCAGAATCACGGCCAAGAACAAGACGTCGAACGCTGCGAGAGTCACAAAGTGAATGCCCCCGTTGGAATAAAACATGCTGGGCTTGAGCGCGAGGAAGGCCATTTCTTTGAATGCGATCAGCGCGAACGACAAATATAGGACGATTTTCAGCCTTCGGCTTCCGCTGCTTCTATGGAATACGGGGATTCGGGAAAAGAGATAAGGCATGAAGATGATCACGAATGCGATAAATGCGTAGAGTGCCCCTGTTTGCTTGATCTCGCACAGCCTAACGACGGCATAAGCGACAAGCAGAAGCGCGGCGCTCAAGAAGCCGCCGTACAGCGAGCCGATAATAAGAGGAATATGGCGAAGATCCATGACGTAGCCGCCCGGATTGGCAATCGTAAACCGAATACTCAATAACATCGCCACGAAGCAGCCAATACTCAGGAAGACGGACGCGTACCGGGTCCTCTCCGGCTTGGCATACCAGATCATGAACATCGACACCGGCAAAAAGGCGATAAGGATCTGCAGCAACGAATCTTTCCACATGGCGCGAACCCCCGACACGATCAAATAAGCCAAAAGTACGATTAACGTGTCCTATGAACCAATTAGATTAAAGCACACCTCACCATTAGTTACAATAATAGGCAAGAAAAAACATTGTCGGCGTCTATTCGACAAATTGGCGGGAACGCGAGCGAAATGATACACTTTGATCAGAATGAACGAAGGATCGGAGCAACGAACAATGATCGCGAACTACGACGTCATCGTTATTGGCGGAGGTTCCGCCGGTCTCATGGCCGGTATCGCCGCCAGCAAGCACGGGGCTAAGGTACTGCTTCTGGACAAGGGCGACAAGCTCGGCCGCAAGCTCGGCATCTCCGGCGGAGGCCGTTGCAACGTAACGAACAACAAGGAACTGGACGAACTGATCCGTCATATCCCAGGCAACGGACGGTTTCTTTATAGCACTTTCAACCATTTCGATAACAAGGATATCGTCGAATTCTTCGAGAACCTCGGCATCCGGCTGAAGGAAGAAGACAACGGACGCATGTTTCCGGTGTCGGACAAGGCAAAGACCGTCGTGGACACGCTCGTCGGGCAAGTGGTCAAGCAAGGCGTGGAGATCCGGACGGGAGCCGCGGTCGATACGATCTCGTACGATGGCGGCCAAGTGTCGGGCGTGAAGCTGCGCTCCGGCGAGCTTATCGGTTGCCGCGCGGCCATCGTCGCATCCGGCGGCAAGTCCGTCCCGCAGACGGGTTCGACGGGAGACGGCTATGCCTGGGCGGAGAAAGCCGGGCATACGATTACGGAGCTTTTCCCGACGGAGGTGCCGTTAACGTCCAACGAGCCCTTCATTACGAGCAAGGAACTGCAAGGCCTGTCCCTCCGGGACGTCTCGTTGTCGGTGTGGAATCCGAAAGGCAAGAAGCTGATCGAGCATCGCGGCGATATGATTTTCACCCACTTCGGCTTGTCCGGGCCGATCGCCTTGCGGTGCAGCCAATTCGTCGTGAAGGCGTTGAAGCAGTTCGGGGTCGGCAACGTGGAAGTATCCGTCGATTTGATGCCGGACGACGGCGAGAGCGACGTCTATTCTCGTACGTTAAAGCTGGCGGAGGCGGAGCCGAAGAAATCGGCGAAGAACGTACTGAAGGGAATATTGCCGGAGAAAATGATCCCGATTCTCTTAAGCGGGGCGGGTTTATCGGAGAGCGTCGCTTACGATAACATTCCGAGGCAGGACTGGCTTCGGCTCGCGAAGCTCATCAAGCGGTTCCCGATCCGGGTGTACGGGACGTTGTCGATCGAAGACGCGTTCGTGACGGGCGGAGGCGTGCATCTGAAAGAAATCGAACCGGGCACGATGCAATCGAAGCTCATGCCCGGCCTCTATTTCTGCGGCGAAGTGCTGGATATACACGGTTACACCGGCGGTTACAATATCACGGCGGCGTTCTCGACGGGCTACACGGCCGGCATGCACGCCGCCTCCCATAGACGGTAACTGCCGGTGGACGATCCGGGTACCGGCCGTCGGCCGGCGGACGGCGGTCAGGTCGCGCTGAACCCGTCGTACGAGCCGTCGTCCGGTTCGAAATCTCCCGACCTTAGCTCGCCGTCCGAATCGCGGTTCGACCGGTAGGCATCCACCCAATCCTCGTTCACCGTGTGCGCCGGAATGCGGATATCGTCCATTCCGTATGCCAGGTCGGTCACATGCACCGATTCCGCCGGCGCATGCTCCATCAACTGCCCCGCGTAACACTGCACGATTTCCAGCGCCGAAGTCAAATCTTCGTTCTCTACGTGGATATGAAGGCGCCCCCCTTCGTGTATCTGCGGCTCGTATCCGAGCTCCATGAGCGTATCGCCCGCCAGCCGCGCCTGCGAATCGTCCGGAAATTGGAACATCAATGCGGCTCGGTTCATCGAATGCTTCTCTCCAATCGCGATAGGGTGACATGCCTACCCGTTAGGATTCCCAATTGCCGGGAAGGCATGCAAGCAAAAACGCCTTCGGCGTCCTCTAACGCCGAGGAAGCTTTGCGGAGATCGTCTAGAACTGGATAACGTGAGACTTATCAAGGTTCGATGATCCAAATAAGAACCAGACTCTACTTATTTCCTTCGCAAAACGGCTCACGTACCGAAATACCTGCCAAACTCCAACTATCTGTCTCTCCTGCGACCATTTGCAACATTTATTGCGAAAATAAATGGATACTGTTGTTATTTAAGCCGCTCCCCCGTCCACGACGCGTTTTAACTGCATATCGTTGATATTTCGCCCTCAGGGCTATCCGGTTATTCTGAATTACAAAAAAAGCCTCCACCCGGTTACCGGCCGGGAAAGCTGGAGGCTTCTCGGGAAAAGGGAGGCACCCGTTTCCTCGTTCCTATTCTAGACTAAAACGTTAGTTTCGGAAAGCGTATAAGGCATGGTTAAGCTCACGCGTATGTCCGTACGCCTGGCGGTAAATATCGAACAGCCGCGCATAGGTTCGCGATGCCTCTTCGTTCGGCTCGTACGTCCGGGCGTGCTTGACGAAGCGTTCGCCGCAAGAGGCGAGATCCGCATACCAACCGCAGCCGACGGCTGCCAGCATGGCTGCGCCGAGACCCGGGCCTTGCTCGTTCTCGAGCGAGACGACCGTCGCGCCGAAGATATCCGCCTGCATTTGCAGCCAAAGCGGGTTTTTGGCTCCGCCGCCGATCGAGACGACTTTGTCGACCGTCTTGCCCGCTTCGCGGAAAATGGCGATCGATTCGTTCAGCGAGAACGTGATGCCTTCCATGACCGCGCGCGCGAAATGCGCCCTCGTATGGCTGCCGTCGATACCGACGAAACTGCCGCGGATTTTGGCGTCCGCGTGCGGCGTCCGTTCGCCGACGATGTAAGGCGTGAACAGCAAGCCGTTCGAGCCTTCGGGAATGTTCTCGATGCCTTCGAGCAGCGCGTCGAACGACTCGCCCTTGGCGAAAGCATTGCGGAACCAGCTAAGCGAGTATCCCGCGGCGAGCGTGACGCCCATCGCGTAGAAGGCGCCCGCTTGGCCGTGGTTAAAGAAATGCACTTTGCCTTCGTAATCCGCGGAAGCGTCTGCCTCATAGGTCAAGATTACGCCGGAAGTGCCGATGCTGCATAGCGTAAGTCCGGGCGAAAGAATGCCGGAGCCGATCGCTCCGCAAGCGTTGTCCGCGCCGCCCGCGAACACTTTCGTCGATTCCGCGAGGCCGGTTTGTTGCGCGGCTTGCGCGGTTAACGTGCCGGTCTGCGCTCCCGCTTCCACGAGAGGCGGGCAGAAAGACGCCGGAATGCCGAAAGCGGAAAGCACGTCGTCGCTCCAGGTTTTGTTCGCGACGTCGAGCATCAGCGTGCCCGCGGCGTCGGACAAGTCCATGTGGACGGCGCCAGTCAGGCGAAGCCGTACGTAGTCTTTCGGTAACAGGAACGAAGCCGCTTTCGCGTACGCTGCCGGTTCGTGTTGCTTGACCCACAGAATCTTTGGAAGCGTGAAGCCTTCGAGAGCCGGGTTACGCGTCACGGACAATAGCTTGTCGCCGAGCGCGCCTTCGATGGCGCGGCATTGTTCGGTCGTTCGCGTATCGTTCCACAGAATCGCCCTGCGGACAGGGCTATTGCCCGCGTCCAGTAGCACGAGACCGTGCATTTGCCCGGAGAAGCTCAAGCCTTCGATGCTGTCCGCGGACACGCCGGACGACGCGAGCAAATCGTTTAACGCGCCGATCGTTCCGGACACCCAATCTTCGGGATCCTGCTCGCTCCAGCCCGCTTGATCATGGTAAAGCGGATACTCGCGGGTCGCTTCCGACCGCACGGTACCGTCTTGGGCAACGAGCAGCGCCTTGACCGCGCTCGTGCCCAGATCGATGCCGATAACATAGTTCATGGAGATGTCTCCTTCGGTGTCGGCCGATTAAACGCCGTAGATGACGTCGTTCAACGTCGCTTTGATTTGCTCCAGGCGAGCGGATTCGTTGCGGATCGGCTTCGCTTGCAAAACGTAAGCTTCGAGCGATTTGAGGTTCGCTTTGCCGGAGACGATGTCGGCGCCGATGCCTTCGCCGAAGCTGCGGTAACGGTTCGCCACGATATCGTCGAGCACGCGGTCTTCGATGATTTTAGCTGCTGCTTTCAACCCGCGGGCGTAAGTGTCCATGCCGGCGATATGGGCGAAGAACAAATCCTCGTCCTCGAACGACGAACGGCGGACTTTGGCGTCGAAGTTGACGCCGCCGCGGCCGATTCCGCCTTCGTTTTTGAGAATTTCGAGCATCGCGAGCGTCGTCGACACGAGATCCGTCGGGAATTCGTCCGTATCCCATCCGAGCAGCATGTCGCCTTGGTTCGCGTCGATCGAGCCGAGCATGCCGTTGATGCGGGAAACCGCGAGCTCGTGCTCGAACGTATGGCCGGCCAGCGTCGCGTGGTTCGCTTCGATGTTCAGCTTGAATTTGTCTTTCAAGCCGTAGGTTTGCAGGAACGCGATCGCCGTGGCGGCGTCGAAATCGTATTGGTGCTTGGAAGGCTCTTTCGGTTTAGGCTCGATCAGGAATTGGGCGTCGAAGCCGATTTCCTTGGCGTAATCGACGGCCATGTGCAGGAAACGTCCCAAGTTGTCTAGTTCCAGCTTCAAGTCTGTGTTCAGCAACGACTCGTAGCCTTCGCGACCGCCCCAGAACACGTAGTTTTCCGCTCCGAGTTCTTTGCCGACTTCGAGACCTTTCTTCAACGTGGCCGCGGCGTAAGCGAACACTTCGGCGTTGTTCGTCGTGCTGGCGCCGTGAACGTAACGAGGGTTCGTGAACAGGTTGACCGTGTTCCAGAGCAGCTTCTTGCCTGTCGACTTCTGGTAGTCTTTCAGCATGGCGACGATAACGTCGAGGTTCTTGTTCGTCTCGGACAGCGTCGCGCCTTCCGGAGCGATGTCCGCGTCATGGAACGCGTAGAACGGTACGTTCAGCTTCTCGAGAAGCTCGAAGTTCGCTTCCACGCGCGCTTTCGCTTTATCGATCGGGGAGTAGGAATCCCAGCTGCGGACCGCCGTGCCGGCGCCGAACGGATCGGCTCCGCTCGCGTTGAACGTGTGCCAGTAAGCGACCGCGAAGCGAAGGTGCTCTTCCATCGTCTTGCCGAGGACGACTTCTTGCGGGTTGTAGTGCTTGAACGCGAACGGATTCTTCGACGCGCGGCCTTCGTATTGGATTTTCGGTACGTTAGGGAACTTGCTCATTAGGGTAGTGCCTCCTTGTAAGCGTTATCGGAATGATTGCTGAAGCTATCATAGCACGGGCAAACTTAGTTTGTCTATCCAATAAACTAAGTTTTCGAGATGGGAAATGTGGTATGATGGGAGAAAGAATTTTGACTGCCGGATTGGATGCGGGTTCGGCAGCGAAATATGTTTCGCGCGGCTTGTGGGGATTCGCCGCATTTGCCGGGTTCGCCGGATTCGCGGGGTTCGCCAGGTTCGCCAGGTTCGCCAGGTTTGCCGGGTTTGCCGGGTTTGCCGGGTTTGCCGGGTTTGCCGGGTTTGCCGGGTTTGCCGGGTTTGCCGGGTTTGCCGGGTTTGCCGGGTTTGCCGGGTTCTGACGCGTAAATCCCCCTCCTCCCTGACTCATTTATGGAATAATACATTTAATTTAGCCCATTATCGCCGAATCATGCTACTGTAAGGAAAAGGTTGATTTCCACTCTGTTGTGGCTTAATGACAGACAAATGAACTGTAAAACATGCAGTTAATTCGGCTAAAAATCAGATATCTGGTGAAATAGATGTACTACATACATTAATTCTCACCAGATTCATCCTGCATCAGTTGAAATCCGCAAAATTAAGTGCACCTTTTGCATATAATTCGTGCAAAGGCCTTACCATGTATCTTTTTTCATGCACATTTTACAGTTAAATATTCCAACTACTTTGTTTCTAAGCAACATTCACGCTGAACTCAGCCAATGGAAAAGTCCATTTATTTAGACAATATATTTCCATTATCTCGGCACAGTAGCGCATAAAGGAGCACTCTTGCGATGACGACACCTACGGGCGATCAGGCGCTCATTAAACGAATCAATACGGCCATCGTGCTGGAGGCGATCTTGCGCGGAGCGCCGCTCTCCCGCGCTCTCATCTCGGAGCAAACCGGCCTGAACAAAGCGACCGTGTCCAGCCTCGTTCAGGATCTGATCGACGGCTCGCTCGTAAAAGAAATCGGAACCGGCGAATCGAGCGGCGGCCGCAAGCCCGTGCTGCTCGATTTCGTCTCTTCGTCCGGTTATGCGATCGGCGTCGACTTGGGCGTTAACTATATTCGAGGCGTGTTGACGGATCTTCGCGGCAATGTCGTGGAAGAGCGCACCTCCGCGATCCGCTTGTCGCCATCGGAATCGGGTGTAACGGAAGCGTTCGAGCATCTGAGCGACTGCATATCGACGTTGATCGACGTTGCTCCCGCAAGCGCCTACGGCATCGTCGGCATCGGCGTCGGCGTACCTGGACTCGTCGACGACAACGGCGTCATTCTGTTCGCGCCGAACTTGAAATGGCGGGACGTGCCGTTGCGCCGCTTGCTTACGGAGCGCTTTTCGCTACCCGTCGCAATCGATAACGAAGCGAACATGGGCGCTCTCGGCGAACAGAAATACGGCGCGGGCCGAAGCATCGACAATCTCGTCTACGTCAGCGCGGGTATCGGCATCGGAACGGGCTTGGTCCTGCACAAAACGTTATACAAAGGCGCATCGGGCTTCTCCGGCGAGATGGGGCACTTATCCGTCGAAGCGCATGGCAAGAGCTGCTCATGCGGCAATCGCGGCTGTTGGGAACGCTATGCGTCCGAACAGGCGCTGTTGGAGCAGGCCGCCCCGCTCGGGTTCGACGAGCTGGAAAACCTGCTCGCCGCGGCAAGCGAAGGCCGGCAGGACGTTCTGGAATTGTTCGCAGGCATCGGCGAATACTTGGGCATCGGCATCGCCAATATCGTAAACGTGTTCAACCCCGATGCCGTCATCATCGGCAACCGGATGAGCCAAGCTCGGCCATGGCTCGAGAACGCGCTTCGCCAGACGGTCGTTCAGCGCGCCCTCGGGTTCCACCTGCGCAAGGTACAGCTATTGTTCGCCGAGCTCGGCGAACGCTCCGCCATGATGGGCGCCGCCGAAGTCGCCATCGCCGGCTTCTTCGCTCGCGTGAAGGCAACCTGAGACGGGGACGGTTAAGCGCTACTCGAATTATTCGAGTAACTGTCTGCGCAAGATCCTCTTCGAGTGCCCTTTAGTCGATTTATTCGAGTAACTGTCTGCGCAAGATCCTCTTCGAGTGCTCATTAGTCGATTTTTTCGAGCATCTGCCTGCACATGGCCCTCTTCGAGCGCTCATTAGTCGATTTTTTCGAGTAACTGTCTGCGCAAGATCCTCTTCGAGCGCCCATTAGTCGATTTTTTCGAGTATCTGCCTGCACATGGCCCTCTTCGAGCGCCCATTAGTCGATTTTTTCGAGCATCTGCCTGCACATGGCCCTCTTCGAGCGCCCATTAGTCGATTTTTTCGAGTATCTTGCTACGAGTACCCATCTTCCTTCAACTCTCCGACTCTCTTTATCTCGTTAGCCTTTTATGCTATAAATTAATTATATCTGCATGTGCGAATATATTTCGCGAGGGGGAAACGAAGATGAGCGACAGGCTGTCGGAAATGGCCGAGCTGCTGAAGCTGCTGGGAGACAGGACGAGACTGGCGATTCTTGGCTTGCTGCAGGAGCAGGAACTGTGCGTCGGGGATATCGTGGAGCTGCTCGGGACGAGCCAGCCGAACGCGAGCCAGCATCTGCGCCGCTTGAAGAGCGCCGGGCTCGTGCAGGAATCGAAGCGCGGGCAATGGGTGTTCTACTCGCTGAATCTCGACGAGTTTCCCGACCTCCGCGTGTTCTTGTCCCAGCTGCCCGGACGCAAGGAACGTCTCCGCTCGTTGTCCGGCTTACATCATCGGGGATAATCCCAGCTGCCTAGAAATTCGAAGCCTGTCCGCCATTAGCCGCGGACGGGCTTTTTATTTTCCTCGCCCCCCTCCCTCTTCAGCCCTCTCCGCCGACATCTGTTATCATAGGAGCATAAGCATACGCAATCTTCGAAAAGGCAGGATCGATTCATGAGTGATCAATTGACGAAACGAACGATCAAACAGCTGTGCGGTTCCTACTCGCTCGAACGCGGGGAAGCCGATTACCGAGCGGGCAAAGTGAAGCTGGAATCCGGCGACCGGCCCGGTTCCTCTTATCGCGCGGTCATCTTCGGCAACAACGTCGAATACGTCGTTCACGTCCGGTTCATCGGAGGCGGAGACGTCGAAGCCCATTGCAGCTGTCCCGCCCTCGATTCCTACGATAAGCATTGCAAACATGTCGCGGCGGCGCTGATCGCGATCCAAGACGAGCGACAAGCGTCGCAAGCGGCGGCAAGCCGCTCCTATATCGACGACTTGATGCCGGACATGGACGGGATCGGACTGACGCCCCGCTCGCCGAAAACCGCCCGCCGCGATACCGGCGCCGCTTCGGATGCCGCAATATCCGAAGATCTGCTCGGCCTGTTCGCCGAGAGTCCTAGGCGGACGAACCGCACGAACAAATTTTTCGCCGACCGCGAGCTCCTTCTCGTGGATTTCATCGTTAGCCCTTTTCCGTACGGTTACCGCAAATACATGCTCGGCGTGGAATTGAAAGCAGGCGCGAAGAAAACGTACGCCCCGGGCAAAATCCGCGAGTTCCTCGACAGGCTCGACCGCGGGGAAGGTTACGCCTTCTCCAAGCATTTCGTATACGCGCCGGACAAGCATTCCTTTCTGGAAGCCGACGATGCCGTACTGCGAAAGCTCGCCGACGTTCGCCGCCAGGAAAGCATGGTTCGGGAATCGTCCGGCGCCTATTCTCCCTTCGCCGCGCCGGCAGGAGGAGACCGGATGTTACTCGTTCCTCCGTCCGCTTGGGCGGAGATCGCTCCGCTATTGGAGAAAGCCCGGAACGTCAAGCTCGAACACGATCGAACGATTTACGACGGCGTGCGAACGACCCGCGAGCCGCTTCCCCTTCGGTTCCGTTTCGATCGAACGGAAGAAGCGCCGAAGCATGCCGATACGGATACCGGCGGCGAAAGCTATTTTCTCGACGTCGAGGGAATGGACCGTTTAACGGTATTGGAAGCTTACGGAATGGTTCTGTCCGAAGGAACGTTCCACAAGATGGACGGGGATCGCTGCAGACGCCTCGCCGAGCTCAAGAAATTGCTGGAACGCTCTTCGGGCCGCTCCCGTATCCGCATCCCCCGCGCCCAGACGGAGCCGTTCTTGCATAAAGTCGTTCCGGGACTCATGTCCCTCGGCAGCGTCGACGTTTCCCAAGCGGTAAACGAACGCATTTTCCAAGCTCCGCTCAAGGCGAAGCTTTTCCTCGATCGCGTAAGAGACCGGCTGCTTGCGGGATTGGAGTTCCATTACGGGGATATCATCGTCAATCCGCTCGAAGAAGGCGGCAACGGCAGAGGCGCCGACCGCATTCTCGTGCGCGACTCGGAACGGGAAGCGCGGATCTTGGAGCTGATGGACGAGTCCGGCTTCGTCCGAACGGAAAGCGGCTATTTCATGGACGAGGAAGAGCCCGAATACGAATTCCTGTACCGCGTCGTTCCGCAGCTCGAGACGATGCTTCAGGTATACGCCACGACCGCGGTCAAATCCCGGCTTTACGTCCCGAACTCTCCGCCCAGAATCAAAGTCGATTCGGACGAAAAGACGGACTGGCTGGACTGCAAGTTCGAGTTCGAAGGCATTCCGCAGACGGAAATTCGCAACGTGCTTCGGGCGCTCGGCGAGAAACTCAAATATTACAAGCTTCCCGGCGGCGCGTTCGTTCCGCTCGAAAGCCGGGACTACGAGGAAATCGTCCGGTTCATGAACGACGTCGGCGCGCGGGAAGCCGACTTGACGGAAGACGGTATGAGGCTGCCGGTCGTTCGCGGCCTGCATCTCGTCGATGCCGAGCGGCCCGGCCGCTCGATCGTGCTCGGCAAGTCGTTCCGCGAGCTGCTCTCCCGCATGCGGAATCCGGACAGCCTCGACTTCCCGGTGCCGGATAGCCTTGCTCCCGTGCTGAGGGATTACCAGAAGCTCGGTTACCAATGGCTGAGAACGCTGGCCCATTACCGGTTCGGCGGCATACTGGCGGACGACATGGGACTCGGCAAGACGCTGCAAAGCATCGCTTACCTCGTGTCCGTTCTCCCGGAAATCCGTCAAAGCGGGATGCCGGCGATCATCGTCTGTCCCGCTTCGCTCACATACAATTGGCGCAACGAGCTGCGACGGTTCGCGCCGGAGGTCCGGGTCGCCATCGCCGACGGCTCCAAAACCGAGAGAACCCGCGCGCTGAAGCGATTGGCCGCGACGGACGTCCTGATCACGTCGTATCCTTTGCTTCGAAGGGACGTCGCGGATTACGCCGGGATAGCGTTCCATACGCTGTTCCTGGACGAAGCTCAGGCGTTCAAGAACCATTACACGCAGACGGCCCAAGCGGCGAAGAGCCTGCAGGCCATACACCGATTCGCGTTGACGGGAACGCCCGTCGAGAACGCGGTCGAAGAAGTATGGTCGATCTACGAAGTCGTCTTCCCCGGGCTGTTTCCGGACCGCAAGACGTTCGCGGAGATGTCGAGGGAAGCGGTCGCGCGGCGCATCCGGCCGTTCCTGCTTCGCAGGATGAAGACGGACGTGCTCGCGGAGTTGCCGGAGAAGATCGAGTCGGTACAGTCTTCGGAGATGTTGCCGGAACAGAAGAAGCTATACCTGGCCTATCTCGCCAAACTACGGAAAGAAACGTTGAAGCATCTGAACGAGGACCGGCTATTCGGCCTTCAGAGCAACCGGATCAAAATATTGGCGGGCATTACCCGTCTGCGCCAGCTCTGCTGCCATCCGGCATTGTTCGTGGAAGACTACGAGGGAAGCTCGGCGAAGTTCGAGCAGCTGCTCGAAATCTTGGAGGAGTGCCGCGCCTCGGGCAAACGAGCGCTCGTGTTCTCGCAATTCACCGAGATGCTGAAGCTGATCGGGCGCGAGCTCGGCGCGCAGGGCGTCCCGTTTTTCTACTTGGACGGCGAGACGCCTTCCCAGGAACGCGTCGAGATGAGCGACCGGTTCAACGACGGGGAGCGGGATTTGTTCCTCGTCTCCTTGAAAGCCGGGGGAACGGGATTAAATCTGACGGGCGCGGACACGGTCATCCTCTACGATCTCTGGTGGAATCCCGCCGTGGAGCAACAAGCCGCCGACCGCGCCCATCGCATGGGCCAGAAAAATGTCGTTCACGTGCTCCGACTGCTGGCCCAAGGCACCGTCGAGGAGAAAATGCATACGATCCAGCAACGCAAAAAGAACCTGGTGGACGAAATCGTCCAACC
>NZ_JBHSMH010000077.1:0-200 GCF_042655365.1 Cohnella suwonensis | reverse complement strand
TCGTCGCCTTCTCTCCGCTAGACCGGTAAGCCGCGACGCGAGCCTCCCATTTCTTTCGAACATCTTTTCTGGCCATAAAAAATCCTCCCCTGACTGATTTGAGGCCACTGAAGAACTCACGTTTTTTGGGATGCAATTAGCGCGAACGACGAAAAAGACGGCTCTTTATCCCATTTCTTGGATAAGAGTCGTCTTTCTGT
>NZ_JBHSMH010000076.1:0-904 GCF_042655365.1 Cohnella suwonensis | reverse complement strand
ATACGTTTCTTTCTAAACAATCTAAACAAATTCGTTCCTTCTTTCTGTTTTAGATTTGCATCCCTTTCATATAACGTTCATGTGTTCACGACGTCCCACCGACTTAAGGCGACGGAGTCGCCGGGCGCGATGCGCTTAGTCGGTGCGGATGTGTCCGGCTGATTCAGCTTCCTTGCTACTGAATTACTCCAGTCGAATCCGCTTCTCTACTTCTGCCGGACCGAGGGCCGAATGGCCCGAAGCGTGAACATGGTGTTATAAGATGTCCCCGCCTTCTTTGAACAGCTCATACAATCTCTAATTCATTCACTTTATTTAGATACTTTATGTCAATGTTATATTTCTTCAACTTCTTATCCTTAATCTCATTCCATTTATCTACGAAAATATAAAACATATTTCCAAAATTCATGCCTTCAGGTAAAGCATCCTCAAATTTAATTTCATCAATTTCAAAATCAGGAATATTGTCTATCTCTTGCACTTCAGCAAAAAAGACCATACCCAAGCTCTCATTCCATTGATATATTCCAAAAGGTATTAACTCAAATCTTACTGCTCCTGTTTCTTCAAATAATTCTCGACTAGCGGTATGTAAAAGTGCTTCCCCTTTCTCTCTATTCCCTCCCGGGATCTCCCAACCTCCACGCTTTTTGTTATAGATTATTATAAATTGGTTTTTGAATTTTGCGATCACCACAGCAAACTTAACTGGTTCATGTTCAATGTCACTTAATTCATACCAACGATCCATTTTTTGTTCTTCCTCACTTGTGTTTAATGTTTCGCGGGGATTTCTTATAACGTTCATGTGTTCACGACGTCCCACCACCTTAAGCCCGAAGGGCGGCCGCGATGCGGTTAGGTGGTGCGGATGTGTCCGGCTGATTATGCTTCCTTGCTG
>NZ_JBHSMH010000075.1:0-520 GCF_042655365.1 Cohnella suwonensis | reverse complement strand
CCGCGCGCAAAAACGGTCACGGCCGCTCCATCCGTATGATGGTTTACGAACGCTTGGACGCCAGACTTTTCAATCCACCTCGACTCGTTATTCACATGACGGGGATCCGGTTGTTTGATTTTGACGTGCTGAGGCTGGTCATGCTCATTGAGGGATCCGCCGATCAACAGCGGCTGCCGGGCATCGCTATAATAAGAATAGCCGTAAAAGATAGGGTCTACCCGCACGATTCCCGTGAGCGGGTCGCCTTTATCGGCTTGTTGCAGGGCATGGCGGATTTTTCTTGCGATGAGCCATGCGGTCTTATAGGTGACCTGAATCACATCGGACAGACGGGAGGAACTGATACCGGAAGGCCGGGAGATCAGGAACATCGCTTGAAACCAGCGGGGCAAAGGAGTCGGGCTTCCTTCCATGATTGTGCCGGCGATGACAGACGCCTGATGGCGGCAGGAGCAGCATTCGTAGAGAGGCAGTCTGCGCGTTTGGATAAGATAAAAGTGAGGATGACGACAAGACG
>NZ_JBHSMH010000074.1:0-1086 GCF_042655365.1 Cohnella suwonensis | reverse complement strand
ATGTGGTTGAGCGCTCTAGGTACGACATGTCGTTCAAGTATTTTCTTCAAATGGCACCGGAAGAATCGGTCATCGACCCGAGCACTTTGACCAAATTTCGCAAGCTTCGGCTGAAGGGCTTGAATCTGTTGGACTTGTTAATCGGCAAGACCGTCGAACTGGCTCTCGCGCAGGGGATTCTAAAGAGTACCTCCATCATTGTGGATGCGACGCATACGAAAGCTCGTTACAACCAGAAATCACCGCGGGAGATCTTACAAGATCGTTCCCGGAAATTGCGAAAAGCGATTTACTCCGTGGACGAATCGCTGAAAGAGAAGCTTCCCGTCAAGAATACGGAGGATACACTTGAAGCGGAGATCGCCTATTGCCAGAAGCTCATTGATGTCACTCAGACGAAGCTCGGAATTGCCCAATTGCCCAAAATCACGGAGCCGCTGAATCTGCTTATAGAAACCGTCGAAGATGATGTGGAACAATTGCGAATCTCTGAAGATCAGGATGCGCGGATTGGTCACAAAAGCGCGGACTCTTCGTTTTTTGGATATAAGACGCATTTAGCAATGACAGAGGAACGGATCATTACAGCGGCTGTTATCACCACAGGTGAAAAAAATGATGGGAAGCAGTTGCAAACGCTGATTGAGAAAAGCAAGGCAACTGGTATGAACGTGCAGACGGTCATTGGCGATACCGCGTACTCTGAAAAAGAAAACATAGCGTACAGCAGAGACAATGACATTGAATTGATTGCGAAGCTGAATCCGCTGATTACACAAGGCGGGCGTAAGAAGGAAGATCAATTCGAGTTCAACAAAGATGCAGGAATGTACGTATGCAAGGCCGGTCATATGGCGATTCGGAAAGCAAAGCAAGTTAGGAAAGAAGGCGGGAAAAACCAAAGGACGAAATACTACTTTGATGTGGAGAAGTGCAAGAGTTGCCCATACAAGGAAGGGTGCTATAACGATGGAGCCAGCAAGACGTACTCCGTAACAACGAAGTCGGACGAGCACTCGGAACAAGCAGCGTTCCAGGAAAGCGAGCACTTTAAAGCCAAGGCGAAGGAACGTTACAAAATCGAAG
>NZ_JBHSMH010000073.1:0-22787 GCF_042655365.1 Cohnella suwonensis | reverse complement strand
GGTCGTCGTCATTGCCGTTGACCTGCCGTATATTTAAATCATAGATCAGCATAACTTAGCCCTCATCTATTTAATAGGTGGGGGCTATTTGACGCTTACGAGTCCGGGTGCCTAGCACACAAGAATTGTGCTCAAGCGCCGCAGACGAACCGAGTCCGGGCGCCTAGCGCACAAGAATTGTGCTCAAGCGCTGCAGTGGATCCATGGCCGGGTGCCTTGAACATAAGAATTGTGCGCTAGCGGCGTAAGACGAATGCAAGGAACGCCTCATTGACGCCTTCGGACGAAGTCGCGACCCCACTTCAAGAGCACGCTGACGAGAAAAGCACGGCGACAGCGAGGCCCGAGAAGGCGATGGAGAGCGCAATCCACTGGAAGATGGAGTAACCGCGAAGGCATGCCCAGTCGTAGCCGTTTCGCCCGGAGCCGCGCGCGTCAAGCAGACGAAACACGTCTCGTCAGTAACGTAGTAAGTGTCCGGCGCCCAGCGCGCGTATTCGAAGCTCTCCGCATAGCGTTCCAGTTCCCGGTGCGACACCTGGTGACCCGGTCCGTAGAAGCGCGTCTCGAACGCTATTTCCCCAACCGGAAATCCGCGAATCCCTCTTGCAGCAACGATTCCTGTAGCCGTTCCTGGCAATTGCGCTCCAGCGAGAACGGGTTCGGCACCTCGCGCGGCACCTCGCGCGAGGTGTGACGGCGCGTGATGGCTGTCAACCTCATACGAACTGGAAGATCGCCTTGTCGAGGAAGGGATCTTCGCCCAAAATCACGCGCATGCCGGACACCTCTTTCCGATATCCCCATTGTGCCCCTGAGCGAAAAAAGTTTTGCATCCCCCGTTGACAGGATTTGGGGGACGATGGTAAAGTTGCAAATATACTTTGACGAACGGAAAGGGGGGTTACGGACATGAATAACGGAATCGGCGGTCACATCGTGTTGGATATGCCTATTGCAGGAGTATCCGCATCTGTCGCTCATGTCGAACGTAACCCTATCGCGAACAATCGCTGACGTCTGGAGATTCCGGAATCTCCGGCACGACGTGGCGAGGCGCATGGTTACGGTGACGTAATCGTGCGCCTTTTTTATCGCATCGGAAGCTGTTACGGCCTTGCATGGCGGAAGCGGCACCGGTGCGGAAGGATGATCGATCATCCTTCGCGAAGGCGTATCGCTTACGGGCGGTATGCCTTTTTTGTTCGCTCCCGGTTCATCGTGCGCCGATTCGCGGCACGTGGTCGAAGGGCCATCGCAAAGTTTATTTAACCGAGCAAGTTGTCGCACGCATGTTTGCTTGCTCATTTCGAAAGGTGTGAAGACATAGATATGTTTACGGTTTTGAAGAAATTAAGCTGGTTTTTCCGCATGCATTGGAAAAGGTACGCGGTCGCGGTCGTGCTTCTGACGCTCGTCGGCATCGTCGACATCATCCCGCCGAAGCTGATCGGGTTCGCGGTGGACGGCATTCAGCAGAATACGCTGACCTCGTCTCGACTGCTGGAACTGCTTCTGCTCTGGGTCGGCCTCACGATCGCCGGCTACGGCATTACGTTAATCTGGTTCAACCGATTGTTCGGCGCCTCGTTCGTGTTGGAGCGGTTCGTCCGTTCCCGCCTCATGCGCCATCTGCTGAAAATGAATCCCACGTTCTACGAGCGCAACCGGACGGGCGACCTGATGGCACGCGCGACGAACGATCTCGGCGCGGTATCGGTGACGGCCGGCTTCGGCATTCTGACGCTCATAGATTCGACGCTGTTCATGCTAACGATTCTCATCGTCATGGCGGGCTTCATCAGCTGGAAACTAACGCTCGCCGCCTTGCTTCCGCTGCCGATCATGGCGCTGCTCATGCAGCACTTCGGCAAGAAGATTCACGAGAGATTCACGAGTTCCCAGGACGCTTTCGGCAGCTTGAACGACCAGGTGCTCGAGTCGGTGTCCGGCGTTCGCGTCATCCGGGCGTTCGTGCAAGAGGAAGCCGACCGTAACAGGTTCAAGGAATCGGCGGATGACGTCTTCGAGAAGAACGTTAAGGTCGCCCGCATTGACGCGGTGTTCGAACCGACGGTGAAAGTGCTCGTCGGGATGAGTTACCTGATCGGCTTGTGCTACGGCGCCGTGCTTGTGTTCCGCGAGGAAATCACGCTCGGCGAGATGGTCTCGTTCAACATGTTCCTCGGGATGCTCATCTGGCCGATGTTCGCGATTGGAGAGCTCATCAACATCATGCAACGGGGCAACGCCTCGCTCGACCGCATCAACGAGACGCTCGGCGTGAAAGCGGAAGTGACGGAAGCGGAATCCCCGGTGGAGATTAACGTCCCCGATTCGATCTCGTTCGATCGACTGACCTTCCGGTATCCTTCGTCCACGATCGATAATCTCGTCGATATTACGGTGAAGCTGCGCCGCGGACAGACGCTCGGCGTCGTCGGCAGAACCGGCTCGGGCAAAACGACGCTGCTCAAGCAGCTGTTGCGCGAATATCCGATGGGCGAAGGCGGCTTGACGATCGGCGGCGTGGCGGTCGACGAGCTGAAGCTGGAGCAGCTTCGGAGCTGGATCGGCTACGTGCCGCAACAACCGATTCTGTTCAGCAAGACGATCCGCGAGAACATCTGGTTCGGCACGATGGAACGGGCCGGAGACGAGGAGCGGTTGAACCGCGCGCTCGAGCTCGCCTCGTTCCGCAAAGACGTCGCGTTCCTGCCCGACGGGCTCGAGACGCTCGTCGGCGAGAAGGGCGTCGCCTTGTCCGGAGGCCAGAAGCAACGCGTCAGCATCGCGCGGGCGGTCATCGCCGACCCGGAAATCCTGATGCTCGACGACGCGCTGTCGGCGGTCGACGCGAAGACGGAGACGGAGATTCTCGAAGGAATCCGTACCGAGCGGGCGGGCAAGACGACGATCATCACGACTCATCGCCTGTCGGCGGTGCAGCACGCGGATTGGATCGTCGTGCTCGACGAAGGACGCGTCTCGGAAGAAGGCACGCACGAACAACTGCTGCAGCTCGGCGGATGGTATAAAGAGCAATACGACAGGCAACAACTCGTCTCCGTCGTCGAGGAATAAACGTCCTACGATCCGAAGCTCGGCTTCCGGCCGGCTCGGGCCATTGATCCATAGAAGAAACGAAGGTGACATCCATTTATGAACGACATTTACGATGAAATTAACATAAGCAGCAAAGGAAACGGCAAGAGGCTATTCCGATACGCGCTTCAATTCAAGAAGCCGATCCTTCTCGCGCTTGTCTTGCTCATCTTCGCCGTCGGCGTCGAGCTCGTCGGCCCCTTCCTCGCGAAGCGGATGATCGATACGAACATCATGGGCATCGAGAAGCCCTGGTACGAGACGAAGCAAGAAGACCGGTACGCGGTCCCCTACGGGGACGGCTGGTACAAGAGGGAAGACCACTGGTCGGCGGACGAGACGAAGGGCCGGGAAGTCCGCGTTCTGCAAGCGAACCGAGGCTATTACTTCGTCGACGCGCCCGGGGTGCCAAGCGGCGGTTCCCGCGAATTCGCGGGCGGGCAGGTCGTCATCGAGCAGAAGGACGGCAGCACCGAGACGTTCCCGGCGACCCGCCTGACGCGGAGCGAGACGTACGCGTTCTACAAGCCGGAATTCCGCAGCATTCTGCTGCTTGCGATCGGTTACGTCGGCTTGCTGCTCGTCGGCGCGGTGTTCACTTATTGGCAGAGACTATTGCTTCAAGTGTCTGCGAACCGCATCGTTCGCAAGATGCGCAACGACGTCTTCCGCCACATTCAGCGGTTGCCGGTGCAGTATTTCGATAAGCTGCCGGCGGGCAAGATCGTCGCCAGGGTTACGAACGACACCGAGGCGATTCGCGAGCTGTACGTATCGGTTCTCGCGAACTTTTTTACGGGCATCATCTATATCGCGGCGATCATCGGCGCCGTCTTCTTCCTGGACGTGAACCTCGCGCTCATCGCGCTGCCGTTCATCCCGATCCTCTACGTGTGGGTCGTCGTCTACCGCAAATTCGCGGCGAAGTACAATCGCGTCATCCGCACGCGGCTTAGCGACATCAACGCGATGATCAACGAATCGATCCAAGGCATGCCGATCATCCAAGCGTTCCGCAAGGAAGAAGCGACGATGAAAGAATTCGACGAGATGAACGACGAGTACTACAAATACCAGAACAAGATGCTTACGCTGAACGCCATCACCTCGCACAACCTGGTGAACGTGTTCCGGAACTTCCTGTTCATCGGCGTCATCTGGATGTTCGCGGGCGATTGGCTCGGCACGGCGGTGACGGTCGGCGTCCTGTACGCGTTCATCGACTACATGAACCGGATGATGCAGCCCGTCGTCGGCATCGTCAACCAATTGTCTAACCTGGAAGTCGCGCGCGTGTCGGCGGAGCGGGTGTTCACCTTGCTCGACGAGCCGGGCGTCGAAGTGTCGGAGAAGCGGATCGAACGTTACAAAGGCAACGTCGCGTTCGAGGACGTCAGCTTCGCTTATAAGGAAGGCGAGGACGTGCTGAAGAACATCTCGTTCCGCGCTCGCCAAGGCGAGACGGTCGCGCTCGTCGGCCATACCGGCTCCGGCAAAAGCTCGATCTTGAACCTGCTGTTCCGGTTCTACGACGTGGAGCGGGGCCGCATTACGGTGGACGGAGTCGACGTGAAGGACTTGTCCAAGCAGGAGCTTCGCGAGCATATGGGTATCGTGCTGCAGGACCCGTTCCTGTTCACCGGCACGATCGCGTCCAACGTCAGCCTCGACGATCCTACGATTACGCGGGATAAAGTCGAGAAGGCACTGCGCGACGTCGGAGCTTACGACATGTTCATGCAGCTGCCGGGCGGGCTCGACGAGCCGGTCATCGAGAAGGGCAGTACGTTGTCCGCGGGACAGCGGCAGCTCATCTCGTTCGCGCGGGCGCTCGCCTTCGATCCGGCGATTCTGATTCTGGACGAGGCGACGGCCAGCATCGACACGGAGACGGAAGCGATCATCCAGAACGCGCTCGACGTGCTGAAGCGGGGACGGACGACGTTCGTCATCGCCCACCGGCTGTCGACGATCCGCGCGGCCGATCAGATTCTCGTGCTCGACCGCGGCCGGATCACGGAACGCGGCACGCACGAAGAGCTGATGGAGCATGGCGGGAAGTACCACGCCATGTACCAGTTGCAGCTCGGCGGCGTGGAAGTGGTGGCGTAAGCGGGAAATAGGCAAGAAGCAAGAAGCAAGAAGCAAGAAGCATGAAGCATGAAGCATGAAGCATGAAGCAAGAAGCAAGAAGCATGAAGCATGAAGTATGAAGCAAGAAGCAAGAAGCATGAAGCATGAAGCATGAAGCATGAAGCATGAAGCAAGAAGCAAGAAACAAGAAGCATGAAGCATGAAGCAAGAAGCATGAAGCATGCTCCCCGCCCGCTTGGGTTCGGGAGCATGCTTTTTTTCATCGAAACAATTGCTGCATAGGTGCAGTTATTTTCAATCCAACCAGACATCAGAAAGGAAAACCTGCGATCGTACAGGAATTCACGCGATTCTTGTTCGAATCGTGATTCTGAGCCGTGAAAAAATGCAGTATTGCAGGAATGAATCCAGAGCGATCGAAATACGACGGAAAAAGATGTACGACTGCATGCTTTTTTTCAAAGAGTCATCGTGTACGCATTGGGATTGGTAAGAAGCAATGTCTGAAAGTTGAAGAAGCCAATTTTTACTTGCGCTTGATTGTGCTGTGGTCGATCACACATAAGCTTCGAGATTCCCGCACAATAGTACGCTCAGAGCGTCTTAATTGGGGGTAACTCCGAGATTCTCGCTCGATAGTACGCTCCCTGCGTCTTAAATGGGTCTACCTCGCTGATTCCCGCTCAATAGTACGCTCAGAGCGTCGTAAACGGGAGTGACTGCGATTGATAAGCGCATGATTTCCAGACTTCTGGAAATATTAATGATCAGCTGTCATCCTTACCGCTACGAGGTTGCCCAATGGAAAGAATCAGCCAGTCCCAGCTCGCCGCGATGATCATTTTGTTTCAGATCGGCAGTTCGCCTCTATTTCTGCTTGCCAGTCCTGCGGGTTCGGACGCATGGATTTCCGTCTTCATCGGCGTGCTGTGCGGAATGATTTTTTTGCTGCTCGTGACCCTGCCGATTCACCGCATGGCACCGGACAAAAATCTGATGGAAATTTTCGATCGAACGTTCGGCAAGGCGGCAGGGGGCATCTTCGGGATCGCCTACATCGTGTACTTCAGCTATGAGGCTATCCGAAACGTGCGTGAATTCGGAGACTTGATGATTATGTACCTGCTGCCTCACACGCCGCTATGGATCATTATGTTTATATTGCTCGTGGTAGCGGGATACGCCGTTCATCAGGGAGTCGAGGTGTTCGCGCGGATCGCCGAAATCATTTTACCCTTCATCATGTTGATGTATCTTGGGCTATTCGTCATGATCTATGGAACGGGCATCTTTGATCTCCATCGCCTGCAGCCGGTACTGGGCAACGGGTTCAAGAAGGTGCTGAGCGCCGCGATCCCCGGGGTCATTTCTTTTCCGTTCGGACAGATGGTGCTGTTCCTGATGTTCTGGAAGTATGCCAGTCCGAGCGCGAAGACGACCAAGGTGACTTTAGGAAGCTTCCTATTCGCAGGCACCTTCATTACGGTGACGAACATTTTCATCATTGCCAGCTTAGGCGCCATGTCTGAATTCAGCATTATTCCTCTCTTACAGGTCGTGAACCTGGTGAAGTTCGCCAATTTCGTCGAAAGACTTGATCCGATCGTCGCCCTGCTGCTCTTTACGGGGGTGTTCATGAAGATGACGGCGTACTTCTTCGGAACGGCGCTCGTCTCCTCCCAATTGTTCAAGAAGGATCGAAGAAAAACCATAGTCCCTGTCGGCGTGCTTATCCTCATCGGCTCATTGATGTTCAGAAGCTATATTCAGCATATCTGGATCGGGTTCGAGAAGAATGTGAATATTCATTTTCCGATCGTTCAAATCTTGATTCCAACGCTATTGCTGCTGGCGATGCTGATCAGGAATCGGCTTCGGAGAAGCGAATCGCAATTGCCCTAACTACCACTCGCAGATGAGGAATCCGGATGAAAGAGAGCAATATACCGTTCTTCCGCAAGAAGCGGCGTAAAAGCGGCCAAGAGCCGAGCGGGAAGATCGGAAGCGGCGGCGTTATGAACGACAATGCTTCGAATCGCTCGGAGCAGTCCGTCTTCGCGGATTTAACCAGCAATGTGGAATGGATCCAAACCGTTCTGGGACACGGCTCGGACCTCGTCGTTCGCGAAATCGCCGATGCCCCTACGGATCGGATCGGAGTCGCATTCGTGTATATCGACGATCTGGTAGATCCGATGATTCTTAATCAGATGATCCTGCATCCTCTCATGGCCGGGCTGGGAGAACAGGCGGAACAATCGTCGGCATCCCAGAAGTATGAGTTGTTGAAAAACCGGGCGTTATCCGTCGGGCGAGTGGAAGAGATGCACACTTTGGACAAAGCGGTCGCCCAGCTCCTCGAAGGCAACACGATCGTGTTCGTGCATGGCGTCAATGCGGCGCTGGCAGCCTGTTCGACGGGCGGCGATAAACGGTCGGTAGAAGAGCCGAGCTCGCAGACCGTGGTCCGCGGTCCGAAGGAAAGCTTCACGGAAAATCTCAAGACGAATACGGCGCTGATCAGACGACGCATTAAATCCCCCCAGCTCAGGGTCGCGGTTCAGCAGATCGGCGAACAGACGAAAACCTACGTTACGGTCATGTACCTGCAAGGAATCGCTAACGATCGGATCGTGAAGGAGCTTCATCTTCGGCTGAACCGGATCGATACGGACAGCATTCTGGAGAGCGCGTATATCGAGGAATTCATTCAGGACGCGAACTTCACTCCGTTCCCGACGATCCTGAACACGGAACGTCCGGATGCCGTAGCGGCCGGCATATTGGAAGGCCAGATCGCGATTATCGTGGACGGTACTCCGTTCGTGTTGCTTACGCCGGTTACGTTCGACCGTTTCTTCCAATCGAGCGAGGATTTCTACCAGCGCTACGATATCGCAACCTTCCTGCGGATCATTCGGTATGTCTCCTTTCTCATCTCGATGCTTCTTCCCGCCTTGTTCATCGCGATTACGACTTTTCATCAGGAAATGCTGCCGACTCCGCTGCTGATCAGCTTGGCTGCCCAGAGGGAAGGCGTTCCTTTTCCGGCGATCGTCGAAGCGATGATCATGGAATTGACGTTCGAGGTACTGCGCGAAGCGGGAGTGCGTATGCCGCGGGTCATCGGTCCCGCCATTTCCATTGTCGGCGCCCTTGTTCTCGGACAAGCAGCCGTGCAAGCCGGGTTGGTGTCGGCCTCGATGGTCATCATCGTTTCCTTCACGGCGATCGCGAATTTCGTCATCCCCGCGATCAACATGGCCAGTGCCGCAAGGCTGATCCGATTCGCCATGATGATTCTAGGCGGGACGCTCGGGCTGTTCGGAATCCTATCGGGCATGATGATTCTGCTGCTGCATCTGGCGGGGCTCCGTTCGTTCGGCATCTCGTATTTGACACCGCTGTCACCATTTGTCTGGTCCAATTGGAAGGACTTGTTCATTCGCGTTCCGCAGTGGGCAATGAAGAAACGCCCGATCAATCTCGTGTCAAAGAACAATCAGACGAGACAAGGCGACGGACAGAAGCCCGCTCCTCCCAATCAAAATCAGGAACCTTAGGAGTTCTGCCTCATGCAGCATAATCGGCAAAAGATATCCACCTTCCAGGCTGTCGTACTGGTCACGCATAGCATTACGCCGACAGCAATGCTTATTCTCCCTTCCATTGCCATTGGGGCGGCTTCCCAGGATGCCTGGATTTCGGTTGCCGCAGCATGGGGCTGCGGCATCGTCATCGCTATTCTCATCGGTTCCATCTGCCGGCTTAATCCGGGATTGCCGTTCTTGACGCTGATCGAAAATCGGCTTGGACGCGCTGTCGGCATCGTCGCAGGATTACTGTTGGTACAGTATTACATGTTGTCATCGTCGATTATTTTACGAGAGTTCGTGGATTTTCTTTCCGATGAGGTGATGAAGAAAACCCCGGTTATCGTCCTCGCGGCGACAGCGCTGCTCGTAGCTCTCTATGCCGTTAGGGAAGGGATCGAGGTAGTCGCTCGCATAGGCGTTATCGTCTTCGTAGGCTCGACGGTTTTTATTATCGTGGGTATTAGCCTGCAGATGAACAACGTCAATCTGAAGCATCTATTGCCGATTGGCGAGGCATCGTTTCCGCAAATCGTCCTTGGAGGCTTATCCTCATTCGGCTGGATATCGGAAGCATCCGTTCTAATGCTGCTGTCTCCCTATTTAAGCAAGCCAACGCATGCTCGCAGAATCGCCGTCTGGGGCACATCGATTGCCGGATTCGAGCTGTTGTTAGCCGTGGTCATGGTGCTGCTGATCTTCGGCCCCGAGCTGCCTAAGCTCTTGAAGTATCCCACGATCATCACCATGGAGATCATCAAGTACGGATCCTTCTTGGAGCGAATCGAGTTTATTTTCATCTGCTTATGGATTGCAAGTCTGTATATCAAGCTGTGTATCTATTTCTACGGGACGGTTCATTTCTTCGTCCATTTGTTCCGGATTCGTAACAAGAAACCTTTCCCGATCGCCTTGGGCATTCTCGTTCTGCTAACTTCGCTCTATACATGGTCTAGCAACACGTATCTGACCCGCCATAATGAGTTCACTTTCTTCCCCTATTTGGCGATAATGAACGTGTTTCTTCCTTTGGCGCTATGGATCGGCTTGAAGCGGAAGACCGGCAAAACCATAAGTTCGGGGGGATAACGATGCGGAAAAAAGGGTTGGCTCTGATCGGGGCTGCATTCATGTGTCTGTCGGTGACGGGTTGCTGGGATAGCACGGAGCTGAATGAGCTGGCCATTACATCGGCAACGGCCGTCGATTACGATGGGGAGAAGGAAGAGTGGGTTGTCTCATACCAAGTCGTGATCCCTTCCGCGATCTCGGCCGCAATGAGCGCGGTTGGGGGAGGAGCGGCCAAGCTGCCGGTTATCGTCTATTCCACCAAAGGCAAGACGATCCGCGAAGCCGTGTGGCGCAGCGCCATGGAAAGTCCGCGGAACCTGTATTTCTCGCATAACCGCGTGATGGTCGTGAGCGATGCTGCCGCCCGTCATGGCTTGGATCCCCTGCTGGATGTTTATTACCGCAATCCCGATTCGCGAGAAACCGTGAGCGTGCTGATGGCGGATGGCAACGCCCGGAAGATCATCGAGCAGCTGATGCAAATTCAGATTATCCCCGGCGACGGGATCGAGGAGACGATAAGGAAGGAGGCTGCCGATCTCTCGGCGTTGCCGAACGTGAGATTATACGATCTTGCGATGGGGATCGTTAGTCCTGCGAAAAGCGCCGTCTTGCCGGAAATTCTCGTCTCCGGGTCCCCGGGGGTTACATCGGCGGACGCGCTAAACAACACCTCGCTTTCCTCCAAGCTCAGACTGGGCAGATTAGCTGTGCTCCGGAAAGACAAAATGGTCGGCTGGATCTCAAGGGAACATACGGTAGGAGTTGCCTTTATCCGCGATCAGATCAAGGCGACGACGATTTCATTCGCTTGCGATCCTTCACAGCAAAGGGAAACATCCTCCTTTCGGTTAAACCGCTCGACGACCCGATTAGCTCCTCGGCAGTCGGGGGACCATTGGGTCATGGAAATTGCGGTCAAAGGGGAAGGGATGCTGCTTGAAACCGACTGCAAGCTGGATCTGAACAAGCCGGAGGTCATCAAGAAGCTGGAGCGGCAATTGAACGGTCATATCAGGGAAAAGATAATTGAAGCATGGAGCGAGGTCCAGAAATTGCAAACCGATATCGTTGGCTTCGCGGATGTCGTTCATCGCAAATTTCCGAAGCAGTGGAAGGAGCTTAGCAAAAATTGGCCGGCTACCTTCGTGCAATTCGACATCGATCCGCAGGTGGACATTACGATTAAGCGCGTCGGGCTGAGCAATAAATCGTTCAAAAATCTGACCGAGAAAGAGTGAGGAGGACCGTTACGTGGAGTCGGTGGTACTTAACGCAATGGCATATGTACTCCTATTAGTAGTCGGGCTGCGCTCGATCGGGAAAAATGGCCGGAAACGCGAGATGGCTATGTACGCCGGGTTGATCGGGTGGTCCGCGTATATGAGTTTCGCTCAACGGCTTCATTGGCCGTCCGGCTCGCTCGCGGACCTGCAATATATGATCGTCGCCCCCGTAGGGCAATGGATCAACCATTGGTTGGGTAGTTCTTAGAGTGCGCGTTCAAAAAGTTCGGTTTTCAGCACCGAGAAGGTTGAAAGAAGCTAGGGAATGAGGATCGGAGCGTAGGCGAACCTACGTGAGAACCGGAAGTTCCGGCTGAATTCAAGATTCGATGCCGAATTGACTCCTTGAATAGCTTCGTGATCAAAATCGGACTTTTTGAACAACCTTTTAGAGCTGATCTATGGTATAACAGCTTAGAATAAGCCATGGATCAGCGGGGAGCGGGCGGCAGATGCGTAAAGGACAAGCCATTATCGGCATCGATATCGGTACGACGAGCACGAAGAGCGTAGCCTTCGGCATGGACGGAGAAATGTTAGGCAGCTTCTCGGTCGAGTATCCGCTGCTACGGGATCGTCCGGGCTGGGCCGAGCAAGAGCCTGACGCGATCTTGGAGGCGGTGCTGGAGAGCGTTCGCGGGGCGATCGGCGCAAGAGGGCTGGATGGGAGCGGCGTCGCGGCGCTCGGGATGAGCTCGGCGATGCATTCGCTGATCGCGGTCGACGCGGGCGGCCGTCCGCTGACGAGAAGCATTACGTGGGCGGACGGGCGCAGCGAGGGAGAAGCGCGGCGTATTCGCGCATCGGGGGAGGGGCCTGGCGTATATAGGCGAACGGGAACGCCGATCCATCCGATGTCGCCGTTGCCGAAGCTGATCTGGTTGCGGGAGAACCGTCCTGACGTCTGGTCGGAGACGGCGAAGTTCGTCTCGATCAAAGAATACGTCGCGTTCCGGTTGTTCGGGGAGTGGGTCGTCGATCATGCGATCGCTTCCGCGACCGGATTGCTTGATCTGGAGGCGCTCGACTGGGACGAGGAGGCGCTGCGGATCGCCGGCATCGATCGGGAGCGGCTGTCCGCGCTTCGGCCTGCAACGTACAGGCTGCAGGGAATGGACGTAGCGTTGGCCGGTCGAATGGGGTTGCGGCGCGATACGCCGTTCTTCCTCGGCGGCAGCGACGGCGCGCTCGCGAACGTGGGCGTCGGCGCGATCGGGCCCGGGGAGATGGCGGTGACGATCGGGACGAGCGCCGCGGTGCGGATGATGACGGATCGTCCGCTGACGGACGAGAGACAGAGGACGTTTTGTTATCATGTCGCGGATACGGCCTACGTGATCGGGGGGGCGACGAACAACGGCGGCATTGCGTTGCAATGGATCCGCGAGGCGTTCTTCGGAGCGGACGCAAAGACGGAAGAGGTTCTAGAGGCGGCATCGCGGGTCGCCGCCGGGGCGGACGGCTTGCTGTTCCTTCCGTACTTGACGGGGGAGCGGGCTCCGATCTATACATCCGAGGCAAGAGGAACTTACTTCGGCGCGCACTTGGGCCATAAGAGGGAGCATTTCGCGCGGGCGGGGCTGGAAGGCGTCATGCTGGCGATCGCATCGGTCGCGGGAGCGCTGCGGGATCTTGCCGGCGAGGCGCGGGAAGTCCGCGCGTCCGGCGGCTTCGCCAGATCGCCGCTATGGAAGCAGATGCTGGCCGATGCGCTAGGGAAGGAAGTACAGGTGCCGAAGGTGACCGAAGCTTCCGCTCTGGCATCCGCGGCGCTTGCCATGCAAGGCCTCGGGGAGCTTGGCAATTGGCGCGAGGTGAAAGCGTGGATCCCGATCGCGGAGCGGCTGGAGCCGAACGCGCGGAACGCGGAGCGTTACCGGGAGCTGCTCGCGATTCACGAGGAGTTGCGGGGACGGCTCTCGGGATCGTTCGCGGCGATAACCGAATTTCAGCGGAAGCATGCCGAGGGGTAAGCGTTCGTCCGGGCGAATCGAGAAGAGCGGCGAAGCGCGATCGAACTCTAGTCATCCTTACTCGCGGCGGGAGTCGCGGGCCATCCGCATCGCTTCTTGCCGGTCGGACACTTGCAATTTGTTCAATATATTGGTGATATAGTTGGCGACCGTCTTGCCGCTGATGTCCAGCTTCGACGAAATATCGGCATTCGAAGCGCCTTCTGTCATGAGATAGAGCACTTCCCGTTCGCGGGAGCTAAGCTCGGGAAACGCTTCCTCCCTCGCGGCCGGCCGGGTGACCGCGAAATATTCGATCATTCGCGAAGCGATGCCCGGGCTGAAGATCGCTTCGCCGTTGCCGACCGCGTGAATGGCGCGCAGCAGCTCGTCCTTGTCGGCGTCCTTGAGCACGTAACCCTTGGCCCCGCTGCGCATGGCGGTGAAGACGGAGGAATCGTCCTCGAACATCGTCAAGATGAGTATACGAATGGCGGGATCCATGACCGTAATCCGCCGCGTCATCTCGATGCCGCTCAGTCCGGGCATCCGGATGTCCATCAGCATCACGTCAGGCCGAAGCGATTGCGCCAGCGCGATCGCTTCTTCGCCGTTGCCCGCCTCGCCGACGACTTCAAGCTCGGGCGCGGTCAGGAACAGCGTGCGCACCCCGTGGCGAAACAACGGATGATCGTCCACGATGACGATCCGAAGCGGTTTGACGTTCATGCGCTTGCTCCCCCTTCCTGTCTTGCATTATCTGCGACTTCCAGCGTTAACGGCAACCAGGCGGATACTTTCGATCCCCCGCGCGGTGCCGCCTCGAATAGGCAATAGCCGCCAAGCTCCTCCGCGCGTTCTCGCATCGAATGCTGCCCGATGCCTCCGCTCGGATTCGACTCTCGCCGATCCCCCATTCCATGGCCGTTATCCACGATTACGATCGCCAGCCCTCCGTCCCCGTCTCCGCCCGCGCTTGCGCGAACGGTCAAGCTCACGTCGCACTCCGTCGCTCCGGAGTGCCGAACGACGTTCACGATCGCCTCCGTTACGATCCGGAAAGCGGCGACCTCGACTGCCGCGGGAAGCGGTGGCAGGCTATCCGGCGCATACAATCGGAACCGCAGCCGGGGCGGGGGAGCGCTCTCGTTCGAGAAGGCTTCCTCGGCATTCCAGGCGGGCTTCAACGGCCGGGACAGGTCGTTGATCCGCTCTTGGATCGCGCCGACGAGACCGAGTTCGTCCAGCGCGGGCGGCCGAAGGTCGTGCACGAGCCGGCGAATGTCCGAGACGGAGGTGCGGATGACCGTCTGCAGCTCCGCGAGAATCGTCTTGGTCGTCGCGGGATCGGTCTGCATGAGCGTCTCCGCCGCCGACGCGGTCAGCGCCAGCGCGGCGAGCCGCGGCGCCAAGTCGTCGTGCAGGTTGCGCCGGAGCCGCTTGCGTTCTTCTTCGCGCGCGAGCACGAGTCTTTCTCGCGACTCTCTTAGATCTTCGGCCGCGAAATGAAGATCGATGGACGCTTTGGCGCTTTGCACGACCGCCCCCGCTTGTCGGACGAGCATGTCGAGAAACTTCCGATCGGACGGGAAGAAGCTCTCTTCGGGAGATCGGGGAGCGACGAGCAGATGGCCGAGCGAATCCCCGCGGTGAACGAGAGGAAGCTTCACAGGAGCGGGAGCTTGCGCCGGGTCTCCGTCTTCCGAGAGGATAATCGCTTCGCCGTTCTGGACGAGCTCGATCCCGGCATAGGGCAGCCGAAGCGCTTCGCGGACGGTGCGTACGACGACGTGCAGCGCATCGTGCGGCGAGAGCGGGTTTTCGAGCTTCCGGCCGAGCCGGGCGAGCACCGCGAGCGGATCGTCGTTTTCCCCGTACATCCATCTGTTGACGAACCTCTGGAGCCTCTCCTTGACGGGCGTGAACAGAATGGCGACGATCCCGGTTGCGATCAAGGAATTCGCCCAAGGGGAAAAGGCATGAAACAAAACGCCGACGTACCAGACGATTCCGACGTAGATGGCCGCGACGAATAAGCTGAGCGAACCGTATACGAGCGTCCGATTGACGATCGGGTCGATGTCCCACAATTTTCTCCGCAGGAGGGCGAACAGCAGGGTGATCGGTAGCAGCATCATGCAGAGCACGAGCACCACATCGGAGAAGTACAAATAGAACGGATTTCGCTGAAGGGCGTCTTCTTGCAAAATATGCAACAGCGTAATGACAATCAGACCGGCGATCGCGACGGACATGCCGGCCACGGCCCATTTGGTCTGTTGGCGCTCGATCGGGCCCAGCACCTTGCGGTAACGGTAGACTTGAATGGCGATGAGGCTTCCCATCCAGACGAGCACCCAGACGGGGAACAGGGTCGGAGCTAGATACTTCAAATCGAGAGAGGTGCCCGGGAAGAAGCCCCTCAGCAGTCCGGGAACGAGAATAACGATGAGCGCATAGCGCGACCAAGACGGATCGAACTTGCCGTTCGGGAAGACGAAAAATAACGTCATCAAGGCGACGATCGAGCAGGCCTCGATCGCCCGGAGCGTAAAGTCGATGGCGGGATGAACGCCTTGGATGCTAAGGGAAAGGGCATTGAAAGTGAACCCTTGAAGTGCGAGGGCGACGGAAGCGACCTGGCCGATCAGATCGGCGGACTTCCTCAGAAAGACGACGATGCCGACTCCGATATAGGCGAGGCCGAACAAGCCGTACAGACCGGCGTATGCCCCCGCGAAAATTCGGCTGTTCAAGCCGTGGGCGTCCAGCCATGCGGAGGTAGGCGGCGTATCGTAAAACGACGAGCAGACTTGGTCGACGCAGTGATCCCTCAGATCGACGTAGAAGGTCGGGACCGCATAGAGGAACAAAGCGATTCCGATCAAGATGACGATTCCGGACGCGATTCGGGTAAGGCGCAAGACGGTCAACGCGGTTCCACGCTCCTTCCGGATCCTGGCGCGGGCATGCGCCCACGAAGAAATGAATGCTACGTGGAAAAGTATATCAGGCGATATTTTCCGCCGTAAATAAGCAATCGGGGGGAAGTTGCGATTTCCCGGGGAATCTTCCTGGTTTTCGGGAATCGCGGCCTCTACCCGATGGGAAAAGCGAGGAGGTAAGCTGAAAGCACAAGAAAACGATTGGAGGAATGATTTAATCATGAGTCAAATGGGATCATTGCACTTGCCGATTCCGCAAGGGTACTTGAAGTTCGGCGGCTGGGCGCTGGCGATCGGCGGATTAATGGGGTTTAGCGGACAGCTGCTGCATATCGGGGATACGCCGGCGTCGCTCGGAGACATTCCGGATTTTGTCGAGACGGCGGTCAATACGCACGTATGGCTGGCTTGGGCGTCTATCCTGATTTTGATGGGATTGCCCGCGATGTACTTGCGCCAGGCAGCGGGGCTAAAATGGTGGGGCTGGATCGGGTTACCGCTGCTGTTCGTCGGAATGATCCTGGAAATTTTCCATGGGCCCTTTCAAATTTTCTCGTATCCGATCATCTACAGCCTCGTGTCCACGGATGAGGTATTAAACACGGTGAACGGTTACGTGAACAACCTGATGGTCGACGACTATCCGACGACGCTGTTCGTGCTTATCCCGCTCATGCCGGGGCTGTTTCTGGGGTTGATTCTGCTTGGCATCTCTACGATAAAGGCGAAGGCGCTTCATCGGGGGCTCGGAATCTTCGTGCTTGTCGTGATCGGATTGCTTATCGCCGGCATGTTCATGCCGGAGGACGTCAACACGTTCTCGACGGTCCATCTGATTTTCGTGGCGTTCGGCGTGGTCTTGTTGCGAGAGAAAAAAGCGGAAGCTTCCGTGTCGACCGGTGCGGCGGCATAATGCGAATGATGCCGATGAGGTCGCTTACGGTTGTATAAGGCGTATGAGAGCGATGAAGTCGCGTCGGGCGGTAGGCGAATGTAACCCATGTTGAGTGATAATTGTTCTCAATATTGGTTACAATACAAGGGAAGCGATGAGCGTCGCGGCGGCCGTGGGGGCCGAGTAACGCGAAAGGCATCCGCGGAAACGGATGCCTTCGCCTAGCTTGCCGATCATGCCGGACCGGCTCGCGGATTCGCTCGCGTTAGATCTTCGGCTCGAACGTCTTGCAGTCGGTCTCTTCGGAATGGGAAGCTTGCTTGTTGCGGTTATTCACGACGTAGATCGAAGAAGCGTTGCAGGCGTTTCCGGGCGCCCAGTATTTGCAGGAGTTTACTTCGCACAGCACATCTTTGGCCATCGCACATCTCACCTCCTATAACTAGGATGGTCGAAGGCGGCGGCTTTATACGTGCATCCGCCCGCCGGTCCCGCGAAAAACGGGGCCGGCGGGTTTTTGGGCATGGGCGACGGCTCGTACGGAATGTTGCAAGGGATGTTCCTGGGATGAACCTGCACGGAGTACAGTTGGATGGCAAGTAAAGAGCCCGATCAGGAAAACAAACTGCAAAATGCAGTTTGATCGCATACGATAGGTGGGTTTGGGGAAACAACCTGCACGGAGTATCGTTAAATCGCGGTCAGAACCAATTCGGACAACTTCGGACAACAAGCTGCAAAAGTACAGTTTGATCGGCGGCTAAGCGCCGATTCGGCGAAACAACCTGTATGGAGTACAGTTTGATTGTCCGATATCGGACTATTTGGCGATTTCTTCGGAAACAACCTGCATTTTTGCAGGTTGATCTCCAGGAAGCGCCTTTTCAAGCGAAACAAACTGCAGTGGATGCAGGTTGAACGCAGGCGCGGCTGTTTATTTTACATGCGGGGCCGCGGAATGTGGTAGGATAGAGGGTAATGGCTAAAGGAATCGGATGGATTGGATCGTTGTGACGAGTGACGGTGCTGCCGAGTTTGTTTGGTTTGGGTAGCCTAAAATTATTGGAGTGGATAAGATGACGGATTTTGCGGGATTGGGCATATCGGAAGGAAGAGTCGCGATTCTGAAAGCGGAAGGCATCGTGACGCCGACGCCGGTGCAGGCGGAGACGATTCCGGTCGTGCGCGAAGGACACGACGTGATCAGCCAAGCGCAGACGGGTACGGGCAAGACGCTCGCGTTCGTGCTGCCGATGCTGGATAAGATCAAGACGGACGTGCCGTTGGTGCAGGGCTTGATCGTGACGCCTACGCGCGAGCTGGCGATCCAGATCACGGGCGAGATCAAGAAGCTGCTGACGCGCGAGGACGGCATTAAAGTGCTGGCCGTGTACGGCGGGCAGGACGTCGAAGCGCAGCTGCACAAGCTGAAGGGCGACATGCATATCATCGTCGCGACGCCGGGCCGGTTGCTGGATCACCTGCGGCGGGAAACGATTACGCTGGGCGGCGTGAAGATGCTCGTGTTGGACGAGGCCGACCAGATGCTGCACATGGGCTTCCTGAAGGAAGTCGAGGAAATTCTCCGCCAGACGCCTTATAAAAAGCAATCGATGCTGTTCTCGGCGACGATGCCATCTTCGATTCGCGAGATGGCCGGACGGATTCTGCGTAATCCGCAGCACATTACGGTGAAGGCGGAGCGCGTGACGGTTAAGGACATTCGCCAATGGGTCGTCGAGACGTCGGACCGCGCGAAGCAAGACACGCTCGTGAAGCTTCTCGAGGAGACGCAGCCCTATTTGAGCATTATTTTCTGCCGGACGAAGCGTCGGGCGAGCACGCTGAACGTGGCGCTTCAAGAAATGGGCTATTCGTCGGACGAGCTTCATGGAGATTTGTCGCAGATGAAGCGGGAGCAGGTCATGAAGCGGTTCCGCGACGCGAAGCTGCAGCTGCTCGTGGCGACGGACGTGGCCGCGCGCGGACTCGACGTCGAAGGCGTGACGCACGTGTTCAACTTCGACGTGCCGCTGGACGTGGAGAGCTACATTCATCGGATCGGACGGACGGGACGCGCGGGCGAAAAAGGCTTGGCGATCACGTTGATCGCGCCGAAAGATCGTCGGGAGTTCGCGGACATCGAGAATGGCATCCAGATGGCGATGGAGCGCAGAAGCGAAGAAGGAGCGCCGCTCGGCGGCGGAGGTCTTGAAGGTCCGCGCAGCAGCGGCGGGCTGGGTCGCCCGGGCGGCAAGGTTCCGCGCGCGAGAGGCGGTTCCGCCGGCGGCGGACGCTCGGGCGCGCGCTCTGGCGGTGCGGCGGCGGGTAAGAGCCGCGGCGGAGCGGGTGCGGGGCCGAGGTCATCGGGCCCGGCGGGCGGCAGAGGCCGCGGCGGGCGGGCGGCGTACGGCGGCCCGGGAGCGGGCGGGGTTCGTGGCGGAGCGGCTGGCGATAAGCGGCGCGGCGGCGGGGCTTCGGCGACGGCGACGACGGCGACGTATGGCGCCGGGAAGCCGGCGAGTTCGGCGAGCAAGCGCGAATCGCGCGCGGGCGAGCTGATCGAGCAGTGGCAGAGCCGGGAAGCGGCGAAAGCGGATCGGTCCGGAGCCGGCGGCTTCGGCGCGAAAGCGGGCGGCGGCCCGAACCGCCGCAACTCGGCGGAGCGGCTGGCGGCCGGACGCGGCGCGGAAGGCGGCGGGCGGTTCGACCGCGACCGCAAGCCGGACGCGCGAGGCGGAAGCGGCTTCGGCGGCGGCCGGTCTAGCGGCGGCGGTCCGAGCGCAAGCGGTCGCGGAGGACGTTCCGAGGGTGCCGGCGGCGGGTTCGGCGGCAGCAAGGGCGGGCGCGGCCAGTCGGATTCGCGAGGCGGTAGCGGCTTCGGCGGCGGACGACCGGCATCCGGCTCGCGCGGCGGTGGCTTCAAGGGAGGCCCGTCCGGCGGCGGCAGAAGCGGCGGTCGCGGCGGTTCCCGCGGCAGATAACGCAAACGACAAAAAGTCTTCAAGCTCCTCCGATTGCGGAGCGCTTGAAGACTTTTTTTGCCGTTCAGAACTGCAGCAAGCTTAATGGAAATCTCCATTAACTTCAGGCCGATTTTCGCTTGACGTCCAAGTTAATGGAATTCCACAGGAATTACTGCATATTTCCACTAAGCATAACCAACAGGATGGATATGCGAGCTATAGCGCCGAAGGTTCCGCTTATTTCATGCTCCCTGGCGGCGCTTCGCGAAGGCCGAAGGAGACGAGAGGGCCATAGTTGACGATCTTCATCATGATCCGGGTCATCTGCTCCGGCGTCTTGTCCATCCCGCATTCGAGCCAGTGCAGGATCATGCCGAAGTTGGCGGAGGTCATGTAGGCGATCACGTAATCGCGGGGGACGGGCGGATTCTCGATATTCGGAAGGAAGTCGACTTTCTCGAAAATCTGCTTGGTCATCAGCTTCCGGAATCGGATCGCGTACGAGAGATCGCCCATGGCGCCGAACATCGCCCGCAAGAACCGGGCATGGCGGGCGAGCTCTTCGAAGATTCGAACGCTGGGCGGATAGATTTCGTTCCGGTCGGCATGGGCCATGGCTTCTTGAAAATCGAGCTTCAAGAAGCGGCTTTTGACGGATTCGAATACGTCGTCCTTCAACTGTTGGAGCATATCGGGAACGTCGCGGTAGTGCAGGTAGAAGGTGCCGCGGTTCAAGTTGGCGCGGTTCGCGATGTCCGTCACGTTCACGCTGTCGACGCCTTTCTCTTCGATCAGGCCCATAAGCGCGTCGTAGAGAAGCTGCTTCGTGCGGACTTGGCGGCGGTCGGGTTTATCGGTCATGGCGAGGGTTCGCTCCTTTTTGCTTCGGTTAATCAACAGATACCGAATCATGTGCCGAGTAATGAACAACGCGATCGGAACTGATTATTGTACTTTTCACTCCCCTCATTATAATTAACATCATGGTCATTAATCAACATAATGTTGACCAACAGAGAGAAGGAGCGGATGGAAATCATGGCGATTTTCAAACAAAAAATAACGTGGATCGGAACGGTCGTCGTTCTGGTCGTACTGGTCGTATTCGGCGCGGCGATGATGGGCTCGGTGCTCGGGACGAAGCCGAAGGACGTGCCGGTGGCGCTCGTCGTGCTCGATCAAGCGGCGAACTTGCCGAACGGAGGCACGTTGGCGGTCGGCGAGATGATGAAGATGAAGCTGACGGAGAACAAGGAGATGCCGATTTCCTGGACGATCGTCGGTTCGGAAGAGGAAGCCAGGTCCGGTATCGACGATCGCGATTACTACGGAGCATTGATTCTGCCTGCGGACTTAAGCGCCGGAGTCGCTTCCTTGGCAGGACCGGAGCCGAAGCCCGCGACGGTGCAGATCATCGCGAGCGAAGGCTTGAATGCTCAAGCGGCGACGGTCGTCAAGCAAGGGCTCGGCCAAGCGATGAGAATGGTTAATGCGGATTTGTCGAAATCATTGCTCGATCAGATGAGCAAGATGACGGAGCAAGTGCCGATTTCCGTCGCGCAAGCGTTGCTCGCGCCGATTAACGTGCAAGAAGAGACGGTGCACGCGGTCGGCACGAACAACGCGACCGGCAACGCGCCGGGCATGTTGACGCAAATCATGTGGATGGGCAGCTTGGTTACGGCGATGATTCTGTTCCTCGCGGGCGGCAACGCCATGAAAGGCGGGGCGCGCAGATTGTCTACGATCGCCATGCAACCGGTCGCCGGCGTCGTCATCACGGGCATCGCGTCCGGCTTCCTCATCTGGATGGCTTCGTCGTGGTATGGCATGGAGCTGGCCCAAGCGACGGAAACTTGGTTGTTCCTATGGCTCGCGGGCGCGACGTTCTACATGCTGCAATCCGCGCTGCTGAACTGGATCGGGATCCCGGCGATGGCGATTCTCGTGTTGCTCATGTTCTTCTCGATGCCGCTGCTGAACATGGCGCCGGAGTTCCTGTCTTCCGCCTCCCACGATTGGATCTATTCATGGACGCCTCTGCGGTTCGTATCCGGCGGGTTACGGGAAGTGATGTACTTCGGCGGCCTGGACGAAGTCGGTTCGAACGCGGCGGCGCTCTGGTCGATCGCGGGCGCGTTCCTGATCCTGCTGGTCGCTTCCGGATTAAGGAAAGCGAAAGCTCCTCGCGGAGAAGCGGTTATCGCGAACTGATACGCATAGGTTCGGCGAATCGCCCAACCGGCCCGGCTCTCGCTCCTCGGAGCGTCGGCCGGGTTTTTGCCGTCTTGGTTATTCAGAATTTATAAGTTTCATGTTTATCCATTTCTGAATAACCTCCGCAAAGCTTCATCAGCGTCCAAAAGACGCCGAAGGCGTTTTTGCTTGGAGTGTCAGAAAGTATAAGTTTTCGATTTCCTTTGTACTCATCTGATACCTACGCAAAGCTGCTTCAGCGTCTAAGTACGACAAAGGCGTGTTTGCTTGTTTGGTGAATTGCGGAAAGTCGTGCAAAGTGGCGTACGAGGTAGTCCGTCGTAGAAGTTTTGTTCGAAATATCGTACAAAGTGGCTTGCGAGGCAGTCCGTCGCAAAGTTTTGTACGAAATATCGTACAAAGCGGTGAGCGAGGTAGTCCGTAGCAAAGGTTTTGTACGAAATATCGAACAAAGTGGTGAGCGAGGCACCCCGTCGCAGAAGTTTTGTACGAAATATCGCACATAGCGGTTTATGCAATCGTTCGATTCAATACGTCCAAGGACGTCGGAGACGTTTTTGCTTGTAGTGTCAGAAAGTATAAGTTTTATGGACATCTACTTATCTAGGCTTAACCTAATTTTCGTGTCATTTTGGAACAATCGTACTATTATCCCCTTGCCTC
>NZ_JBHSMH010000072.1:0-91442 GCF_042655365.1 Cohnella suwonensis | reverse complement strand
TTGCCACGTTCGTATACGGTCCACCGCTCGTCGTTGCGCGCTTCACCGTATAGCTCGTCGCACCTGCGGAAGCCGTCCAGCTAAGCGCAACCTGCGCATTGCCCGCCGTAGCCGTAAGACCGGTCGGTGCCGGAGGAATCGTCGGTACGGACGGCGTTGCGCTAACCTGCGAGGAATTCGCGCTTTCGCCGACCGCGTTCGCGGCGCTGACGACGTAATAGTACGTCGTGCCGTTCGAGAGGCCCGTGTCCGCGTAACCCGTCGCCGTAACTCCGGTCGCTACCGTCGTGTACGGGCCGCCGCTCGTCGTCGCGCGCTTGACGTTATAGCTCGTCGCGCCAGCGGATGCCGACCAGCTTAGCGAAGCTTGCGCGTTGCCTGCCGTCGCCGTCAGACCCGTCGGCGCCGAAGGCGGCGTCGGGTTCCCCGCTTGGAGCACGATATGATAAGCGGTCAATGGCGGAACCGAATACGTGAACTGATTGCCGCTGATGGAAGAGATGGTGCCTGCTTGATTCAAAGCCGTGCTTGTGCCGTCGAAACCGTATACGGCGCCGGAAGTGTACGACGTGCCGCCGGCGATTTGAATGTTCGCGTTCAGCGGACTGTCGAAGCTTTTGTTCACTACGATCAGATGGAGCTCCGAGTTGGTATCGTCCTTGACCGACGCGTATACGGAGCTATTGGCGACGTCCGAGGTATCGGCTTTGACGTGAACGTCTCCGAATTTCGAGCCGTTGCCGTCGTAGTTGCGGAACAGCTTAAACGCCGAATTGACGTAATCGGAGTTGGTTTCCAGCTTCCAGAACGAAGCAAAGTACAACCCATACTTGCCGAAAGCGCCGAGCGCGTCCGCCTGGGCGATGCCGCCCGAGATGTCCCCTTCTCCGCCGTAGCTGTACTCGGTGATCGCCAATTTGGTGCCGGGATAATAAGCGTCTATCGACGATTTGAGTCTCGGGATAATCGGGAGAAAGCCGGGAAAGGACGATGCGATCCAACTGTTCTCGAGATACGTCGGGTCCCACAGCGTGCGGGGCGCCTGCACGCGCGCCTTTTGCGTGTCGACGCTGCCGGTCCCGCCGAACACGATGCGCTGTCCGCCTCCTTGCGCTTCGGGATACCAGTGGACGTCCAGCGTGTCGAGCAGCCGTTTCCCCTCCGTCGCGGAAGCCTGCTTCATCTTATCTAGGTAGTAATCGATATACCAGTCGTAATTCCCTTTCACCGTCGGCCAGTCGGGCGCTTCCTGCAGCCCGTAATAGGCGTAGAAGCCGTAAAGCGCGGGCCCGAAAATTTCAGCGGCGGGATCGACGGCTTTGACCGCTTTCGATAGCGCGACCGATCTGTCTACCAGCTCTTGGGCGCCCACCTTGGCGGGGTGGATGCGCGGATGCGTCGTAGCCCACAACGCGGGCTCGTTATCGAGCGAATAGCCCCGGATTCCCGTGGAAGTCGCCGCGGAGCCGTACTTGTTCACGAGAAAGTTCACTTCTTCATCCATGTAGACGCTGCCGTCGCTCGTATCCGGCGTCAAGGAGAAGGGGCTTCCTTTCGCGTACGGGGCTTGGCGCCATCTGGACGAAGGCGCCGTCTCGCTTTCCGATACGGCTCCGTTCTTGTCCGCGGCGACGTAACCGGCCATCTGGAGCGTGACGAGAGAGTAGCTTCCGTTCGCGACGGACGTGTCGTGAAAGTTGGATACCGCAGCGCCCGGCACCGTACAGCCGCTGACGCTAGAGCTGCAAAGATAGTCGTCGCTGGAATGCTGCCAGTCGCTGCCCGCGTTCGAAGCGTTATTCTCCCAGTTGTAGCCGGTCAACCGATTGCCGCCCAAGCGGCGCGCCGCATAATCGGCGGTATTCGGAAAATCCTGGTTCGTCCCGTAGATGTACGGACTAATATTCGCTCTCTCCGCCGTCGGATCGACCGTGATGGATACGTTGATATCCGCCGCATGCGCGGTCTGCGCCCAAGGAACGATTGCGGGAAGCATCATGGCCGCGCTGACGACGACCGCGAACCATTTCGTTTTTCTCATCATTACAACTCCCTTCAGTAAAATGATGGCGAGAGGGCTTCGGCGTTCGAACCGCAGCGCCTCCCGGTTCGGGTCTGTTTTGCATACGTTCGGAAAAGGTTACGGCGTTACTCCCCACGCGATGGCACCGTTTTCGTACAGCGCGATTTTGTTCCAGTCGGCGTAAGCCGTCTTCGTGCCGTCGTACGAGTAGTCGTTCGCTTCGTTGAAGTTCGTCCAGTCGGATTTGGCGACGCGGACTTGAATGTCTCCGGTCTGTCCGCCTGCAGCGATCGAGCCCGCCGCCGAACCTAACGAGATTTCCAAATACGTGTCCGCGCCGGTTGCCGCCGGGCTGATCGCCGCGAACGCGCCGCTCACGGCAGACGTGCCAATCTGCGCATAGTCGCACCAGAAATTGAGACCCGCCGCGCCGTCTTTCGTGAAGTAGTAGCGCAGCTTCACGTTGCTCAAATTGACGGCGGTCGTGCCGGTGTTCTTGATGTTAAACGTCGCGTTGATCATGTTGTCGGACGCGTTGGCATTGTTCAGCTTGTATTGCGCGACAAGAGTGTCTGTGCCACCTCCGCCTCCGCTTGGCGTCGCGCTGACTTGCGCCGAGTTCGCGCTCTCGCCCGCGCTATTCGCCGCGCTGACGACATAGAAGTACGTCGTGCCGTTCGTCAGACCCGTATTCGTATAGCTCGTTGCCGTCACCCCGGTCGCCACGTTCGCGAACGGTCCGCCGCTCGTCGGCGCGCGCTTCACGGTGTAGCTCGTCGCGCCGCTCGATACCGTCCAGCTAAGCGCGACTTGCGCGTTCCCCGCCGTCGCGGTCAGCCCCGTCGGCGCGGCCGGAACCGTCGGCGCGCTTGGTTTCGCGCTCGCTTGCGCGGAGTTCGCGCTTTCGCCCGCGCCGTTAACCGCGCTGACGACGTAGTCGTACGTCGTGCCGTTCGTCAGCCCCGCGTCCGCGTAGCTCGTCGCCTCGACTCCCGCGGCAACCGTCGTGTACGGTCCGCCGTTCGCAGCCGCCCGCTTCACGTTGTAGCTCGCCGCCCCGCTCGACGCCGTCCAACTCAAGGCGACTTGCGCGTTCCCCGCCGTCGCCGTCAACCCGGCCGGCGCGGCAGGAGCGGTCGGAGTCGTGCTTCCGCCCGGTTCCGTTCCCCATACGAGCGTGCCGTTGCGGTACAGCGTAACGGCGGCGCTGGGCGCGTAGCTCGTCTGCGTGCCTTTGTAGGAATAGTCATCCGCTTCGTTGTAGCTGCTCCAGTTGGCGAGGTTGATGCGGCTTTGAATATCTCCGCTGTTGCCTCCAGCCGAAACCGAGCCCGCGCCGGACGCGAAACCGATCTCCACGTACGTGTCCGCCCCGGCGGCCGCCGGTGCAACCGTCCCGAACGCCGCCGTCAAGTTGCCGCACCCCGCAACCGCGTAATCGCAATTGTACGTCTCGGACTGCGTCGAACCTTTCGTGTAATAGTAGCGGATTTTCAACTGGCTGAGCGGTACGGCCGTCGTACCCGTATTGATAATGCGAAGCAGCGGCTTTATCTGGCTGTCTGTCGCGCTTGCGTCGCCGACTCGGTACTCCACTTTCAGATTTCCTGTCGGAGAGCTGGTGGGCGTCGCGCTCGCTTCAGGCGAGTTCACGCTCTCGCCCGAGCTGTTCGCCGCGCTCACCGCGTAGTAATACGTCGTGCCGTTCGTCAGTCCCGCGTCCGCGTAGCTCGTCGCCGTCACGCCGGCGGCGATCGTCGTATACGGGCCTCCGCTTGTCGCCGCCCGTTTGACATTGTAGCTCGCCGCGCCGCTCGATGCCGTCCAGCTCAAGTCGACCAGCCCGTTGTCCGCCGTCGCCGTCAGGCTGGCCGGAGCCGCCGGAATTTGCGGAATGTCGACGACCGCCCAATAAGCCGGTTTCGATTGCAGGCGCTCGTCGAACAACAGCGGCCAGTTTTTGCGGATGACGGGGAAGGAGCGCAGCCAGGTGTTTCCGTCATCCTTGCCCCAGAACGTGACGCTGGAAATCAGATTTTTATGATTCCGGAAAATATCGAACAGCTGCTTGTATCTTGAAGCTTGCGCCTGCGCCAATTGACTCGGGAACGTATCGTAGCTCTGGGAAGAATTGTCGTAAATGTCCATGTCCAGCTCGGTAATGTGCGAATCGATCCCGAGATCGGCGAACTTGACGATGGAAGTCTCGATTTCCTGCATAGACGGCCACGAAATTTTGATGTGCATTTGATGCCCGACGCCGTCAATCGGAACGCCCTTGGCCTTCAGCCGGCCGATCAGATTGTACAGCGCCTGGCTTTTGCCCGACTCGTGCGTGTTGTAATCGTTGATGAACAGCTTAGCGGAAGGATCTGCTTCGCGGGCGAACTGGAACGCCTTCTCGATGTATTCCTCCCCGGCGATTTGATACCACAAGCTGCGGCGCAGACCGTCTGACTGCGACGCGTCGATGACCTCGTTGGCCACGTCCCAGGTATGAACGGAATTCTTGTAACGGCCGATCACCGTTTTGATATGATTTTCCATGCGCTGGTACAGCACCGCTTTGGAAACCAGATTCCCGCTCGCGTCCCGGAATACCCAATCCGGCGTTTGCTGGTGCCAGATCAGCGTATGGCCCCGGATTTCCTGACCGTTGTCCACAGCGAACTGCACGGCCTTATCGGATTCAATAAACTGGAAGACGCCTTCCTGGGGCTCCGTGCTGTCCCACTTCAGGACGTTGCCCGGCGTCACGCTGCCGAAGTGCTTTATCATCAGTTTCCGGTCCACTTCGGTCGCGAGTTCGCTGTTGCTGAAGGCGGTTCCGATCTTGAAATCGTTTGCAAAAACGTCTTTCAGCGACGGAATGCCCTCCTCGATCACGATCGGGCCGACGTCCGGCAGCCGCTCCATGCGGAAATCGTCCAGATAAAACCCTGTCGTCGCATTGCTAGGCGCCTCGAAGTATATGGACAATTGATCGGCGGCTTCGCGCAACGTATACTCCGCCTTCAATTCCACCCAGCGATCGGAAGCCGCCGTGTCGTAGTAAAGCTGCTCGTAGTAAACCTTATCCGGCATCGTTCGCTGCATGGTCATATAGACGGTCGTATTGGGCGTACCTGCAGGAAGCTTAATCCAGCCGGAGAACAAATACGTTTGGCCCGGCGTCATATTCGCCGTCACATCCAGCGTCGGGCCATGCCAGCTTTGCGCGCGGCCGGTCACCTTCAAACCGTACGTGCCGCTTCGCGCCGCTTCCGGAGCGGCCGCCAGCGTTTCCGCGGCGCCCCGTCCAACCCATCCTTGGGCGGTTCCGTCTTCAAAGTCGGTTTGCAGCAACAGGGTGTTTGCCGCGCGGACAGGCGGAATCAAGAAGGCTGAGCCAGCCAGGATGAACAGCATGATCACCGTTACCGCTCTCGCGAATCGCGACGAATGCTTCATGCGCCTCCTCCTCCATCGATAATCATGGTTCGATCCCCCAAGCCAGCGCACCGCTTACGTATACCGTCACCTTGTTCCAATCGGCGAATGACGTCTTCGTTCCGTCGAACGAATAGTCGTTCGCCTCGTTGAAGTTCGACCAGTCGGACTTGGCGACGCGAATCTGAATATCGCCGGATTGGCCGCCCGCCGCTAGCGAACCGGCCGCCGAGCCGAACGAGATTTCCAGATACGTATCCGCCCCGGCGGCCGCCGGGCTGATCGTCGCGAACGCGCCGCTGACGGCCGAAGTGCCGACTTGTGCCCAGTCGCACCAGAAGTTGAGATTCGCCGCGCCGTCTTTCGTGAAGAAATAGCGCAGCTTCACGTTGCTCAAATTGACGGCGGAAGTACCCGTGTTCTTAATGTTGAAGGAGGCGTAAATCTGGTTGTCGGTCGCGTTGCCGTTGGTCGTTTTGAACTGCGCCGCGAGAGTGGCGGTGACGGAGGTCGGCGTCGCGCTCGCTTGAGTCGAATTCGCGCTTTCGCCCGCCGCGTTCGCCGCGCTGACGACGTAATAGTACGTCGTGCCGTTCGTCAACCCCGTATCGGCGAAGCTCGTCGCCGTCACGCCCGTGGAAATCGTCGTGTACGGCCCTCCGTTTACCGTTGCCCGCTTCACGTTATAGCTGACCGCGCCGCTCGAAGCGGTCCAGCCCAGGGCGACCTGCGCGTTGCCCGCCGCCGCCGTCAAACCCGTCGGCGCGGCCGGAATGGCCAATTGCGGCGTCGCGCTCGCCTCCGCCGAGTTCGCGCTTTCGCCCGCCGCGTTCACCGCGCTGACGACATAGTAGTACGTCGTACCGTTCGTCAGACCCGCGTTCGCGTAGCTCGTCGCCGTCACGCCCGTCGCGACTGTCGTGTAAGGCCCGCCGTTTACCGTCGCCCGCTTCACGTTATAGCTAACCGCGCCGCTCGAAGCGGTCCAGTTCAAGACGGCCTGCGCGTTGCCCGCCGTCGCCGTCAAACCCGTCGGCGCAACCGGAGGCTGCGGCGCCGCCGGCGTCGCGCTCGTTTGCGTCGAGTTCGAGCTTTCGCCCACGCTGTTTACCGCGCTGACGACGTAGTAGTACGTCGTGCCGTTCGTCAGACCCGTATTCGTATAGCTCGTCGCCATCACCTCGGTCGCCGCGTTCGTATACGGACCGCCGCTCGTCGTCGCGCGCTTCACCGTATAGCTCGTAGCGCCGCCCGATGCCGTCCAGCTAAGCGCGACTTGCGCGTTGCCCGCCGTTGCGGTCACGCCCGTCGGGGCAGCGGGAACGGTCGGAACGACGGGACCCGGTTCGTTACCGAACACTTTGACGCCGTTGTCGAACAGGGGAATGTACACGGTTTTGGCTGCCGTGCTGCTGCTGACGAGCCCCTGAGCGGAGAAGTCGTTGTTCGGATTCCAGAACGTCGTCCCGGACGGCGCCGCGATCCGGAATTGCACTTCCTTCTTGTAGTGCGGCTGCCCGCCCGGATAAATCTTCGTACCGGTAAAGTCGACCTTCACGTAATAAATGTTGTTGGCCTCATCGTACGGCAGAAGGCCGGATACCGTCGCGCCTTGGTTGTAATTCGTCGACACCGTAAGATTGCTCAAACCGTAACCTGCGTTGAACACTTCCGACAAATCCATGTAATAATTGAAGCTCAGCTTATCGCCCATGCGCGCCGGCCAGCCGGAGCGGTTGTTAATGAGCGCCTTGATCTCCGTATACGTCGGTCCGGTGCTGTTGAAGGAAGCTTCCACGAACATCTCGTCTTCCTTCGTCTCCTGCGGCGGGAAGCTCGCCAGCGGCGCTTGCCCCGCGCCGTAGAGCAGTTTCATCTTCGCGAGCACGCCCGTGAATCCGGCATTATAGTCGGTTGCGACTTCGTTGGCGGTATAATCGGAGATGGAATCCGTATAAGCATCGCTGCTGTTCGGTCCTCCGACGAGCGCCCCGTACAGTACGTGCCGGTGGTTGGCCGGAACCGACTGGCTATCGGCCCACGAACCGTGGGACGTACGGTGGTGCGGATGCTGCGGCGGATTCGTGCCGAAGCCGATGACATAGCTGCTGTTGGATGGGTTGTCGCCGAGCGCGTACAGCGCTTGACTGACCGCGAAATTTTTGTATTTGTTTTTCTTGGCGGCGTCCGTCACCCAGTCGGAATACACGAACGCGAGGAAAGAAGCGTTCATCGCATACCGCAGCGACCCCCACGTATCAAGCCAGGCAAGACCTCCGGGCGTGTAGGTGATTTTTTCTCCCGTCCCGGATACCCCGGTCGTCCAGTAATCGAGGTTGCGTTCCGTCGAAGCGATGAATGCGGAATCGTTCGTAATCCGGGCCAGCAGCAGTTGGGCGCCGTAATGCACGTCGTCCCAAGATTGCGTCCATTTGTAGCCCCAGTTCGTCGACTGCCCTTCCTTGCCCCAGTTGTTCGAAGCGGCGATCGCTTTCGTCAAATACGTCGCGTTGTTCGTCGCCAAATAGAGCCACGCGGCTCCCCAGGACAGTTCGTCCTGATAGCCCGACCACGAATTATAGTAGGCTTGGGCGTCCGTTACGCAATCGCTATACTTGCCGCGATACGTATCCGCGAACGAGTAAAGCTGCTCGGCATGCGTCAGCAGCGTGGCCGAATAGGAAGGATTCGACTGCTGAAACACGATAGACGCCACCGCAAGGGCGGCCGCCGTCTCGCCCGCCGCGTCGGAACCGGGACACGATGCCGAAATTTTGTACGAAGGCCTGTTCATCTGCATCACTTCCGCCGGTCCCCACCAGGCGTGATCGGCCGAGCCTTGGCCGACCTGCACGTACAGCTCGTTCGGCGCCGTATGCGCTTTGATAAAGTAATCCGTCGCCCACTTGATATTTTCCAGCGTTTTATCGAGTTGCCCGGATTGGACGTATGCGTCCTTATACTCGTAAACGGACCAGGCCAGCATCGCCGCGGAATAAGCCATAGGCAGCCCGAATTTGACATGGTCGCCGGCATCGTACCAGCCGCCCGTCAAGTCCTTGCCGACGTCCGCTCCGTCGGTCATGCCGGAATCGCCGCGCCATTCGACGCGGTTGTTCGCGGGCAGATCGCCCGAACGCTGCGCTTCGTAGAAATAGATCGACTTTTGCAACGCTTCCGCATAGTTATAAGAGCTTGCCGATGCATTCGCCCGCGGAACCGACCCGAGACCTCCGCTTAGCAGCAGACTGCCGCAAATCGCCGCAATGACCGTATAAACCATCGTTTTTTGAAACCCTTTTCCCCTCACCAACTTCCCTCCTTGTTCATTTGGGTTGATTTCAAGCTCTTCGTCTCTTCGAAAAAGCTTAGGCAACCTCCTTTACGAAAAGGTTTTCTGTTACATTTTCATTATAAAACCGTTCCTCATTGGAAAATGTGCGCGATGTGACTTGTTTATAGCGCTGATGTGACCGTTTAAAATATAAGGATTTTCATACATAAAAAACCGTTTCCCGGCATAGGCCGGAAAACGGTTGAAGTCATGCCGAAATTGCCGTTCACTTAAGGCGCCGTCCCCCATACGAACGTGCCGCCTTGATAGAGCGTCACTTTGTTCCAGTCGGCGAAAGCCGTTTTCGTTCCGTCGAAGGAGTAATCGCCGACTTCGTTAAAGTTCGACCAGTCGGCTTTCGCGACGCGAATTTGTATATCTCCGCTTTGTCCGCCCGCTGCGATCGACCGGCCGCGGCGTTGAACGAAAGTTCCAGGTAAGTGTCCGTACCGGCGCCCGTCGCGCCGACGAACGTACCGCCGACGTTGGCGGTTCCGACTTGCGCATAGTCTGCGTAGAAGTTCAAAGCCGCGGTGCCATCCTTCGTAAAATAGTAACGCAGCTTCACATTGCTTAAGCTGACCGCCGTCGTTCCCGTATTCTTGATATTAAAAATCGCGTTGATCATGTTGTCGGTCGCGTTGGCGTTATTCAGCTTATACTGGGCGACGAGAGTGTTCGTTCCGCCTCCGCCGCCGGAACTCGGCGTCGCGCTCGCTTGCGAGGAGTTGACGCTTTCGCCCGCGGCGTTGGATGCGCTGACGACATAATAGTAGGTCGTTCCGTTCGTCAATCCCGTATTCGTGTAACTCGTCGCCGTCAAGCCGGTCGCCACGTTCGCGTACGGTCCGCCGCTCGTCGCGGCGCGTTTCACCGTGTAGCTCGTTGCGCCGCCCGATGCCGTCCAGCTTAGCGCCGCTTGCGCGTTGCCCGCCGTCGCCGTCAAGCCTGCCGGTGCCGCAGGTACCGTCGGTCCGCCGGTCAACGGTTTCATGATGCGGTCAAGCATCGTTTGCTTCGGCGCATTCCAAGTGAGCCAATCGTCCAGCAACAGCCCTCCGGTATCGCCGCTGTTCGGGTTGAGGCACCAGTACGTCCAGTACAAATCGTTGTCCTTCATATAATCGACCAGTTTGTTTTGCCATTTGCCCTCGGAGCTCGACGAGTCGACGCTTCTGCCTCCGAATTCCCCGACGAGAATCGGCGCGATATTTTCTTTGCTGATGTATCCCCAATAGGAATCCCACAATGCCGGCATATTGTTCGGAAATGCCGGATCGGAGAACCAGGTTTGCGAAGCCACTCCCGGACCGTAATCATGCGGAGAATAGACGACGCGATTGGCCACGTTCAACCGAACCGGATTGTTCCTGACGCCTTTCAGGTTGCCTCCCCACCAGTACGAACCCGTTTCGCCTTGAACGTTCGATTGGATGCCTTCGACGATGATCAGCCAGTTCGGGTTAGCGGCAAGAATGGCGTTGCCGGCACGTTCCGCCGCCAATCTCCAATCGGTGGTCATGCTTCCGCTTCCCCAAGTCGCCGTGCCGTGGGGTTCGTTATGAAGGTCCGCTCCGATGACCGTCGGATTGTTCGCATAACGCTGCGCCAACATGACCCAGTCATTGATCCAGCGCTGTTCGGAGTATTGCGCCGTGTACCAAAGCTCCGATTGGCCCCCCGAGTCCGGCCGATGGCGATCCAGAAAAATTTTAATCCCCCGCTCGCCCGCCTCCTGTATCACCCTGTCCATCAGTTGAATCGGCGTTAGCCCGATCAAATCCGGATTGGTGTACGTGTTGATACTGTTGGGCATGACGCCCGGATCGAACATTTGCGTGCTGAACGGCAGCCGGATCAGGTTGTAGCCATGATCCTTGATTTTATCCATAAAACTATCCAACGAATACTGCCATAAGCCGTGCGGCGAATAATTGGCCGTTTCGAAGCCGAACCAGTTCAATCCGTTAAACACGGCCGGATTCCCTTCGGAATCCACGATGCGATTGCCGGACGTGTGATAGTAACCCGTCGGCGCCGCGTGACTTTTGCCGATGCCGACCGACAACAGCAAAGAGCACGCCAACGCGGCGATCATGACCATCATTCCCCCTCGCTTATGCATCGCTATCGACATATTCCCATCTCCGTTTCTTTTTGGAATTCATTTGCAATCTCATTATAGAACGGAATGAATAGGAAGAATGTGCGCCATGTAACCTCGTTGTTGCCTATTTGTATCCTATTCGAAATCGTTTTCTAGAAGAAAAAATCCGATTCCGAAGCATAACGCCCCGAAAGCGGATTCGATCATACACTTATTCGTATTACAGTGCGCTGCCGCCGAACAAGAACCGGTACTCCCAATGCTTGCCCGAGATGCTGTCGACGCGGACGCCGCCGGAAGCGACGGAGTACGTATGCAGAACTTGCCCGTTGCCCAGATAAATGCCGACGTGGGAGATATTTTCTACGAACGGACGTTTACCGTCGTACAGGGACGCTTTCGTTCCTTTATAATTCATGAAGAACATCAGGTCGCCTCGTTTCAACGCGTGCCAATCCGTCGTGACGGCGTTCTTGCCCCGAACGTAGTCGCCTTGGGAAGCCGAAGCCGCCGGAAGCGTGACGCCGAGCGCGTCCTTGAAGGCTTGGCGGACGAAGTCGGAGCAATCGAACGTCTTCGTCGTGTTGCGGTCCGAGCCGAATTCGTACGGCGTGCCTAGGTACTTCTGTCCCGCGGCGATGACCGACTCGATCTTCTGGCTCGCGGTCTGGCCCGTCTGGCCTCCCGTTTGACCTCCGGTAGAAGGCGCGGACGTCTGAGGCAACGAGCCCGTTACTTTGACGTATTGCGCCTGGCTGCTGACGTAACCCGTCGCGCCGGCGCTATCCTTGATCGCATACCAATAATTGTTGACGACGCCCGTGATGGCGATCGGCTCGTCCTTTTTCAAATATCGAATGAAGGCGCCGTCCGTTGAAGGAGCTTGACGGAACGACACCGACGACACGACGATGGCGTTCGCCCCGGTTGGTCCCTGCGCCTGCGGACTGTAATCCACGTATTTATCGCTGGAAGATATGTATCCGATCTTACCGAATACGTCCTGCACCCTCAGCCAGCTCGCGTTCGTGCGTTCCAGCACGACGACTTCTTCTCCGGCTTTCAAATAACGCGTGACCGCATTCGTCGTACTAGGACCCGTTCTGAAGCTGACGGACGCCACGATCTGCGCGGTCTCTACCTTGATCGCTGCCGAAGCGACGGCCGGCATCGCGGAGACGAACAATGTAGCGGCGAGCAGCAACTGGATTCCTTTTCTCCACATGTGTCGGTTCCTCCCGGGATGTAAAATGTCCCTACTTGTCTATTATATTTCGACTAGGAGACGCTTCCATGAGTCACCGATCACGCCGTTCGTTTCCTCTATAGGCATGATGAGCCAAGGAAGTCCTAGGACATATGTCTTGCAAACCGCGCCAATCAAGGGGATCGGAGGCAAGCGGGTATGGAGTAGGTTGAAATTACCAGCTGGAGCGTGAGGGGATTACCGGGTATTCAAAGTAGTCGTCTATCGAGACGTCGGGGCGTAATGGAATAGTACTGTTATTTCAACGGAAAAATGGCGATAAGGCTCGCCGTGATGGATATCTACAGTTAAATGGCTCATTTTTTCTCGACTCTACTTAAAATCCCGGAATTAAATGGAGATTTCCATTACGATGCCATGATCGAGCGATTATGAGCGATTAGAATGGATTTATCCATTACTTATCGATCCCTGGGGCGGATAGCGGGGTGCGGGGTGCGGGGTGCGAGAGGTGATGAAAGCTCGGCGGCACGCAAGCAAAAACGCCTTCGGCGTCCTACGGACGTCGGAGTAGCTTTGCGTAGGGATCAGATGAGTATAAGGAAGTCGAAACTTATACTTTCTGATCCATCAAAAAAACTTGCCGGTTTCCCGGCAAGCTTCCCTGCGATCCTTATGCTTATTTTCTGTCTTCTTCCGGAATGAGCTTCTCGCGGAGAGCTTTCACTTCCGGATGCTCCAAGTACTCGTCGAACGTCATCATCCTGTCGATAAGACCGTTCGGCGTAATTTCGATAATGCGGTTGGCGATCGTCTGCACGAACTGATGGTCATGCGACGTGAAGATGATCGGGCCGTCGAAATCGATCAAGCCGTTGTTGAGCGCCGTTATGGACTCGAGGTCCAAGTGGTTCGTCGGCTCGTCGAGCAACAGAACGTTGCCGTTCGTCAGCATCATGCGGGATAGCATGCAACGGACCTTCTCGCCCCCGGAGATGACGGAAGCTTTCTTTAACGCTTCGTCGCCGGAGAACAGCATCCGTCCGAGGAAGCCGCGGATGAACGATTCGTCCGGGTCTTTCGTATACTGGCGCAGCCACTCGGCGAGGTTCAGCTCGACGCCGTCGAAGTAGGCTCCGTTTTCTTTCGGGAAATACGCTTTGACCGCCGTAACGCCCCATGTGACGCTACCCGCTTCCGGCTCCTTCTCGCCGGCGAGAATCTGGAACAATAGAGTCTTCGCCAGCCCGTAAGGTCCGACGAGAGCGATCTTATCGCCTTTGTTAACGACGAAGTTGACGTTGTTCAGCGCTTTCTCGCCGTCCAATGAAGCGGTCAAGCTCTCGACCGTGACGACTTGCTTGCCTACTTCGCGTTCCGGCTTGAAGTTGATGAACGGATATTTGCGGTTCGACGGGCGAATGTCGTCGAGCGAGATTTTGTCGAGCATTTTCTGCCGGCTCGTCGCTTGCTTCGCCTTCGACTTGTTCGCGGAGAAGCGCTGGATGAACGCTTGCAACTCTTTCATCTTGTCTTCTTTTTTCTTGTTCTGGTCGCGCATCAGCTGTTGGGCCAATTGGCTCGACTCGTACCAGAAGTCGTAGTTGCCGACGTACAGCTGAAGCTTGCCGAAGTCGATATCCGCGATGTGCGTGCATACTTGGTTTAGGAAGTGGCGGTCATGGGATACGACGATGACGGTGCCTTCGTAACGCGACAGGAAATCTTCCAGCCAGTTGATCGATTCGAGGTCCAAGTGGTTGGTAGGCTCATCGAGAAGCAAGTTGTTCGGGCTGCCGAACAACGCTTGCGCGAGCAAAATGCGAACCTTCTGGTTGCCGTCCAATTCGGACATCTTCTTGTCGTGCAGGTCGGTCGTGATGCCGAGGCCGTTCAGCATGCCGGCCGCTTCGCTCTCCGCTTCCCAGCCGTTCATGTCGGCGAATTCCGCTTCGAGCTCGCCGGCTCTCATGCCGTCTTCGTCGGAGAAATCTTCCTTCGCGTAGATGGCGTCTTTCTCTTTCATGACCTTATAGAGTCGTTCATGGCCCATAATGACGGTTTCCAAAACCTGGAAATCATCGTATTCGTAATGGTTCTGTTTCAGGACGGCGAGGCGCTCGCCCGGCGTAATATGGACTTCCCCGGAGCTGGATTCCACTTCTCCGGACAGAATCTTTAGGAACGTGGATTTGCCCGCTCCGTTCGCGCCGATCAGGCCGTAACAGTTGCCCGGCGTGAACTTGATATTTACATCTTCGAACAGGGGGCGTTTGCCGAAACGAAGGCTAACGCCGGTTACGGTAATCATGAGTCTAATCCATCCTTTTCAATTGGGTTATCGCGGGCCGCACGATCGAAACGCATCGTCTCGCCGTGCTGCAGTAGCAAGAGTTTCTCTTCGGGAATGCCAAGCCTTTGCCTTGCCGCTTCCAGACGTTCCAGCGCTTCCGCCGGCGTATCGTCCGAGAGCTTAAACGCGCCGTAATGCATCGGCACGAAATACTTCGCCTTCACGTCGAGGAAAGCTTGCAGCGCTTCCTCCGGACTGACGTGCTGCGCCGCCATGAACCATTCGGGATCGTAAGCGCCGATCGGCATGAGGGCGATATCGATATCGAACCTTCTGCCTATTTCGCCGAATCCGCGGAAGTAGCCGCTATCCCCGGCGAAATAAATCGTCGGACCGTGATCGCATTGCAGCACCCATCCCCCCCAATGCGACGTGTTCATGTCCCAAGGGTTTCTCCTCGTCCAATGCTGGGCGGGAACGAATGTGAAATTCGCTCCGTGATGGGAGACTTGCTCCCACCAGTGCAACTCCTCCGCTTGCAGGAATCCGCGAAGCATGAGCTTCCTGCGCAATCCGGCGGGCACGATCATTTTCTTGGGGCCCCTCAACCTGCGAAGAGACGACATGTGCAAGTGGTCGTAATGGGCGTGGGAGATGAGAACGACATCGGTCGAAGGCATGTCCGACAGCTCGACGCCGGGCGGGGCGAGTCTTTTCTGAAACGCCATTCTTCTTGCCCACACCGGGTCCGTGACGATGTTGAGACCCGCCATCTGTATGAGAAACGTGGAGTGTCCGATCCATGTAATGGACGGCTCGTTGCGGTTATGCTGTAGAAATCGCAGGTCTGGCGCTACGCTGGGCACGCATTCCGCGCTTCCCTTGTCGAGAATCTTGCGAATCCGGTCCTTACGCCAACGGTCGAACTGTTCCTTCGATGCTTTGCCCGCACCAACGGAGTCCAAGTTGCCGAAGCGTCTTCTAAGCATGAAATCCCTCCGATGAAGTGTTCATGTATACTATATCAGGAATCTCGGAAATGTACCAAGTTGGGGAACAAAAAAAGAGCGGGAAATGCCCGCTCTAATCTTATTCCTCAGCCCATTACTTGATCGCGACATCAGTAACCATCGGAATCCTCGTCTTGGCTCGCCAACGGATGGTCGAGCAATGCCTGCACCCGTGCCACTCTCATCATGACTTCGGCCGCTTGCGCGAGCGTCACCTCGCCGGAGGGGGCGAAGACGCCTTGGTTCGCCGTCAATAAGCCGATCTTTAAGCAGATCGCGACGGCTCCCCGATCGGCGATCCTCGATTTATCCTTCAATTTGGCTACCGCGGGGTCATTGGCAAGCTGCTTGGATAGCTTTCCGTAGCCGATGATTCTCGACAGCAAGATCGCCATTTGTTCCCGCGTCAGCGAAGCATCCGGATTAAAGCGGATTTTCGGATCGGGCGTCAACCATCCGCGTTGCGCGAAATAGGCAATCTCCGCACGCGTCCCCTCGTTCGCTTCGCCGATGTCCCCATAGATCGGCCCGTCATACCCCCCCCACAATGCCGTCATATTCGGAGCAATCCCCCTACGGATCAGCCTTAAGAAGTCTAAGCGGCTGATCGGCTTGTCCGGCTGCAAGACGTTTTCGGAAGCCGGTCGAATCACGCCGTGGTCCAGCAACGTCTGTAGCGCGGCCGCGGAACGGTGCTGGCGCGCGTCGGCGGGGAGCGGTCCTCCGGTCTTTAACGTCAGAAGCGCGTCCGCCCCAATCGCAGCTCCGCTGACTGCATTCACCGCGTTCGTCATCTCACGGTATTTATTAACCGGATTGGGCGTGTAGGTCAACGCCAACGTTGGCCTTCGATAATTCCGTTGATCGTCGACGTAAGGTATTGCCCCATAAGAATAGTAAACGGGAACGACTTTGAAACTGTCCAGTATCGTTTTCTTCGCTTGAAATGCCGTGATCGACGGCTTTAAGCCTTCCAACTCGTCGGAGAAAGGCGCCGTCGCCGGACACCTGAGGTAAAGCAGCTTCCCGTTTCCGTCGAGCATGATCGTTATAAATTGGTCCTCCACGGGGATGCCTTCGAAATACATCAAATAACTGAACGATACGGCGGGCACTTCGCGGTCATCGGGCTCGTCCGTCGCCACGCGCTTATATCTGGCCGCGAAATCGGGGACGTTGCCTGCCAACCAGCGATCGGCGATCGCCTTTGCTTCTTTGATCGTCATGGTCGGCAGCCGTCCGGGGGGAACGACTTCGTATTCGTCGTATTGACGCTCCAGGCCGCTGAAGAACTCAATGAGTTGTCCAGTCCCGGCATTGAACTTCGCGTACGTCTGCGTTCGGTCGTTTCCGTCCTTGCCCTTCGCTTGCATGCCGAGAACTTCGACGTCCCCTTGATAGGAAGAAGACTCCCATTCCATACCGCCCGAAAGCGCGGAATAGGACTCGAGCCTCCGAACGGCTTCTTCCTTTCCGACCCGGTTCGGCTCGAATCGCGCTCCCGTATCGGGAATGTCTTGGTAGTCGATAACGTAGCCGAAAAAGGAGCTACCCGGCTGCCCTAGCGATATGTCTTGCTCGGTTATGCCCAACGGCCACGAGCTCATCACGTAATTCAACTGCCACTTTTCGGAACCGTCGGGCCAGACCGTCTTCGTCTTCGCGTAAACCAAGTTCATTTCGAAAGAGGCGGCCCATTTTCCGTTGGCTTCGTCGGGCGTAATCGTCGGCATCTCCGTCGGCGGAATGCCGGGATCTCCCGTGTAACGGAAAAACTTCAACCGTCCGTCCCCATCCATCTTGAAGGTTACGCGACTGGCACCGACATCGTAGCCGTTCCTTGTCAGCGCGAACGAGAAGGTATATCCCGCCGGGCCGAATAAAGGCTCGATCGGATCATTGAAAGAATAATCCCTGGCAATTTCCTTTAGTTCGTAGCCTTCGAGCGTAGGAACGGACTGGCGCGCGAAACGTACCGCCTTTTTGACCGCTTGGGCTCGCGACAGCTTCGTCGGATAGCCGTAATCCGTCCCCGCTACATCGGCGTTCGGTACCTTGCCGAAGAGCAACAAATCTCCCGTATAAGCGTCGATTTCGGCATATGCGGAGGGGCCTACCTGATCGTTTGACCAAGCGAACTTCCATACGGGGATGCGCGAAGGTAGTTGCGATTCAGCCCGTTCGTAGGAGAGCCCTTGTTCGGTATCTTCCGACTTCGAGAAGCCCGGGAACGCCTTCTCGATCAAGAGCGCGGCCGCTTCTTTCGTTATGGCGACAGAAGAAGGATCCGGCGCTTGGTTAGCTGGTTCGGCCGAACCGGCTTGTGCTGTCGCAGCGGGATTCGCGAAGAGCAAGCATACCGCCGTCAGAACGGCGATCAATCGACTGGCGCGAAACAAATGTTAACCTCCTAGAAACACGATTTTCTTCAAATGGAAAATTCTACACCCCTGCTTCGATTCCTCTTTTTTCGACATGCCAGAGTCGCTTTTGGCATTTCGCCTCCGGATGCGTTATTGTGGGAGTAAAGATGAAAGCGAAGAAAGCGAGGGCTGTTCCATGAAATTATTATCCATCGAGCCGACCCCGAGCCCGAATACGATGAAGCTGAACGTGGACGAGCGGCTGGCGCCGGGCGTTCAATTGACTTACGGAAAGGATTCAGCCGCCGTGTCTCCGCTGATCGCGAAGCTGCTCGAGGTACCGGGCGTCAAGTCCGTGTTCCAGACGTCCGACTTCTTAGCGGTCGACCGGAGGGGTAACGCGGATTGGGCGTCGATCCTCGACGGCGTGCGCGAAGCGTTCGGCATCGCCGGCGAGGGCTCGCTGACCGGTCCGGGCGAGGACGCTGCCGCGGGCTTCGGCGAAGCGCACGTAAAGGTACAGATGTTCCGCGGCATTCCGATGCAGATCCGCGTCCGCAGCGGTGGCCAGGAATTCAGGGCCGCGATGCCCGAGCGCTTCGCGAAGGCGGTATCCGACGCGGCCGGAGCGACGATGATCCGCGAGCGGATGCTCGAGGATCTCGGCGTTCGATACGGCGAACCGCAGGAATTGCTCGAAGAAATTCAGCGCGAGCTGGACGCCGCCTACTCCGAGTCTCGGCTCCGGGATCTCGTGGCGCTGGCGCAAGCCGCCGGCCCCGAAGCGCCGCCTCCGGCACCTCCCGCTCCGCTAAGCGGCGCCGAAGTGTCGAAGGCGCTGGACTCGCAGGATTGGCGCGAACGGTACGCGGCGTTGGAGCGGCTGAAGCCGACGCCGGACGACTTGCCGGTCATCGCCCGCGCGCTGCGCGACAGCCAGATGTCCGTACGGCGGCTCGCCGTCGTCTATCTCGGCGATCTGCGTACGCCGGAAGCGATGCCGCTCCTGTTCGAAGCTCTCGAGGATTCGTCCGGCTCCGTTCGCCGCACGGCGGGCGACACGCTGTCCGACATCGGCGATCCTTCGGCGGCGCCAGCCATGATCCGGGCGCTCGGGGATTCCAACAAGCTCGTCCGATGGCGCGCCGCCCGGTTCCTCTTCGAAGCGGGCGACGAATCCGCGCTGGCGGCGCTGCGCAAGACGACGGCCGCCGAGCCCGAATTCGAGGTGCGGCTGCAAGCCGAGATGGCCGTCGCCCGCATCGAACGCGGCGAGGAAGCCGCCGGGTCCGTCTGGCAGCAGATGACGCGCATGCGCGAAGAGAACCGCGACAAATAACTCAAAACGAACGGGATCGGTTCCGAGAGGCGACGCGCCTCACGGATACCGATCCCGTTCTTCGTTCATCGAATGCGCCGGCAACAAGCAACATCCTTAACGCGCTACCAGAACAACTCCTCGCGGCCCAGCAACTGACTCAACCCTTCCGCGAAGAAATAGTCGCCGTAGATCAGAGGAACGCCGACGTTCCTGCCTTCGGGAACATGACTGCTCCCTTCGACGATTAAACCTTCCTCGCCCTCCCCTTCCCAAGAACCGTAATTCTCGTACAGAGATTTCAGCATTCGCTCTCCCGCTTCGCGGTACGGGGAAGATCGTTCGCGTTCGACGAGCCGAGAGAGGAGCAGCAAGCCGGAAGCCGCGCACGCGCCGGCTGAAGTGTCCTTGTGCCGCACCGCGCCCTCCGGTAACCGGAAGTCCCATAACGGAACGAGATCCTCCGGCAACTCGCCGACGCAGAAACGGGCGACGCGTTCGGCGGCGTCCAAGTAACGCTTGCCGCCCGTATACTTGTAAGCCAGCGCCATGCCGTACAACGCCCAAGCCGCCCCTCTAGACCACGCCGACTCCCTCGAATAGCCTTGCCCGCCGAGTTCTCCGAGCTTATCCCCCGTGCCCGGATCGAATACGACGATATGATAGACCGATCCGTCCGGCCTGACGAAATGCTCGATCACCGTGTCCGCGTGCATGACGGCGACGTGGCGATATCGCGGGTCCCCCGTCGTCTCCGACGCCCAGAACAGCAGAGGCAGGTTCATCAGGCAATCGATGATCGCCCAGCCCGCGTTGTCGTCCTCGGGACGCCACGGGTTCCAGGCGCGAATGAACCTGCCCTTCGGATTGAAGCGCCCCGCCAGCAAATTGGCGGCCAGCAGCGCCCGGCGCTTGGCGTCTTCTTCCCCGCGCAGACGATGGCGCGCGACGCTCGTCAGCGTCCACATGAAGCCGATATCGTGATCCAACCGGTCGTAGTCCAGGACGACCCGGTCAAGCTGCTCTTCGCAAGAAAGAGCGATCTTCCGCAATCTCTCTTCTCCCGTCTCGCGGTAGACGAGCCACAGCAAGCCCGGCCAGAAGCCGGCCGTCCACCACGAGGCCGGCTCCAGCGCGTATTCCCCTCCGACGCTGGCGTGCGGGAACCGGTCGCCGATCCGTACGCTCGTCCTCGAGATTTTCCGGACGACGTCGGCCCAAGCGCCCTCCGCCCATCGATTGTTCCTTTGCATACCTGGCTCCTCCTCGTCCATTAACCCATTTCATTCAAATAGAATGAAAAGCGAAATCTCATCGTCTCCCGGAGCTCCAGCGGCAAGAAATCCAATGCGTAACAGACGACGGGCACGCCGAAATGGTCGACATGCGTCAGCTCCTCCGCTTGCCAGACAAGCTGCGACGGGTCGTACGCGACGCGCAGCCCACGGCCCCCGCCCCCTTCGCATCCCGCGATCCCGATCATCCCGAGCTCCAACTCTTGCGGCTTGCTTGGCACGATGAATCTCTCGACGACTTCAAGAGGCCTCGAAGCGAACGCGTAGGCATCCTCCAGCTCCAAGCGCCCCTCCTTCTTCGCCCAGCGGAACGTCCGACCTAGCCGCTTGAGCTCCGGCACCGGATAGGCGCGGGTCAGATCGAGCTCGAGTACGTCGAACCGCTCTCCCGTCGCCGCCAGCCCGACCGTCGCGCCCGCAGCTCGGCCCGTCGCTTGCTCAAGCCCGTTCACGATCGGCACGGAGTGCCCTCGGGAACGATTGCATAACGTCTCGTATCGCCGCGAACCGAAGTAGTCCCGCGTATATTGCCCGCTCCCCAGGTCGAGCAATAGCGGCAGCCCGTTCCGGCTTAGCAGGAAATGTCCGACGTCATTGTGGTTATGAGGCTCGTCGTTGTGGCCCCCCTTCGCCGCGAACGAGAACGTCTCCCCGCCCGACACCGTTCTCGAGACCAGCCAATCGACGTCGCTCATATAAGAAGAACCGTCCGGCCAAGCGGAACCGCTAACGCCGTCGGCGGCCGTCCACAGCAGATCCCGGATCGCCGGCGCCCACCTGCCGCAATGATCGTCCTCCAAGGAAACGCGCTGGGATTCGTCCGGCACGTGAACGTCATCGAACTTGCTTCGCAAGAGGCTCGTCAAGCCGGGATGAACGCCGCTCTCCCTCCTCGAATCCGAGAAGTTGGCGACGGAACGGTCGCCCATGAATATGCGCTGCTGGAACAGCGCCATCTGATGGACCTTCGCCGACCGGAACAAATCGATCCGTCCCTTCGTCCGCTGCGCCAGCAGCTCGCCGAAATACGAGAAATATCCGAATCCGTATTGCCAGTAGCCATACCCTTCGGAGCACGCGCCGTCCATGCCGTAACCCGATAAGAAACAATCCATCGCGTCCAGCGCCTTGCTTATCGTTAACGCCAGATCGTTCCTATCCTCCGTCGCGTACAACGCCGCCGCGCCGATCGACCCGGCGCAGACGGACGCCCAATTATGCTGCGCGGTCTCCCAGAAATACGGACCGTCATGCAAGAACGGGGCCAACACCCTGCGCCGGATTTCGCCGTTCGCAATATCCCGCAATCCAAGCGGCAATCGGCTCCCGTACAGAGATAACAGCTCCGCCAGCGCGAACGCGGTTTCCGCGGCGAATAAATCGATCGTCCGTTCGTTCTCGTAGTGGGCCGGCAAGCACCACGTCGGCTCCTCCAGCACGTCCTCTATCGTCTTCGCGAGCGCCGCCGGGAAATCGTCTCGCGCGGGCTCGAGCAGTCCGGCGATACCGAACGCCGTCAGCCGTTTTCTCCGGAGAAAATAAGGCCGTTCGTATTCGCTTCTCGAGCCGGTTTCCCGAAACAAGCGGAACAAGCCTTCGTCCAGAACCGGAGCTTCCGCTCCCAAGTATCGCTCGGCTGCTTCGACGGCTTCTTTCCCGATCGTCCGGGCGACGGAGGCATCCGGCATCCCGCCCCGCAGCAAATCCGGTTTATCATCCGTCAACTTCTCCAACAAAGAAGATACGCTTTCCCGGTTCATTGCTCTTATCGCCTCCCGATTCAAGCTTACGATTCTCGCCCGCCCATTCATAGAGAAACATCTCCGAATAGGTGAACTATTCGGAGATCAGACTATGAACGATTGTGCGGTTGATGAAAAACCGCCGCTCTCCGGGCTTAGCCGCAAGCGCGCTGAGCCCTTCCCGCCCTGCGTTTTCGCAACGAATTACACGAACCGCAACAATGTTCACAGTCCAATAGCTGATATTTAACATTTCTACCGTTCGCTCCACTGCCGCTCCCCGCTTCCCGAAGCTATAATGAATCATACGCTCGCCGACAAAAACGAAGCACGAAAGGAGATTCGCCCATGCCGATGAACAGGCTGCGCCGCAACGGCACGTTGTATATCCGGCTATTGCTGGGCATTACGATCAGCATCGCCCTCACCTTGATCGTCGCGTCCTCTACCTACTATTTCAGCTATACGCGGGTTCTCCTGAAGGAAACTTACGAGACGGACTTAGGCAATCTGAAGATGACGAGCCAGACCGTCGAAGGAACGACCGAAATCGCGCAATCCCTTTCCTTCCAAATTTACCAGAACAGCACGGTCGCCAAGCTTCTGTTCTACAACGAAGCGGATCCGTTCGAGGTGCAGGGCGCCATGCTCGAAATGAAAAACTATATGGCTTCCATGCCTTTCATCCAATCCATCTACGTCTATAATCCGGCCGTCGGCTTCTACGTCGTGTCCAACGAAGGGGAAACGGGACTGTTCACCGAAGCCGAACTCATAGACCGCAACATCTTGGACGTTCTGGATCATTTCCAGGATTACAAGCCGTTCACGCCGATTCCCCGGACGTTCAAGATCGACGCCGCCGACGAAAAGGAAACCGGCATCTATTCTTATCTTTGTTACGATGCGATCGGCTTCGACCGCGCGATTAACTCCGCCGTCATTGTTAACTTGTCCGCGGCTTGGATCAATCGGGAAATCAGGGACGGATTCAACGGCAAGCCGAGCGAGACATACATCGTCGACGACCGGGGCAAAGTGTTGTCCAGCGAATTGGAACCTCAACGGTGGGAACCCCGAGAAGACGCTTTGCTCGAGCGTCTCGAGAACAGCCATGACGACGGATACGTCGTCGCGGACTTCAAAGGGACGAAAAGCCTCGTTTCCTATACGTCCCCCGATGAACTCAATTGGCAATACCTCAAAGTGATGCCCTATCGGTATATTACCGAGAAGACGAACGACGTGCGTCAATTGAGCATCCGCATCGCGGCGGGCATTCTGATCGGTGGGTTGCTCCTGTCTTGGCTGCTTTCAAAGATGCTGTACGTGCCGATTCAGCGAATCGTCACGCGAATGAACGATCTGGAGTCCGAGCAACGGAACGCCAGCTATGCAGTCAGGCAGAACGCGCTGCGCAAGCTCATCCAGCTTCAGCCGTTCGACCCGGTCGCGAAGCTCGAGAAGCTTCGCCGCACCGGCATCTCGTTCGACTTCACGAAAGATTACCGGCTCGTCTACATCCGCATCGACCGATTCGCCGAACTGAAAGAGCAAAGCAGCCGCGATCTGCTCATCTACAAATTCGCGGTCATGAACATCAGCTCGGAAGTGTGCTCGAAATACTACCGCGTCGAAGCCGTCGATCTGGACGACGACGATAGTCTGCTGCTTCTTATGAACGCCTTGGAACCCGACGAAACGGATCGCCCGGAATGGCTCGTCCCGATGCTCGAGCAAATCCAGAAGGCGAGCCGCGAATATTTGCGCATCGGCTTGACGATCGGCGTCGGTCAGATCTCGAACAAGCCCCACGAGCTGCACGCTTCCTTCAAGCAAGTCAAGGATGCTTCTCTCCAGCGCTTCTTCCGCGGACGGGAGTCGATCATCGAGACGTTCGGAATCGTTCAGCCGGAGGAGGCGTTCGTCTTCCCCGCCGCGAAGGAAAAACGGATGATCGACTGCCTGCTCTCCGGCAAAGTGGAGGAAGCGACGAAATGCTTCCGCGATATTCTGGAGGAAACTTCGACGTATCCGATCCAAGCGACGGAATCGGCCGTGAGCCACATTCGCGTGTCGCTGAATAACATTCTGTCCGAAGTGCAGAAGAACGGCAATATGCAGCTCGGCGTCGGCTCGGACTTCCTCCTGCCCGAATTCGGTAGCCAAGAAACGGCCGAAGAGCTCGTAGAAGCCTACTCCATCTTTTTCAACGATTTGAAAACGCGGTTGACCGACAAACGCAGCAACAAACAAGAAGATTTGATCCGCAAAATCAACGAGCTGATCGAAGCGAACTTCCCGGATCCGAACTTGAGCCTGAATTGGATCGCGGACCGGCTGGATATGTCGACGTTCCATATTAGCCGCGTCTACCGCCAGCATACGCTGACCCCGATCGTCGATATCATCAATCAGCTTCGACTGGGCAAGGCGACGGAGCTGCTGATGATCAGCGACAAGCCGATCGCCGAAATCGCGATCATGACCGGCTACACGAACAGCTCCTACTTCCATCGGATGTTCAAGAAGAATTACGGCGTCACGCCGGCCGAATTCCGGAAGTCGAAAGCGAATCACGCTTCCCCGATGTAACAATACCGCCTAATCGCAAAGCCGCCGTCCCGGATGTCCGGAACGGCGGCTTCTTCCTGTCGCGCGATATCGCTTGTTATTGGATGCCCTTATCTTGTACGTAAGCAAGCCATTGTTTCTTGTACGACTCTTGCGCCTTCTCAAGGCCGGCTTGCTTCGCCTTGTCCATGAACGTCGTCAAGCCGCCTTCGATATCTTTCACTTGACCGGCGAGCAGCGGGAACAAGTATTGCTTCTCCACTTGCTCGAGCGCGGCCCGTTCGGCCTGGTACTCGGTATAATCCTCGGCGAACCCGGTGAAGATGTCCGGCTTCTGGATCGCGTCGAGTTGATCGAAAATCTTCTTGACGCCGTCGTAGCTCGGATCGAACAGCATGAACTCGGGATTGCGCCAAGCCCAGCCGTTCATTCCTTCGCGCGGGAAGCCGTTCGAATTGTTGTCGCCCAACATCTTGTAGTATCCGTTCTCGACCGTGTAGTTCACGCCTTCGAAGCCGTATTGCGTCAATTGGTTATATCGTTTATCGGTGACCATTTTCTCGAAGAAGGCGAGCGCGCGTTCCGGATTTTTGCTGCTTACGGGTACCGCGTAACCGTTGTGTATCGGATGGACCGGCGTCGCGTAGCCTTTGATCAGCGGGAACGGATAGTAACCGAGTTCCCAATCCGGATGCGTCGACTTCATCTTGCCGAGCGTGCTGTTATAGCGATTCGGATTATCTCCGAGCATCGCGGCTGCCGTGCCGTTGATCAATTTGTCTTGGTTGACCGTCTTCTCGTTCACTTCGTTCTTCGAAATATAACCGCTGTCCGCCCAGCGCTTGTAGGTTTTCAAATCTTCCAGCTGCTCGGCGGAGCCCCAGTAGGAATACACTTCGGAAGGTTTGTCGTAAGCGATGCCGATACCGTAAGGCAACGGCCCCCCGACCGGACTGTGCGCGACTTCGCGGTACACGTCCGACAGATTCCCGCGCAGTTCGGAGCCGATCGCGAGCGGTTGGATGCCCGGCTCGTTCTTCTTGATGCCGGCCAAATATTGCTCGAACGTGTCGAGGCTGTTGATCTCCGGCAGGTTGTATTTCAAGCGCAAGTCTTCGCGCCAGACGAAGCCGTTCGTGACGTACTCCTTATAGGTCGCCGGCACCGTGTAGGTCTTGTCGTTGACTTTGACAGCGTCCCACATGTCTTGAGGCACGAACGCCTGCAGCGCCGGAGCCGCCTTCGGAAGAATGTCGTCGATCGCGAGGAACGCGCCCTTCTTGGCGTACGATTGGAATTGTGTCCAGTCCGCCGTGAAGATCAAGTCGACGGCTTGGCCGGTGGACAGCAGCAGCTTGTACTTCTGCTCCCAATCCGTCCACGTCGTATAGTTGAATTTCACGGTCGCGTTAAGATCTTCCTCCGCCATCTTGTTGATCTCGGCTTCGACTTTCGGCAAGTCTTTCGGAGCGTCCCCGAGCATGTAGAACTGCAGTTCGACGTGTTTGGAGGTGTCCAACCCTTTCGCCCCGGCGGAAGCCGACGGCGAGCCCGAAGCATTCGCGCTCGAAGAAGCGGCAGTCGACGACGAAGCGTCCTCCTTGTTATTGTTTCCGCTGCACGCGGACAACGCGGCGACGACGAGCGATAACGATACAGCCGACCCTAACCCTTTTACGATTGCGTTGCGCATATGAATCCTCCCTTTTATGATTATAACGCTTATATGTTAGCCGTCCATCGCTTGGCGAATGGCGGTTCTAACCGAATGGTCTGCCTCTGAACGTCCCGATCTTCAGCCTTTGACGGCCCCGATCGTCAGCCCCTTGACGAAGTAGCGCTGCACGAACGGATAGAGCAGCAGGATCGGGCCCGTGACGACGATGGACATGGCCATCTTCATCGTTTCGGAAGGGACGTCCTCGGTCAGCGTGACGCCGGAAGACGCGCCGAACGAAGTGAGGAACGCGGACGTATTGATGATGTTGTACAGATAGAATTGCAACTGCACCTTGCTCTGGTCGTTGATGAACAGCGACGAGGTGAACCAATCGTTCCAATAATGCAGCGCGAGGAACAGACCGACGGTCGCGATGCCGGGCATCGACAGATGAAGCACGATCCGGTAATAAATTTTGAAATCGTTCGCGCCGTCGATTTTCGCCGATTCGATCAGTTCGTCCGGAATCGTCGCCTTCATGAAGCTTCTCATGAGAATGATCAGGAACGGAGTCATAAGCCCCGGGAAAATGAGCGCGCCATAGCTGTCCGTCAGCTTCAAGTATTTCGTCATCAGGATGTACCACGGCACGAGTCCGCCGCCGAACAGCGTCGTGAAGAAGATGAAGAACGCGAAGAAGTTGCGGTATTTGAAATCTTTCCGTTGCAGCACGTAGCCCGCCATCGTCATGAGGAACAGACCGAGAAGCGTGCCGACGACGGTCGTGAACACCGTGACCCCGTATGCCTTTAACACTTCTCCCGGCACTTCGAAAATGATTTTGTAGCCTTCCGTGGAGAAATCCCGCGGGAACAAATAATAGCCTTCGCGTATGATGGACTCGTTGCTGGTCAGCGAGCCCGAAACGATAAACAGGAATGGCAGCAGGCAAAGCGCGCTTCCGACGATCACGACGACGTAAGCGATCATCCGGAACCAGAAGGCGGAACGTTCGTCTTTGATTTTCATGTTAGATTCTCCTCAGAATAGCGCGTAGTCGGGATTGATTTTGCGAATGATGCCGTTGACGACCATGATCAGCACGAAACCGAAGATCGATTGGTACACGCCGGCCGCAGTCGAGATGCCGAAGTCGAACGTGACTTTGAGCGAACGGTAGACGTAAGTATCGAGAATGTCCGTCGTCTCGTAGAGCAGGCCATTGTTGCCGACCAGCTGGTAGAACAGGTCGAATTGGCCTTTCATGATGCTTCCTATCGCGAACAATAAGAGTATCATGAACGTCGTCTTCAGCATCGGCAGCGTAATGTGCCTAGCTCTTTGGAAGGCGTTCGCTCCGTCGATCTTCGCCGCTTCGTAATAGTCGTCGCTGATGCCCGTAATCGCTGCCAAGTAAATGACCATGCTATAGCCGAGGTTTTTCCACAGATAGAAAAACAGGATGAGCCATATCCACGTATGCGGCTGACTGTAAACATCGACCGGTGCCATGCCTAACGACTTAAGCGTCGAATTAAGCATGCCGTGTTCGAAGTTGAACAAATTGAAGATGATGACGCTCAGGATAACGAAGGAAACGAAGTAGGGGAGAAACAGCACCGATTGGGTGATCTTCTTGAACCACTTGCTTCTTATCTCGTTGAGAAGAATGGCGACGGAGATCGAGAAGATGTTACCTAAGCCGATAAATGCGATATTGTAGGCGAGCGTGTTGACGGTCAGGCTGGTCAGTTTGCCGGATTTCCATAGAAACTCGAAGTTTTTCAGTCCGATGAACGGCGAATTGAACATGTTGCTGTTGAAATCGAACCGAATGAACGCGTAATAGATGCCGACCATCGGGGCGTAGTTATTGACTAGAAAAAAAGCGACGGTCGGGAGCAACATCAGAAACAAGATTCGGTTCGTGACGAGCTCGCGAATAAATGAGTTTTTGATCGACATCGATGCGGGGCCTCCTTATGCCAAATCGACTGGTCGCCTCGGTTATCCCGGGCTTGATTTCAGATTAGGGGCAACGCGTTCCATCAGGTAGTGACAATACGGTCGAACAGTGAATTATGCGGCGATTCGGGCTATGAACGATGCTGACATTAGGGAACAATCGATGGAATTCAGGCGCCTTTAAAGCGCGAAAAAGACAGAGGAATATCCCTCCGCCCCTTTCGACACCGCGATCCGCGACTTGCCGCGGCCATTCCGCCGCTCGTTAGCTTTGCGGAATCATACCGGCCAATCTACCGATTTCTCTTTCGATGTCCCCCAGGCTTGACTTGTAGTTATAGAAACCGAGAAACACCCGCGTCGCCTCCTCGTCCGCCCCGATCAGACGGTAAACCGCTTCCTGCTCCGGGGGAATCGGAACGTTCGCCGTCAGCTGGCAGCCTAACATGAAGTGGGACATCAGCTTGCTTTCCATCGCTTTTTGATACTTATCGGCGAGATTTTCCCATTCGTCGGTCCATCGTTCCCGCGGGGTCCCCGCGAGCAGACTCGAGAGCGTCCGGGCGCCGTAAAGCGCATCGTGCATTCCCGTACCCACCGTCGGATCCTTGAAGGTGAGAGCGTCCCCGACGAGCGCCCAGCCTTTGCCCATCCCCTGATGCCAATCGTTGTCGTAGCCTCGAAGCCCCCGAACAGGTCCTACGAATGTCGCCTCGCGCAAGCGTTCCGGCAACGTCGTCCCGCCGAACCCCTCCTCGATGATTGCCCTCATGCCGGCATCCGGGTCAAGCTTGAAGGCGTCCGTCCACTCGGCGCTATCCAGCGGAAACATGACTCCGAACGCGTAAAGGCCGTCGCTCGTCGGAAACGCGATCGCGTATTTATCTTCTTGCCTGTACATCTCCGCGTGAATGTCCCCCTCTTGGACGAACCCCGATACGTAGCCTACGTACGATGCGAAATCCGTTGCCACCTTCATCAAGCACGGACTGCCGGCTAGCTTGCGCACGGCGGACAATCTCCCGTCCGCCCCCGCGACGAGCTTCGCCGTATAGGAAACGGGATCACCGTCCGAATCCTCCTTTCTCTTGCCGACGACCCCGTACACCCGATCGCCGTCTCTGAGAAGTCCCGTTACGCGGAACCCTTCGATGGCGGTAACGCCGGGCTGCGCCTTCGCGTGCTCGAACAAGATTCCGTCCAAGTAAGTTCGCCGGATGCAGAAACATTCCGTCTCTCCTTCCGTCTCCGGAATCGTTCCGTCGATGACGGCGGAACCGAACTGAATGCGAAGCCGGCGATAGGTCGGCGTCGGCGTCTCGAACAGCTTGCCGAGCACCCCCATGTCGCGCAGCATGCCGAGCGAATTTCCGAACAAGTTGTGCGTCGACAAAACGTCGCTCGGAAACGTTCCCCGGTCCAGCAGCAGCACGCTGAACCCGGCTCGAGACAGATGATACGCCAGCGATGAGCCCGCGACCCGGGCGCCTACCACGATGACGTCGTATTCGTTATTCAACGATAACCCTCTCCTTCAGCGATCGAGCTAATATTTCAAGCCGTCCATTGCGGCTTATACTTAGCGTAACGCAATGAACTCGAGCCATCGTCTAACGAAAGATATAACCGATGAACAGAACCGGTTATATTTATAGACGGCAAAATTTTAGATCAACCTCTATCAAGGGATCAGTCCCGTCCTCCTGGCGGTTGGCCCGCCGACGGATCGCAAAAGAAAAAGCGGTAGTCAAGGACGTGAAAATAAAGTCCTAGACCGCCGCCGTATATGGATTATTGTTTTCCTTTACCAAAGAAGCACGTGCTGATCCCGCAGACGCAATACGGCTTCGATGAAGAAGTAGTCGCCGTATAGAATCGGCACCCCGAAATCTCCGTTTTCGCGGCTGTGATAGGCCGCCGTTCCTCCCCCGACGATCGAATCCACGTCGACGTTCCAGTTGCAGAACTTCTCGTCGATCGCCCGTAGAATGCTTATCGCCGCGTTCACATACAACGGCTTTTCCAGCTCGGAGACAGCATCCGCGATCTCCAGAAGTCCGCAGGCCGCGCACGTTCCGGCAGTCGTGTCCCACAGTTCAGGTTCCGCCGGCGCGCGGAAGTCGACCAACGGGATGAACCCGGTCGATGCCGCGTTCGCGATGAAGTAGTGCGCGACTTGCTTCGCGGTACTCAGGTACTTCTCATCGCGCGTATGATGATAGCTTAGAGCGAAGCCATAGAGCGCCCAAGCTTGTCCGCGCGACCAGGAGGAACCTTCATCGTAACCCTGGCCTCCGGGCGCGCTCGCGAACTCGCCATTTTCCGGATCCAGAACGACGATGTGATGGCTGGAGCCGTCCGCGCGGATCGCTTGCCGCAGAGCGGTATCCGCATGATCCCGGGCAATGAATTCAAACCGGGGGTCATTCGACTCGCGGCTCGCCCAATACAAGATCGGGATATTCATCATACAGTCGATAATGATCCAACCCGTGCAATCGTCATTCCAAGCACGGATGAACTTTCCGCGCGGATTATATCTTCCGGCGAGCAAGTTGGCGGCGTGCATTCCGCGAGACTTGGAACGGGCATTGCCCGTCAATCGGTAGTTCGCTACGGCGGAGTGCAGCCACATAAACCCGACATCGTGGTGTAAACCATCGTAGCCTTCCAGCGCGGCATCCAACTTGCGTTCTACGCCTTCTGCAGCTATCTTGTACTTTTCTTCATTCGTCGCTTGGTACATCTGCCATAGCATTCCCGGCCAAAAACCGTTCGTCCACCAGTAGATGTCCGTCTCGGCCTTGTCCTCCCGATAGACGCCGTCGACCGGTATATAGGGGATCCGGTCGCCGACCCGATCGCATTCCGCGGACAACTTTGCTTCAATCTTGCCCCATGTCTCGTCCAACCATTGTTTGTCGTACTGCTTTACCGCGTGAGCCATGATTCATTCCCCTTTTCCTCAACCTTAATCTGCATCGCTTGATGTTGCCAATATAACCTGTTGTGAATATACCCACAAGACCCTAATAACGGGCTGGGAGCCATGCTCGAAATTTGCACCTTGGAGGAATAGACGTAGTAGAGTAGAGAACTGAAATTTCATTGGAGGGCGGAAGCCCTCCTTTTATTTTTTCAGCTCCCCCTTCATCAAACCGGACGTGAGGTTTTCCCTCATCCGGCTTTCCGATGTTCTTCTTCCTTCAGCGTTACGGTACTTTCTTTAGCTGGCGATTTTCTTGAGTCCTGCGAGTTGTGCCGCCATGGTGGCTTGCTTGGACTTGCTGTGTTTGTTTCGACGATTGCGCTTCTTGTTCCAGAACAGTGTAAGGCGCTTACGGATGTACCAATCGATTTTGTTTAGGAATGTGTCGGCAAAGGAGTCGAGTCCATAGTAGGTCTTCCACCCTCGAATCTTTGGGTTTAGCTCCTCCACCATTTTGTTCATCGTCCAGTACAGGCGATTTCTTGGCTCTGTTGCTTCCTTCACCTTTTGTCTCATGCTCTTCATGGCTTTCTTAGATGGATAGCTACGAAGGATGGACACCGTTTTATTCCCTTTCAGCTTCTTCGGTATCTTCCGGTGGTGCATCCCCAGAAAGTCGAAGCCTTGCTTATCATCCCACAGGTTGATGAGCTTGGACTTCTCCTTGTTCATCGTTAGTTCCAGCTTCCCGAATACCGCTTTGAGGACGTCAATTGCCCTCAGTGCTTGTTCCTTGGTTTTACATAGGATGACGAGGTCATCGGCGAAACGCACCAGTGTTCCCGTTTCCGCGAACTTCTTCTCCCATATCGTGTCCAAATAGTTCAGGTACAGATTCGAAAGTAACGGACTGATGACGCCGCCCTGCGGGCTACCGAGTTCGGTTTCGTGAAACTGATCATCTTTCACGAAACCTGCCTTTAGCCACTGACGGATAAGCTTCAGCACGCGACGGTCGCTGATGCGCTGTTCTACCAGTTGCATCAGTTTGTCGTGTGCGATGTTGTCAAAATATCCGCGAATGTCGATGTCAACGACCCAGTAGACGCCCTTCTTTACCGCTCGGCGAATGTGTTTAATTGCGCCGTGTTGGTTCCGCTTTGGTCTGAAACCGTAGGAGCAATCCTTGAAATCTGCTTCAAAGATCGGCTCAATGACCATCTTCGTTGCCATTTGGACCACTCTATCCCGTATGGCAGGGATACCGAGCGGACGCATCTTACCGTCCGCTTTCGGTATTTCCTTACGCCTCGCGGGTAGCGGGTGGTACTCGCCTTTTTGAAGCGTCTTTTGGATGTCGTTAACAAATCGTTCTTCGCCAATGTCTTTAACAATGTGGGCGATGGTCATGCCATCCACGCCACCGCTCCCGCCGTTTGATTTGACCCGTTTCCATGCTTCCCAAAGAATGTCGCCGCGGTGCACCTTGTCGTACAGCGCATGAAATCGCCGCCTCGGATTTTCCTTGGCTGCAAGGTATAGTACGTTATGGAGTTGTCGAGCTTTTTCTTTGGCGTCGTTAGCAGGTTTGACTGCATTCACTGACTCTTACCTCCTCCGGTACGTGAACAAAGCAGGGTATTGGCTTTCGCCGCCCTTCCCTCCATGAGGTTGTGTTGTCCTCACTTCACAGGTACTACGACCCCCTCCGCCTCCCTTCCCGCAGCTCGCCACTTCACCTTTTGGGCTTATAGGTTCGCTCTTTACGGCATTCGCCGTGCGAGGTAGGGTTTCCCTAGTTTCAGTCACAACTTTCTCAGCATGCCGATCCCTTTACACCGGAGAGTTCTTCCGCGCTGTACTTCCAAGGGCTTCACGCGTTCCATGGTCTTCGCCTATTTACCCGAGGCTCGACTCTCTCTTGTCCTTTGCAGGGTCTTTTTGACGATGCGGCAGAATTCACTTCATGTTACGGCCTGCTGATTTGCTCGCACTCCGAGGAGTTACTTTGTCACGGGGCTTCAACCTTAGGATCTCTCCACCAGTTGCCCGCCAGCTACGAGGCGACTTGGCTCTTACCTCGACCGGACTTGCACCGGCTAGTTGTGCCTAACTTGGCTAGGCGCGCGATAAAGCAAAAACCGCCAGCAGTTCGTTGGCGGTCGAAATAGCTTTGCGGTTGACGATCGTATCGCGTCAGCTGCGGTATTGCTCTCGATATTCAAACGTCGTCAGTCCGACATATTTCTTGAACGCGTTGTAGAAATACTTCGTGTTGCTGTAACCGACTTTCTCCGCGATCGCCTTAGCCGTATCGTCGGTATCCCGCAGGAAGCTTTTAGCCCTTTCCAATCGAAGGTTGAAAATATACTCTGCCGGCGAGACGCCGTGCACATCTTTGAACAACCTCCTCAGATAGCTGCTCGAAAACGCAATGTGTTCTGCCACTGTCTCGACCGTCAGGTCGAAGCGGCTATAATTCGCTTCGATGTGCTCGATCGCGGCCGCGACGATGGCTTCTTTCTTCTGATGGTCTTCCAAGTCTTTGATTGCCATTTGCGAACGTAACCAGTCAGTGAACCATTGCTTCTTCTCTTCCAGCGACTGCGACTCAAGCAAGTCTCTATTCAACCGCCCCAATTCGAAGCGATGCTTTCCCTCAGCCGCTTCGAGATTCAATGGAAGCACTCGGCTTATCGAACCGCCTAATTGCATGAAGAACAGATGCATTTCCCGAACCGCGCCATGTAGGATCGATTCGAAGAACAAATCCAACTGAAGCTCCGCTTGATCGCTATTCCCATGTCGAATGGCATGCAGCAGAAGCGCTTCCGTTTCGTAAGGATAGACGGGCGTCGACTGCTCGGATTCCGCAATATCCGAGTAAGCGATCACGGATTGCCTGCCGTACAGCGCCCGATATTCGCTTGCCGCGATGGCTTCCTCATAGCTTCGTCTTACGCCGTGGATGTCTTCCGCGGTATCGCCGATTCCAACGCTTATCGTGTTCCTATAGAGTTTTCCGAACTCATCCGCTATATCGTTAAACCGCTGCTTTAAGAGCATCAACGTTGGCTGGCAGAAACCCATAGCGTTAAAAATGATCGTAACATGGTCCTCCCCGGTTACTGTTCCCTCGCATACGAATTCCTTGCGCAGCGAGTCTTGAGACAGTTTGAGAAGCTCATACTTCAAAACCTGAAGTTCATTGGCCTCGCAGTTCCTCCCCAGTCTGCGGAAGTCGTCGAAGCGCAGGATGGCCGTGACGTACGTCGAATGCGAAAACCCGATCCCGAAAAAGGAGAATACGTTCTCTGCCGAATCGAACGTGGGCAGCTCGTCGCGGAGCAACTGATATAGCGCGTATTGTTTGGCCGCTTCGGCAACAATCGCGGGAAGAGCGTTCCAAGACTCCATGTCGTCCTCCCCGGGTTACCCCAACGTGTCCAGCATCGTTTGCGTAATTTCATATCGTTGCGGTTTGCCCTTTACGTACGCCTCGCATTCTTCGCACATATATTCACCCATGCGCGCCACTTCATTGCCAATGCTGCCCGAAATGCGAGGCGTCAAAATCACGTTGTCCATTACGAGAAGAGGATGTCCCGAAGGCAGCGGCTCCGGTTCGGTCACGTCCAGAACGGCGGTAATCGTGTCGTTCTCTCGAAGAACCGCGACGAGATCGTCCATTACGATTTGCGGGCCCGCCCCCGTGTTGATAATCGTCGCATAATCGTTCAATTGGCTAAGATATTCGTAGTTCACGATCCCCGATGTCGCCTCGTTGTCGGCTAAATGATTGGAAATTACGCTGCACGTAGAGAAGATCTGATCGAGCGAAGCTAACGTTATTCCGAGCTTCTCCGCGTCTTCCTTCGAGAGGAACGGATCGAATGCGAGAACGTCAACATCGAAAGGCTTCAATAGCTCGATAACCTTTCGACCAATTCTTCCGACTCCTAGTATGCCGACCCGCGAATGAAAATTCCCCTCGAAGCGTTCATTATACGCCCGCGCGAGCTGATAGCCCTTTTGCTTGTAAGTTTGGCTCGTCCGATGAACGCCTTTGTTGGCAAGAAGAATGTGCGCGATCGTATATTCCGAGACCGGCACCGCATTTGCGGCCTGCGAGCTGAACACCCGAATGCCGCAGTCGAAGAAAGGCCGCGCGAACGTTCTCACCGAACCCGCCGCGTAGAAGATAGCTTTCAAACTCGGGAAATATTCCCGAAGCTCCGACTCCGACAGTTTGCCGAATCCCCATGTGGAGAATATGAGCTCCGTGTCGGCAAGCAAGGAGCGGAACTGCTCCAGGTGACCCGTGTCGACGATAAACGGAGTAATCTCGATCAGTTCGGTCAGCCGTTCGATCGTATACTCATTGAAGATCTCGTAGAAGGTCTTCGCGTTGAACGAGGGATGGGATTTGTCCGCCAGAAATAAACCTCTCACCTGTATCTCTCCCCTGCAGTCTAATCGCTATATATTTTCTCATGTAAAGAAAAATCGGTATATGGTTTTTGGGTAAAATAAGTTCTAGACTGACCCAACTAATTGGAACAGCGGCAGCCATGGACATGAAAATAAAGTCCTAGACTGCCGCTGTTTTATCGTTATCGTTCGCTTGGCGATTTGGTAAAATCTTCTGGCTTAACCGTTATCGGCTCTTACGGTATGTTGTCTTATGAATCTTTTTTTATTCATTATGTAGCTGCTTTCCAACAACGCTTACGTGTAAGAAATTCTTGAAAATTCGATTTTAAGCTCATTTGGATAATTTCCTTTGTATCTAATCGTTACAAAATCATCCCGCTTGCTAATTATTGTATCATCGTAATGATAATAATTGAAAATTTCGTTTTCTTTATATCCTTCTATATGCAATTGTCCGGGAAAGCAAGTTACATGATGAACTTGTGAAAAGAAGTAGTAATTATTAAAAAAGGTCTTTTCTTCGTCCAAGAATCCAGCGTTTAAAGTAAAGGAGGTTTGCATATAAAGCGGCTTTCTAACAAATCCTTGTAACCATTTATCTAGCTCTTCCCAGGTCATCATTTCTTATGGGCCCCCTTAGAGGTCATTTATTTTCAATATACCATACTTCGGTCAAAAACTGTCCTTTCACTTAACGCAGCTGCCAGTCTAGGATTTTATTTTCCCGGTCTAATACTTTATTTTCACAGAACAAATATATATATTGAATCGATATATTTTTTAGCCGCGCTTTGTAATGAAACCGTAATCTTGCCTTCATGTTCTCTTCATCTTGAGGGGTTACAATACTTACATGACCCCCCTTTTCAATTATATATTTCGGGCTTGCGGCTCCGTTGCCGCAAGCCCACTTTTTTTGTACGGCAAGTAAAAAGCCCGGCAGCCGTGGCGAGGCCACTGAAGAACTTTCGGTTTTACTCGACTTGGTTTTTCCGGCGCCTTTTTTAACCTGACGCGCTTTTCGGACGCGAGCTTGCTCCGGATGCCGAAAGGAGGCTTTGTTCAACTCGTAAAATTGCAGGAATCGAACGGACGCGTCCGCCGGCGAAAGGCGACGAAGCCTTGGCCGGCGGTACCCGTGCCGAAGTACTCTAGGTTTTCAAGGAAATGGATTCGAGAGGTTGGGCATTGCCGTAGAACGGAGCGGCTCCCCGTTCGCTCGCCGCCCATCGGATCGCGTTGGCGATGACCTTCAGGATCGGCTCCTTGTAGTAAGTCGGGTAAGTCTCGTGGCCCGGGCGGAAGTAGAAGATTTTCCCTTGGCCGCGGGCGTAAGTCACGCCGCTGCGGAACACTTCCCCGCCTTCGAACCAGCTCACGAGCACGAGTTCGTCCGGGTCCGGAATATCGAAGTGCTCTCCGTACATTTCTTCCTTGTCCAGTTCGATGAACTCGGGCAACCCCGCGGCGATCGGATGCGACGGCTTGACGATCCAGAGCCGCTCCTTCTCGTCCGCTTCGCGCCACTTCAACCCGCATGTCGTACCCATCAGCTTGCGGAATATTTTGGAATAGTGGCCGGAATGCAGGACGATCAAGCCCATCCCTTCCAGCACGCGCCGTTGCACCCGAGCCACGATCCCGTCGTCGACTTCTTCGTGGGCCATATGCCCCCACCAGACGAGAACGTCGGTACGGTCAAGCGCGATTTCGGTCAAACCGTGTTCGGGTTCGTCCAACGTCGCTGTCGCGACGTCGAAGCCGAACGCGGCCAGACCGGACTGCAACGCTCGGTGGATGCCTTCGGGGTATACTTTCGCGACTTCCGCGTCTTTGCGCTCGTGCCGGTATTCGTTCCACACGGTAACTCTCGTATTGGCGCTCATGCCTACACCTCCAACGCATCGGCGGCGGAGAAGCCGGCTTCGACGTCGGCCAGCTTTACCGTCGTCTTCGAACGCCAAGACCGCTCTACCGCCTCCAACGCGAGCTGGTTCAAGTAGCCGTCGCGCAGCGTACCCGTTTCCTCGCGCACCGTGCCCCGTACGAGGTCGACGAAATCCTGCATCTGTTGCAGACGGTACCGTTCCGGCACTTCGAGCTCTTCGGTCGCCGGCTTGCCCTCCGCGTCCGGGCGGGTCCAGATCAGCTTGTCGCCGTATTCCCATCCCATGCGGAGCGTGCCTACGTCGCCGAACACGGTAATTTCGAATTGGTTATTGCTTCCATAAGCGTTGCGCGACGTCTGGAACACCGCGGGGACGCCCGGCTCCAGCACCGCCGTGAACGCCGCGAAGTCGTCGATGTCGACGGCGACCGGCTTGCCCGTCGCGGGATCCTCGCGCTCCGCGATCAGGTTGCTCATCAACGCCGACGTTTCCGTCGGCTCGCCGATCAGGAACCTCGCCGCATCGATCATGTGCGAGCCGAGATCGCCGAGCGTGCCCGTTCCCGTAATCGATCGGTCCAGCCTCCAATTCATTTTCGTATCGAACAACGGACCTCCCCATTGCTGCAAATATTGCAGGAAGACGTGACGTACCGTTCCGATTCGGCCGGACCGGATGAGCTCCCGCGCCATTCGGTAAGACGGCGTGTATCTGTAGGAGAATCCGACCATGCACGTCGTCGGATGTTGCGCGGATAGGTCCATTAGCGCCTTCGCCTCCGCGAACGTGCGCGTGAAAGGCTTCTCGGTCATGATCGGCATGCCGTGAACGAGGCAAAGACGAATGATGTCGTAATGGACGTTATTCGGCGTAATCGACAGAACCGCGTCGACGTCCGCTTCCCGAATCAAGTGCTCCGGTTCGAAATACCGCGCGTTCTCTCCGATGCCGAGCTTGTCGCCCCATTCCGCCACCCTCGCGGCGTCGCGGTCGCATATCGCCCGAATCGACGCGCCTTCCACGCGCGATAGCTGTTCCGCATGGACGGATGCCATGCCTCCGAGGCCGATTAACCCGATCCGTACTTCTTTCATTTCCATTCCTCCAACTGGGCCGCCCGGCGGCTTCTCGATTTGGTAAGTTACTTGATGCCCGTCATCGTCATTCCCTTAATGAAATAACGCTGCGCGAACAAATAAACGACGAAGATCGGAATGAAGCTGACGACGTTGCCCGCCATGAGCAAGTTCCAATCCGTGGACCATTTGCCTTGAAGCCGGCTCAGGCCGAGCGGCAAAGTCATCAGCTCCTTGCTGTGGGTCGCGATAAGCGGCCACAGGAAGCTGTTCCAAGAGCTCATGAAAGCGAAAATCGTCAACGCCGCGAGCGTCGGCTTGACGAGCGGCAGTACGACGCTTCGGAAGACCCGGTAGTACGAGGCGCCGTCCATGAACGCGGCCTCCATCAGCTCGCCGGGAATCGTCATGATGTTCTGGCGCAGGAGGAACGTGCCGTAGGCGCTGAACAAGCCGGGAAGGATAAGGCCGGCGTAAGTGTCGGTCAGGTTCGTCTGAGAGAAGAGGATGAACAAGGGCACGAGCGTCACTTGGCTCGGCACCATCATCGTCGTCAGGAAGAGGACGAATACGCCCTGCCTCCCTCGAAACGGGATCTTCGCGAACGCGTAAGCGGCCATCGCGCAGATGAGCAGTTGGAGAACCGTCGTCGCGACGGCGACGACAACGCTGTTCAGCAGAAAACGGTAGAGCGGAAAAAACTGCACGATCGTATTGAAATTATCGAAGTTCCAATGCGAGGGAAGCAGCTTCGGCGGCATCTTGACCGCCTCCAGCTTTTCCTTGAACGCTCCGGATAACATCCAGACGAACGGGAAAACGAGAATCACGGATGCGGCGGCCAGAATCAAGTGCGTCAGCGCGTTCTTGAGGACGAAGCTTCTATCTTTCATAGACGACCCACCTCCGTTGCAGCCGTTGCATGATCATCGTTACCGTGAAAATAAGAAGGAAGAGCACCCAAGACTGCGCCGCCGCGAACCCCATTTTGTTGAACTGGAAAGCATTTTTGTAGACTTGCTCGACGATCGTGCTCGTCGCCCCCGCCGGACCGCCGTTCGTCATGATCAACACCTGGTCGAACAACTGGAAGGAGTTGATGAGCGAGATCGTCACGACGAAGAACAGCGTCGGGGACAGCATCGGAACGGTAATCCTCCACAGTTTGCTCCATGCCGAAGCCCCGTCCAATTCCGCCGCTTCATAGTAATCGTCGGAAATATCCTGCAGCCCGGCCAGCAAAATAATAGAGACGAAGCCGATATCTTTCCATATCGTGACCGCGATAATCGCGATGAGCGCCCAATGGTCGTCTTGCAGCCAGATCGGCCCTTCTATGCCGATCCGCGACAGCAAATAATTCAACAGCCCGCTTTGCCCGTTCAGCAGCCATCGCCAGACGATCGAAACGGCGACCCATGACGTAATGACCGGTACGAAAGCCGCGGCGCGATAAAACTTGATGCCTTTGATTCCGCGATTGAGCATCACGGCGAACAACGTTCCGAGAATCGCGATCGCCGGCATGTAGCCGACCAGGAACACGAGAACGTTCTTGAAGGAAGTTCCAGATTTCTCGTCATCGAACACTTGCGCGTAATTGTCCCACCCGATGAAATGAAGGTTCGTCCATTTGCCGAGCAGATCCCAATCCGTGAAGCTGATGACGACGGAGGAAACCATCGGCAACAATTGGAACGCGAGCAGACCGAGTAACGCGGGAAACAGGAAGACGACGACGGCGATGCGGCGGTTCCATTTGCGCTGTCCTACCATGATCATTTTCCTTTCTCCGCGGGAACTTCGCCGAAACCTCTATACGAAATTTCGACGTCAACTTACAATAAGAGGATGGTCGGGGCAACCGTACCCGAATACGATTGCCCCGCCGTCCGGCGAACCGGGTAAAGCGATTGCCGGCGAAGCGAACTTCTTATTTCAGCAGCTCTTCGACTTTCTTCTGCGCGTTGTCGAGCGCCTTCTGAGCGGATTGCTTGCCGAGCTTCGCTTTATCCAGTTCGTCTCCTACCGCCGTCTTCAGCTCGTTCCATTTTTCCGGTTTCGGCCCGACCGGCGGAAGCACGAGCGTATCGAGCGCTTCGGATACGACCTTCTTCGATTCCGGAGGCGCGATTTTGTAATACGCGTCCATGACCGCGTCGTCCGCCACGGCGGGCACGCTCCATCCCGCGTTAATGCGCAGGCTGACGGCTGACGGGTCGCTGGATATGAATTTCATGAAGCGCCATGCGGCGTCCGCGTTTTTCGTGTTTTTGGAGGCAACGAGACCGTCCGCGAAGAAGTGATGCGCCTTTTGCGTTTGGCCGGGCTCGAGGGCGATGTCCCATTTGAACGGCACGTCCTTGAAGCCGCCGAAGTTCCAGATGCCGAACCGGGCCATCGCGAGCTTGCCGTCCTTGAACGCGTTCAAATCGGCGTCCGGTTGGTTAAACGTGTCGTCGTTCAGCGCCGGTGACACTTTGTACTTGCTCGCCTTGTCGAGCATCCATTGAAGCGCTTGCACGTTAGCCGGACTGTTCACCGTCGGCTTGCCCGACGCGTCGAACACGCCTCCGCCGTTCTGCACGATCGTCTTATAGAATTCGTAAAATTGGATCGGCGCGTAAGTACCCCAAATGCCTTTCTTGGCGTCCGTCAGCTTCTGCGCGGCTTCCAATTCTTCTTTCCACGTCCACGAAGCGTCCGGATATTTCATGCCCTTGGCGTCGAACAGATCTTTGTTATAGAACAGAACGACATCGGAGAAGCTTTCCGTTACGCCCATTTGCTTGCCGTCGTAATTAAAGGCGTCGTAGGCGAGTTTCTTGTAGATTTCGGGCTTGAATGAAGCGTCTGCCGCGATTGTCGGCGTCAGATCGAGCAGCAAATCCTTGGCCGCGTACGTCCGGAAATTCTCGTAGCCTACCTCGAAGAGGTCGGGTTCCCCGCCGCTTGCGAGCAGCGTCGTCAGCTTCGTATCGTAGTCGGCGTACGGAACGACTTCGTAGTCGACCTTCACGTCCGCATTGGCTTGCTGGAAGGCGTCAACCATCGCTTTGAGCGTTTCTTCTTGTCCGTTCGCGGTGTACATCATCAGCTTGATCGTCACCGGATCTTTGGCCGGTTCCGGCGAATCGGACGGCAATGCCGACGGGGACGCCGACGGGGGGGCGGAAGGAGACGCGGACCCGCTTTCCGCGTTATTGTTATTGCCGGAACCGCAAGCGCTAATGAAAGTCATGATGGCAACCAGCAGGATAACCCCGCTTTTTTTCAACATTCGAACCCTCTCCTTAATCTTTGTGAACTTCGGGCGATTCGGAATAGCGGCCATGCCATTGCGCGATGCCTGTCGCAACCACCTCCCCAACGAATCCGCGAGTATTCGATTCTCGTGCTAGAACGTTTGCCTCCGCACCGATTGGCGTTCCACGAGAGCGAGAGGCATCGCCATCGGCTCCTTCGGCACGGCGGGAACGGAGGGATCGGCATGCTCGATCGCCGCCAGCAGCCTTTCCGCGGCCATGATCCCTTTGGCGATCGCGTCTTGCTTGATCGTGGTGAGCGGGGGGGTACACATTCGCGCCACGGAGATATCGTCGAAGCCGATGACTGAAATATTTGTCGGCACCTCCTTGCCTTCGTCGCGTATGCCTTGCATGGCCCCCATCGCCATCAGGTCGCTCGTCGCGAAGATCGCCGTGATTTCCGGGTGGTTCGAGGCGATGTGGCGCGCGGCTTCTTGGCCGTATTCGTAAGTTACCGAATGCTCGAAGACGTAATCCGGATTGTAAAACAACCCCGATTCCTTGAGCGCCCGCTTGTAGCCGAGGAATCTTTTCTCCACGACCCCGTCCTTGCGAATAAGTCCCGTGACGAGCGCGATATTCGCGTGACCGTTTTCGATGAAATGCTTCGTCGCCATATACCCGCCCAACTCGTCGTCGATGCCGACAGAATCGAAATGGCTGTCGTAGATGTAGCTGTCGATCAAGACGATCGGCATCCTTACCTTCTTCAAATCCTCGTAGAAGCTTTCCTGATAGATTCCGGTAATGATCGCTCCGTCTAGATTACGCTGCATCGAGGTGTCCAAGTATCCTTCGCCCTTCTCGACGCCGGACAATATCATATGGTAGCCGGATTGCCTTAACCTCGCCTCGATGCCGCAGATTAACTCGGAGTAGAACGGATTTTGCAGCAGTAGCTGCTTTCGGTCTTCGGTCTGGGGAATGACGACGCCGATCAGCTTCGATTTGTTGTTCGCGAGGCTTCTCGCGGAGAAGTCCGGTATATAGTTCAGTTCCTCGGCCGCCTTGCGGACCTTGGCGACGGTGTCGGCGGATACCTTCCCTTCGCGCCCGTTCAGAACGTAGGATACCGCCGCCGTCGACACGCCCGCTCTTTCGGACACGTCCCGAATCGTAATGCGCTTCATGCTTCCCGTCACCTGCTTCGAATTGTAGTCGATCATCCTCGGATGTTCGCTTTATACTTAAGCGTTTAACCTTATGAGGCGATTATATGTCGGAAATAAAGCGATTACAAGGGGGTTTTTCCGAAATTATGTACGTTAATTTCGTTAACTTTGTTTAACCGATTAACTTATTCGCATCGCGCGGGCGAAGGACATCGCTTCAAGTCGCGCGGATGATGAGATCGTCGGCCGGCAAACGCACCGAATCCGGGCGGGCGCATATCCTGCATTAACCGTTATCTGCCTATGTATGGGCAAAGGAGGAACATGAATGCCTAAGTTACGGTCGCCGGAGGCGAAGCCGCTCGTACGCAAAGCGACTGCCGATCCGAAAGCGAAGCTCTCGTCCCGCCAGTCGCAATCCGCCGCGGCGAAAGCCGCATCCGGAAAAAATAAAAAAGACGTCGCCAAAGACGACATCGTTCATCTGCACCAAAGCGGCGAAACGGCAGCCCCTGTCGTGCGCCACGTGCCTTGGTGGGTATTCCCGCAGGAACGCGGCCTGTTCGGCGGATTGTTCGGAGGGGGCGGCGGACCGGGCGGCATTTTCGGAGGAGGACCCGGGGGACCGGGTGGACCGGGTGGACCGGGTGGACCGGGTGGACCGGGTGGACCGGGGCCGTTCCCGCCCGGACCTTTCCCGCCCGGACCGTTCCCGCCAGGGCCGTTCCCGCCAGGGCCGTTCCCGATTCCGATTCCGATCCCGATTCCGATTCCGCCGCCGTTCCCGCCTCATCCCGTGCCGCCGCCCGCCTTTATTACCGTCCGGATTTTCGGGGGCGCCGCGTTCCCTAGGGTCAATTACACGAACTACATTCCTTTCTATCCCGGCATCACGATTCGCCAGGCGTTGGAATCGACCGGACTCGTCGGCTTCGGGCCGTTCGGCTTCATTCGCAACGTCGCCGGCATCCCGATCGGAGGCAACACGGAAGTGCGCGTGAATTACAACGGCCGGGTCATTCCGCAGACGGTGCTTAACGCGCCCGCCGAACCCGGCAGCTTCGTTACCCTCGAGCTCTTTTACGGCCTGACGGGAGCCGTTCCGATTCCGCTCTGATCGAATCGCCTCCTTCGCTTTCCACTTCCTGTTCCACCTTGCGGCGGAACAGGAAGGGAACGGCGAGCGCCACGGCGAACACCGCGCCCGCGATGACGACGTCCTTCCAGCTCCCCTTCGAGAAGCTCGCTCCCAAGAAGTTGTAAGCGAACGTCCCCGGCAAGGTGCCGATGATCGTCGCCGGCAGGAAAGCCCGCAAGCTCACCCTCGCCGCTCCCGCTGCGTAACTGACGAGATCGAACGGCACGAACGGCGCGATCCTTAGCAGAAGCACCATCGTGAATCCGCGTCTTTGCATCGCCCGTTCGATCGACGCGAGCCTCGGATCGTCTTTCCCCTTGAATAAGCCCGCCCCTATTTTCCTAGCGAGAAGAAAAGAGAGAACCGCGCCGGTCACCGAACCGATCAGCGTGTACCCCATGCCGTACCAGGTTCCGAAAGCCAGTCCTCCGGCCATCGACATGACCGACGCGGGAAACAGGATGAACGGACGCGCGATATACATGCCGATATACAACGCCGGAGCCATCCAACCGAAGCTGAGCACCCATTCCCTGATCGACTCCGGATTTGCCTTCAAGTATGTAAAATCGATCCAAAGCAATGCCCCAACGATGACCGCGATCAGCGCCACTTTCCACATCAACGATCGGCTCATGCGAAGCGCCCCCTTCCTGTCTTTGCCAATTTCTTCTTTAATTCAAGTTCAAAAGTTCGGTTTTCAGCACCGAGAAGGTTGAAAGAAGCTAGGGAATGAGGATCGGAGCGTAGGCAAACCTACGTGAGAACCGGAAGTCCCGGCTGAATTCAAGATTCGATGCAGTATAAGCTCCCAGATATACTTCGTGATCAAAATCGGACTTTTTGAACTTACATCTCAGTATCGTACACAATTCGGGCACCTATAAGCAACGCTGGCAAGCCCTGAAGCAGGGCAATCGCTTACGAAAACGCGAGACCGCCATCCGATAAGGGATAACCGTCAAAATGACCGTTGTCAATAAAAAAACGACATCTTAGTAGATGGTTAACGGTCAAATTGTCGGTTAAAGTTCCCATTTGCCTTGTCTATTGGGGGTTGTAGAGGACTTAACGGTCAAGATGACCGTTATGTAGGGGGACGGGTTCTCTAAAAGGTCATAACGGTCAAAATGGCGGTTATCGCATCCGTCGACTTGACCTAAACGACTCCTGCCGATCCATTGATCTCGTAAGCGATTGCCCTGAGCCCGGAAGAAATTGCTTCTCTATGCCTTCCATTTCGACTACACTGAAAGGGAGCGAATTCGCTCTTGGCTTCCACATTTGTCGAAATTAGGTGATTTTCGAATGCGCGACAACTTGCTCCTTCTGCTGGGCCCGGGCTTCGACGGGTTGAACCGCTCGCTGCAGGAAGAAATCTACCGCGAATTTTACCGATTCCTCTATCGTCCGATCTATTCGATGATCAATGACCACTCCGCCGCGGAAGACATCATTCAGGAGTCCTTCCTGACCGCCGTCAGCAAGCGCCCTTCCGTCGAGAGCGATGAACATATGAAGGCTTGGATTAAAGTCGTCGCCAAAAACCATACGATCAACCACCTTCGCAAAAGGCGCAAATTCCGTAACGACATCAGCTTGGAGTTCCACTGGGACAAGGGCGGACAAGCTGCTTACGCGACGCCGTCGTTCGAGCAGGAGGTCGTCGCGAAATCGCTCGAGGAGCAGGTTTCCCGCCATCTGCTGGACATGAAGCCCGAACAACGAACTTTAATCGAGCTTAAGTGGAAACAAGGCATGTCCTACAAAGAAATCGCCGCCGAAGTTCAGGATACGGAATCGGCGGTCAAACATAAGCTTCACAGGGCTCGCAGCTACTTAAGGAGAATGCTGAATGGGGAAGGGGGGAACCGCGATGAGTAAAGCGGGTTTCGAACAAGGGTTCGAGGCTGCGTTCGACGCCGCTTTCGAGACGGACGCGGGCGACCGCGATTTCGCGACCCCCGACCCTTCCGCTTCCTGGAGGATCGTGCAGGAACGGCTCGCCGCGCGGCGCAGGCGAACCGGACTGCGTTCCGCGATGACCAAACTCGGCATCGTCGCCGCTTCCCTTCTCGTCGGTGCGCTCCTCTTCGGCAATACCGACGCGGCCAAAGCGATCGACCCCGTCTATACGAAAATCAAAACGTACCCGTCGGGCGTCATCGCCTATTTCTTCGGCCGCGATAGCGACGAAGAGGCCGCCAAGGCGAAGACGCCTCCGCCGCCCGATTATTTGGAAGGATTGACGATCGATCGCGTAGACGGCGACTTCGTCTACGCGATCGCGACGCAACAACAGGCAAGCCGGATGTTATCGTTTACCGCGCCGGCGTTCCGTTATGTTCCCGACGGTTACGCCTTGCACGAAACGCAACTCGAATTCGCGAATCATAAAGAAAAGGCGGACTACGTCTACTATTCGTTCATGAACGACCAAGGCAACTTCTTTTCGGTCGGTCTGCGTCAACTCCCGCCCAACTCGGGCATCGGTCCCAGCATCTCCGCCGAAGGCGTCAACGTCGAACAAATCCAACTCAGCGATTCCGCCGCCACGTTGACGACGACCGATCGATCGAGCAGCATCGAATTGTTGAATAAGAATGGCCTTTATATCCTCATATCCGGGTTGCTAACCCGGGATCAGGTGATCCGGATTTACGAAGAGATGTGGGACTGAGCTTAAAGAGACCGCCCTATCGGACGGTCTCTTCTTCGTTTATCTCGTCTTGAAATTGAAATGAAACGGGATGTTCATCTTCGCGTTCCGGTTATCGGCGATTCTGCCGGTCAGAATGATCTCGATCGAATTCCTCGGTCCTAATGTTTCCGATTCGTCCTTCCTGTAGATCAACAGCGTGCGACGTTCGGTTTCGTACCGGTAAAGGAAGCGGTCGGAGATGAGCCGCCCCCCATTGTTCCCGTCCAAGACGAGAATATTCCTCATGTTGAGCGTAAGCCGGTTCATTTCCTTCCGGAAAGCGATCGAAATCAGCGTCGAATCGGGCACGTCCTCCGATTCCGGCTGAGGATGGGTTTCGCGAATCCAATCGTCCCAATGGCCCATCAGCTTGCCAGTACCGAATTGCTGGTCCGCGTCCCCTCTTCGTATACCGCTCCATTCATGACCCAGTGGACGGTCCGGGCCCGATAATAATAACCCGCCGTTAAGGAATAGCTCATCGCGGTCGAATAAGAGTTTCTAGACGTCGCGCTTTTCATCGTGCCCGCGCTTACCGTATCCCATGAAGTTCCGTTCCATTTCTGCAAATAAAAAGTAATGCCGATCGTATCGACGGTTTGAGTCGCGTAAGTCGCCGCGCTCGCGGTAAGGGTGCTGCCCGATACGGTCGCGCTCACCGTGCCGTTGTCCAAATACTGATCGTTCGGATTAAAAACGCTGTTCGGCTCTACGATCGGCGCCGACGTCAACGCCAGCGGCGTCGCTGCCGATGTCGTCGGCTGTCCGGCCGAGCTTACCGGTTGGCCATCCTCGGCGTAAGACGTTCCCGCGAACAAGCCGATCGAAGCGTACGCCGCGATTGACGCCAAGCCGCATGCCTTTAACGCGAATCCCATTGCTTTCCCTATCATAGGCCTTCCGCCTTCCCGTTGTCGTAGTTGTACAAAGTATACACAACGGAAAAAACAAAAGGTTGCAACATCAATCGACAAAATATTGCATTATTCTAAGCAAAATACAATGATTTTTTTATGAAGAGCTCTTCCTCTTGTTGTAAATGTCGAATCCGACGGCCAACATCAGCACGAGACCTTTGATCACTTGCTGCCTATCGATGCCGACGCCGATCAACGACATGCCGTTGTTCATCACTCCCATAACGAGACCGCCTACGATCGCTCCCATGACGGTTCCGATGCCGCCGGATGCGGAGGCGCCTCCGATAAAGGCGGCCGCGATCGCGTCAAGCTCGAAGTTGACGCCCGCCTTCGGCGTTGCCGCGTTCAACCGGGCGGCGAAGATCAGGCCGGACAGCGCGGACAGCGCGCCCATGTTGACGAATACCCAGAAAGTGACGCGTTTCGTTTTCACCCCGGACAGCTTCGCCGCTTTCTCGTTGCCCCCGAGCGCGTACGTGTGACGGCCCATGACCGTTCTTTTCATGACGAACGAGTACACGACGACAAGGAAGAAAAGGATAATCAGGATGAAAGGAATCCCTTTATATTCGGCCAGAACATACGTGAATACGTTGATGACGGCTACGATGGCTGCCAGCTTCAAAATAAACCAAGGCAATGGCAGGATGTCGAAGCCGTATTTCGATTGGGTGCGGCGGTTCCGGATTTCCTGTAATACCGTTAACAGCGATAAGCCGATGCCGATCACGATCGAAAGCATGTGCAGCTTCCCGTCCGCGAAGTCCGGAAGGAAACCGTTGCTCATTTTCTGGAACTCCTTCGGGAAAGGAGCGATCGATTTTCCGTCCAGAATATCCATCGTGAGGCCGCGGAAAATGAGCATCCCGGCCAACGTCACGATAAAAGAAGGAATCTTCATATAGGCGATCCAGAACCCTTGCCACGCGCCCGCAAGCGCTCCGATCAGCAGCGATAGCACGATAGCGACATAATACGGCATACCGTAATCGACCATCATAATAGCCGCGAAGGCGCCGACGAACGCCGCGATCGAACCGACGGACAAATCGATATGACCCGTTATGATAACGAGAACCATTCCGATCGCTAGCACCAGAATAAAGCTGTATTGCTGGATGATATTCGTGATGTTCAGCGGCTTCAACAATATGCCGTCCGATTGCACCTGAAACAGGACGGTGATAACGACCAGCGCGACGATCATGCCATATTGCCGCACGTTATTTTTGAGCATGCTTTTTAGAACTTCCATCGCTTTACTCCCCCTTGCCTTTGGTCATATACTTCATTAATTGTTCCTGCGTCGCGTCCTCCCGGTTCACTTCCCCGGTGATTCGGCCTTCGCTCATCATATAGATCCGGTCGCACATCCCGAGAATTTCCGGCAGCTCCGACGAAATGACGAGCACACCTTTGCCTTCCGCGGCCAGTTGATTGATGATCGTGTAGATTTCGTATTTGGCGCCGACATCGATGCCGCGGGTCGGCTCGTCCAGAATGAGAATGTCCGGCTCGGAAAAAATCCACTTGCTCAGCACGACCTTCTGCTGATTGCCGCCGCTGAGGTTGCCGGTTATTTGCAGGACGCTTGGCGTCTTGATGTTCATCTTCTTGCGGAACGACTCGGCGACGACGACCTCCTCGTTCTCGTTCACGACGGTCCGGCGCGATATTTTTTTCAGGCTGGTCAACGAGATGTTCCGTTTAATGTCGTCGATCAGGACGAGGCCGTAATGCTTCCGGTCTTCGGTCACGTAAGCAACGCCGTTATCGATCGCCTCGCTGATCGAGCGGAATTGAACCTCCCGGCCGTCCTTCAGGATTTGACCGCTGATCCCGCGGCCGTAACTCTTCCCGAAGATGCTCATCGCGAGCTCGGTCCGTCCGGCGCCCATCAATCCGGCGATGCCGACGATTTCGCCTTTACGGATATGGAAATGTACGTTGTCGATGACTTTGCGGGCCTGGTTCGGATGGTATACCGTCCAATTTTTCACTTCGAAAATCGTGCCGCCGATTTTCGGGTCGCGTTCGGGATACCTCTGCGTCAACTCCCGGCCGACCATTCCTTTGATGATTCGGTCCTCGGTGACTTCGTCCGCGCGCATGTCGAGCGTCTCAATCGTTTTCCCGTCTCGCAGAATCGTAATGGAATCCGCCACTTTGGCGATTTCGTTCAATTTATGTGAGATGATAATCGAGGAAATGCCTTGCCCTTTCAATTGAAGAATGAGCTTCAGCAAGTTCTCGCTGTCTTCCTCGTTAAGCGCCGCGGTCGGCTCGTCCAGAATGAGCAGCTGCACTTTCTTGGACAAGGCCTTGGCGATTTCGACCAACTGCTGCTTGCCGACGCCCAGGCTTGCGATAAGAGTGTTCGGGTTTTCGTTCAGTCCGACGGTCGCGAGCAATTCTCTCGTCCGTACGATCGTTTCGTTCCAATCGATGACGCCGCCACGCTTCTGTTCGTTGCCGAGGAAAATATTTTCCGCTATGGACAAGTAAGGAATTAAGGCAAGCTCCTGATGGATAATTACGATGCCCACATTTTCGCTTTGCTTGATATCCTTGAACTCGCACGTTTTGTTTTTGTATAGAATATCGCCTTCGTAGGAGCCGTACGGATAGACGCCGCTTAGCACCTTCATTAAGGTGGACTTGCCTGCTCCGTTCTCCCCGCAGAGAGCGTGAACCTCGCCTTCCATGACCTGCAATTGCACGTCCTCCAGCGCCTTGACGCCGGGAAACGTCTTCGTGATCTTGCGCATTTCCAGAATCGGAACGGACATTCCGTCACCCCGCCTTCCTTGATTAAAGTAGAAATGATTTAGCGACGGCCGCCAGGCGGCTATCGCTAAATCATTCGAAGGGCTTCCCGTTACCGAATCTTTATTTCAGCTGGTCTTCGGTAAAGTAGCCGCTGTCGACCAACACTTCTTTGTAGTTCGCTTTGTCGACGGAAACCGGTACAAGCAGGTAGGAAGGAACGACCTTCGCGCCGTTGTCGTACGTTTTCTCGTCGTTCACTTCAGGTGTGCCGCCCGTCAGAACGGCGTCTGCCATTTTAACTGCGACTTTGGCAAGCTCGCGGGTGTCTTTGAAAATCGTCGACGTTTGTTCGTCGGCGAGAATCGACTTCACGGAAGCGAGCTCGGCGTCTTGTCCCGACGTGACCGGCAGAGGTTTGTCCGCGGAGCCGTAGCCGACGCCTTTCAGCGAGGACAAGATGCCGATCGTAATGCCGTCGTACGGAGACAATACGGCGTCCAAGTTGGCGGAAGTATAGTTCGCGGACAACAAGTTATCCATGCGGGACTGGGCTACGCCGCCATCCCAGCGAAGGGTTGCGACTTGGTCGAATTTCGTTTGGCCGCTTTTGACGACTAGCTTGCCGCTGTCGATGTAAGGCTTCAGCACGCTCATCGCGCCGTCGAAGAAGAAGTACGCGTTGTTATCGTCCGGAGAGCCCGCGAACAACTCGATGTTGAACGGCCCTTTGCCGTCTTTCAGCCCGAGCTTCTCTTCGATGTACGAAGCTTGCAGAACGCCGACCTTGAAGTTGTCGAACGTCGCGTAGTAGCTGACGTGCTCCGATTTCTTGATCAGACGGTCGTAAGCGATGACCGGAATGTTCGCGTCCGCCGCTTTTTGCAGCACCTCCGTCAACGACTCGCCGTCGATGGAAGCGATAACAAGCAGTTTTACGCCTTTGGTGATCATGTTCTCGATCTGGGAAACTTGGTTCTCGATGACGTCTTCGCCGTATTGGAGATCCGTCTTATAGCCGAGCGCTTCGAATTCCTTCACCATGTTCGCGCCGTCGTTCACCCAGCGTTCGGACGATTTGGTCGGCATCGCGATGCCGATCGTGCCTTTTTCTCCTGCGGCCGATTGGCTGCTTTCGGAAGGTTGGGCGTTATTGCCGCCGCTGTTGCCGTTGTTGCCATTGTTGCTGCCGCACGCGGCGAGAAGAAGCATGAATGCGAGTGTGAGAGCAATTAAGGAATATTTCTTCATCTTTTTCTAGTTCCCCTTTCGTTATTTGGACTAGATCAAATTTATCATGGGAGCACGATCGGGTCTTTCGAGGATAACGACAACTTTTTTCAAAAAACAAACCATTCTCGCGAGTGAAGAATGGTTTTGGTTTATTCTGGGTCTTCTTCGTAAGATTCGCCTTTGCGATACCGGATCGGGGACACGCCGACCGTCTTCTTGAACACGGTGCTGAAGTAGTGCTGGGATTCGTAGCCGACGCTTTCCGCGATGTCGGCCATGCCGCGATTCGTCGAATCGAGCAGCTTGACCGCCATGGCGATGCGGATTTGCGTCAGCAGCGCGACGAAGCTCGTTCCCATCTCCTGCTTGAACAATCGGCTCAAATAGACGGACGACACGCCGATCGACTTGGCCGTCATTTCGAGGGAAAGAGCGGGATCCCCGTAATGATCGCGCAAATATTGCCTGGCTCTTCTCACGAGCGGGGAGATCGCCGCTTCCTTGTATACGCCTCCGCGCGCCTTGTCGTAAGCTGCGGCGACTCCCCCCGCCTCGCTGTCCGCCGGCTCCGCATGAACGATGATTTGAAGCTTCAAGTATTCGACGACCGCTTGCTCGACGGCATGGAACAAGGCGACGTCCCGGGTATCCCAGACGATCAGACAGATGAAGCCGAGAGCGTTGCGAAAGACGACGACCGGGTGCGGAGAGACGATTTCCGTCGCGATGTTCTCGATCCCGAACAGCATAAGCTGGCGCTCCCGTTCCGGACGGACGGAGTGGCCGAGATCGATCTCGGGCCAACGTATGATGCCCAGCATCGCGGGCGGCTTATCCGGCAATTCGAGAAACCGCAGCTGCTCGATCACTTCCTGCTCGCTAAGCGCGTTCTCGATCCACTCGTTGCAAAACCTCTCGCGAAGCAGCGGGATATTTTTGCGAATTTGCCGCGAAGCGAGCTCGATGTGCTTCTCCTGCTCATGCGCTTGCTCCAGCTCTAGCTTGATCTTCCGCAACACTTCTGCCAGATGCGCCGGATTAACCGGCTTCAACAAATATTCGGCCACGCCGAAACGGACCGCTTGCTGCGCGTAATTGAACTCGTCGTGGCCGGTGATAATCACGATTCTGCACGCCGGAAGCACCTGCATCACGTTCTGGATGAGCGTAAGTCCGTTCATGATCGGCATGTTGAGATCGACGAGCATCACATGGACGCCCAAAGAGGTCGCCAGCTCCAGCGCTTCTTCGCCATCCTCCGCTTCCGCGACGACGCGCATACCGAGCGTTTCCCAATCGACGGCTTCCCGGATGCCTTCCCGGATAATCGGTTCGTCGTCGGCGAGGATCACTTTCCAGCTTGTCTCGTTCATGAGCGATTTTCCTCCCCTTGAAGCGGATAAGTTAACGTTACGCTCGTGCCGACTCCCGGTTCGCTCTTCACTTCGATGCCGCTTTCCGCGGTTCCGTAAGTCAACCGCAGACGGGCTTGAACGTTGGACAACCCGTAACCCGAGCCCGTGCTCTCGGACTGAACCTTCGTCGCCGGATCTTCCAGCAGCATGGTTCTCATTTTCGCGAGCGCGGCCTCGTTCATCCCGACCCCGTCGTCGATGACCGTCAACCGAATATGCCGATCCTCTATCGCGCTTTTCACCTGAATGCGTCCGGGACCCCGTCGTTCCTTGATGCCGTGGTAGATCGCGTTCTCGACGATCGGCTGCAGGATCACCTTCAGCACCGGGATATGGGCCATATCCGGATCCAGCTCCAGCGAGTATTGGAGCTTGTCCTTATAACGGAGCTTCTGGATTTGCAAATAGCTGTGAATGTGCTCGAATTCCTCGGCTAGCGGGATGAACTCGTTACCTTTGCTCAGACCGATGCGGAACAGCTTCGATAACGCCTCGACCATCTCCGAGACGTCGTTCGCCCCTTGCTTGAGGGCCATCCAGTGGATCGTATCCAGCGTATTGTACAGAAAATGCGGCTTGATCTGGGCTTGCAAGATCCGCAATTCGGCTTCGCGTTTCTGCCGCTCCTGCTTCTCGGTCAAGTGCAGCAAATCGTTGATCTTCGTCAGCATTTTGTTGTAGCTGCGGCCCAGCATCCCGATCTCGTCCATCGCGTCGCCCCAGTATCTCGTCGTCAGATCGCCCGACTCCGCCCTATGCATGAAGTCCTTGAGCCTTTGAATCGGACGCGAGATGCCGTGCGATAACATGAAAGACGCCGTAATGCCGAGCAGGCAGACGACGAACACGAACAAGCCGACGTACAACCGGATTTGCCTGACTTCGGGAGCCGCCTCTTTCGTGGAAAAAACCCCGATCGTCGACCAATTCGTAAACGTCGATTGGCGGAAAATGAACTGTAGCTCCCGCCCGCCCACTGTCTTGACGAACTGTCCGGAAGGTTGCCCTTGTATCCACTCGAACGGAATGGACTGAAATCCGAGCTGCTTGGGCACGTAGATCGGCGATCCCGTGTCGTCCATGACCATCAGAAGACCCGTTTTGCCTAGCCGAACGTCGTGCGCCGCTTCGACGATGACCCGCAGCTTCAAGTCGATCAGCACGACCCCCATCACCTTCTGCGTGTCCGGATCGAGAATCGCCCTGACGGCGGAGACGACTTCGTCGTCCTTATAATTCGCATGGGTCGTCACGCTGCGTCCGTAAGGATGTCCGATGATCTTAAAAATGCCTTTGCTCGCGACCGCTTCCTGATACCATGTCTCCAGCGTGAGGTCCTTGGAAGAGGACCGCGCGTACATGTCGTTGCTCAAATATTCGCCGCGCGAATTAACGACGAGCATGCCTGCGATTTCCGTTTGCAGCGTAGAGAAACCTCTCATGAATTCCAAAGCGACGTCTTTCGTCGATTGAACCGGTCTGTTCTCATAGAGAAATTGGCGGACTTGCGGATTATAACTCATCAAATAAGTCGTATTCTGAACGTTGCCGACGTAAAACTCCAGCGAACGGTTCACCTTCGAGATCAATTGCAGCGTATTCTCGTTCATCTGCCGTTCGATCGTCCGGTTGACGACCCAATCGGTCAATACGCCCAGCACGAGGGAAGGCAATATCGTGATCAGCAAAAAATGGACGAGCAGCTTGTACCGGATCGGCATATTTCCCGGCAGCAGCCTTCGCCAGAACGAGCGGTTTTGTCGGTTATCGGAATGCACGGTCGATCCTCCCCGCTTCTCATTTGGCGTAATAGTTCTCTACATTAGCCCGCGTAACGATCGTAATGCCGGTATCGATGAAGGGCGGGAGCGGATGCGCTCCGTTCATGTCCTCGCTGTCGGGCTGGACGATTCCGTGGTGCTGATGGAACAGCTCCATAAGCGACCAATAGCCCATATTCCACGTTCCTTGCGCCAAGGTCACGTTAATCGTCCCATCCTTGACCATATCCAGCGTACCTTTGTCGGTATCGAAGCCGATGACGATTTTTCTTTGTTCCTTCCCCATCTCCTTCAGCGCGAGCCCGATTCCGTAGCCGCCGTTCGCTTGCGTCGCGAAGAAGCCGTCCACGTCCGGATATTGCTCGATGATCGCTTTGGCCGCCTGCATGGAGCCTTGCACGCTGCCTTTCCCGTCCGCGATTTTTACGATGCGAATATTCGGGAATTCCGCCGCGATCGTCTCCGCGAAGCCCTTCGTCCGCTGCTCGTGGTTCAACTGGTTCGGCTGCGTGATGATCGCGGCTTTGCCGCGTCCGTTCGCAAGCCGCCCGAATTGCCGCGCGGCTTGCGCGCCCGCGCTATAATTATCCGTCCCGAGGAACGAGTACGCTTTGCTGCCCGGCGCGCCCGAATCGAACAGGACGACGGGAATGCCGGCATTTATCGCCTTGTCTATCGTTACGTTTAACGCTTCCGGGTTGATTGCCGTAATGGCGATGCCCGCCGGTTTCTTCGCGATGATCTGCTCCAATACCGTGATTTGCTCGTTCGCGTCGTATTGGGTCGCGCCCCTGAACTCCGGCGTCACGTTCAGCGTCCGCGCCGCGTCCTCGAAGCCTTTCATGATGCTGCGCCAATAATCCAGCCCCGATTGGAACGTGACCATCACGTATCTATCTTCGATGTCCCCGACGAGTCCGTTCGAGTTCTGGTCCCATTTGTACTGCTTGTCCTCCGGAATGCCGAAGTACCAGAAAAAGAGCATGAACATACAAGTCACGAGTCCATATACGATGAACAAAACCGATTTTTTCACCGGACGGCTCCTTTCTTCCGCTTCGATCCCCATAGGTTTGCTTCCTTTCCCTCCCATCATAGGAGGGAAAGCCGGCCGAAGTCTTTTCACGGAAACGCACATTTTTTGCGTTTTTTTACTAAGTCCCGCATGCCTTCCGCCCCATAGATTGCCCATCATGCAAAAAAAGGCTGCACCGGCGATTGATAGCCGCGTGCAGCCTTCATCTCTTGCGGATTGGAGCCATTATAGCATACCCGCCACTTGTACGTACCAGCTCGTTCGCTGCGGCATGACATGTCCTTTTCACCCGTCGACCCGAAATATGGTATAGTTTGATTAATTTAATCCGGAGGTTCGACGATGCCGAACGAAATGATCTACTCATCCGAATTTATCGATATTCGCGCCGACAACGACAAAAAGCAAGTGCACATCGAGCTGTCCACGAGCGGATACCGTCCGAAATACGTCTCCCTGTTCGTCGAAGACGCCGCCGAGCTCGACAGAATCATCGCCGCGCTGCAACGCGCCAAATCCGCTCTCGCCTAACGCAAGGACTGACATAGGAGGAAATCCCTTTGAACATCACTTACAAATACAGCGACTATTTGACTCGGGCGCTGCGAGGTTATCACCACAATTCGTTGCGCTTCTGGCTGTCGAACAGCCTCGGGCTCGCCGTCATTCTGCTCGAAATCGTCGCTTACGCCTTCACCTCGAACGCGTCGTTGCTGTGGATCGCCTTGTTCGTCCTCGTCATTCTCGGTCTCTCGTATGTGACCGCCGCTTTCTGGCAGCCCGCGAAGCTGTCGACCGATCCGACTTACCGCAAGACGTTCGCAATCTCCGTCGGCGAGGACGACATCCGCCTCAGCTCGGAAGACGTGAATTCGGAAGCGAGCTGGGATCTCGTCAAAAGCGTCTGGGAGACGAAAGCGTTCTACTATATCTTCCTCGGCAAAAAACAATTCTGGATCGTGCCTCGCGACCGATTCGATAACGCCGAAGAAGAGGAGCGCTTCCGCCGAATCGTCGGCAAGCATCGCGAAATCCGCAGCGGCCTGATCCGATAATTCGATAGGGAAACCGTATCTTGGAGAATCGTCCTTCAGGCCGTTATTCGGCCGCCGAAGGGCGGTCCTTTTCGATTTGCGCGAACGTAAATCCGTTCATTCCGTCCGCGACGAGATCCGCCTCCGAGAAATCCATCCGCGCCGTCATCCGGTTCGGAACGGCGACCGCGAACAACCCGGCGGCTTTGGCCGCCCGCAGGCCGTTGACGGAATCCTCGACGGCGACCGCCTCTTCCGCCCTGACGCCGAGCTTCCGGACGGCCAGACGGTACAGCGCCGGATCGGGCTTGACCCGTTCGACGTCGTCGGACGTGCACACCGCGGAGAAATAGTCGCGGATCCCTTGCCGGCGCAAGTGGCTCTCGATCCACTCCCGGTTCGAGCTCGACGCCAAACCGATCGTCAAACCCGACCGCCGCGCTTCTTCCAGACGCTCCATTACCCCCGGCAACAAGCCGAGCTTAAGCGCCGTCTCGACGTGTTGCGCTTCGAATCTCGCTTTTAACGCTTTCCTGTCTATCGGCCGCCCCGTCAGCCTTTCCAATTCGCCGTAGACGTCGAAGGCGTCGTGCGTGCCGATGTTGCGCTCCCAGTCCGTCAGCGGCAGCCTTTGGCCATGCTCCCCGTAGATTTCGGCGAAGACGTCGTACGCGCATGTTTCCGTGTCCATAAGCGTTCCGTCGAAGTCGAATACGACCGCTTTGATTGCCATTTCGCTCTCTCCCCTCTATGTATTCACCTATATTACATGAAAAGAGCTTGCTCACAAAGGCATGGATTATCGAGAAAGTCCGAACCAACGAGCATGAATCGTTTTTCTCCATACTGCCATTCACGCTTTTCCATTTGCGCCCCGACGTGCTAATCAAACTGTAAATTTGCAGGTTGCTTGGCTCGTTTATTCAAATGTTCGTGGACAAACTGCAAATATGCAGGCCAATTACTACTTTTCGCGAGAAACGCTCCATTTCGACTCAACAAACTGTAGTGGGTGCAGGTTGTAGAGTTATTTTGCCGATTAGGGAGGGATCAACCTGCACTTTTGCAGTTTGTCTGGCCGTAGAACGAATAGATTTTCATGACGTGCCACAAAATCGGCTTGTCTCCGATTTCGATCAGCGGCTTCGGCCGCAAAGCCGTTTCCTCGCTGATGCGGGTCCCTTAGCCTCCGTCGAGGATGACGACCTTCACGCTTCCTCCTCCTGCCCGGCGTATCCGCCGACCGTTATGCTGCTAGATTATTCTCCGGCGGGGCGCGGCGTATGGACAAGGGCGAGGGCGAAAGTCCAACCCTCGGATACGTGAACGCTCACCGATCATATTGCGAGAACCGTCGAAAAATCGTACGATGGAAACAAAGTTGATTATTGGAGACGATTTCCATGACGAGGCAACGCAGCAACGCCGTTTCCGGCGGGCGGGCGCCGTTCATCGGAGCAAAGCCTTCCCAAGCGCCGATCATCGGATCGCATCGCGAACGAGCCCCGATCGGCGATCACCGGGCGCCCCAGCAGGAGCCCACGTTGAACTTACAGCAATCGATAGGTAACCAGGCGACGCAGGAGCTCGGGTCGAACTACGGCATGTACGCGACGCTCCCAGACGAACAATTAGCACCTGAAACGCCTATCGACGCGGGGACTTCCGCTCCGACGCCCGTCCCGCCCGGGTATAGCAGCTATTCCGTGCCCGTTCCGATGCAAATGCCTTCGTCTACCGAATCGGGCGACGGAGGGTTCTATTCGGGGGACGGAGGGTTCTATTCGGGGGACGACGTCCACGTCGGAGGCGGCTCGGACACGGTCGCCGAAGACGACGATTCGTACTCGGACGGCGTATACGGCGGCAGTAATGCGACGGAGGTCGAACCTCGGCCGAAGCCGTCCCTTCCGCCCAAGCGGGTATCGGACAGCGGCTTAGAGATGGAGCCCAACAAAGAAGTCGCGTTCGACCAAACGGTCGTTCCGAAAGGGACGATCCACGGCGTCGATATCGATTCGACGACGTTCTACGCCGACGAAAGCCAGCGCGCCCAATACGGGAGAAGCTTCGACAAGCACGGCAAGATGAAGAATAAGACGGACGGAAGTTCGCTGAACACGATCGGCTCCGAGAGGGCCGCCGTGATGGGTTCAAGGCCGGACCGCCATATTTTCGTCATGGACGAGCAGGGCGGATTCCATTCCAACGATGCGATCAAGGAAAACCGCACCCGCTCCAAGCAAATCAAAGACGATCGAAAGGCGCAGATCACGAGCTTGGCCGATGAACCGGAGAAGCAGGAAATGCTGCGAAACCAGAAGCTTCCGAACATGGAGCGGTTCCATCATACGAGCTTCCTTGCCGGCCAGGATGTCGCGGGAGCGGGGGAGATGCAAGTTCGCGACGGGCAAGTCGAGCTCGTCTCCGACGCAAGCGGCCACTACATGCCCGAGTCGAGGCAGATGATGCAAACCGTTAAGCAGCTCCAGAAAAACAAAGTGTCGGTCGAGCAGCTCGGCGTCGAGTTCATCGGCAAGCCGCAATTCGAATACGAGACGGACATGGATACCGGCGAACACGCGAGGGACGAGGCGACCGGCAAGAAAATCCAAAAGCGCGACGAACACGGAAACAAAATTCGCCAGCGCGACGCCCAAGGCCGTGCCATCTCGACGAAGAACATGCAAGCTTCCGCGATGGAGCTTCTCGGCTATGAGAACCATACCCCGGACACTGCCGAAGAACAAATGCGCGAGATGCACGGGAAGAAAGACGGCGTGCTAAAGGAACTGCTCAGCAAGGTCAAACGGATCGAGCCCATCCCCGGCGTCCGCGACAAGAAAGACGCCGTCATGCAAGAACTGCTCGCCACGCGAGGGCAGACCGCGCCGACGTCCGAGAATGTCCCTTCGCCGAAGGCTTCCGACGGGTTCGGGCAATATCGCGGGAACAACGATATTTTCGACGTCCATAACCTGTCGGAGGACAGCGGCTACACGGAGGTCGACGAAAACGGGCGTCTGCCCGGCTTCCAAGGAGGCGACGACAGCTATTACGACGACGACGGCGCCGGAGTCATGGAGGGAATCGTTGATCGGGGTTATACGGACATTCAGGAGAACGGCGGATCCGAGGACAACGTGAATCACGACATTCAAGAAGAAGACGAAATCGTCGACCGAGGATACGGCTCGGGTTACGGCGTCCATATGTAACGGCCAATAGCGACCGCTTCGCGCAAAGATGAATCGCCCGAACCGTTCTCCTGAGGGAGCACGATTCGGGCGATTATCGTTGCAAGGACGATATTATAGAATCTGCCTTCTGCGAGCAGTTTCCGGCATCGCGCGCAGCCATTCGCCGTCGCGCTTCGCGCCGATGCCGTCCTCGAGCGAATAGACGACCTCGCCCCGGCTCAGCGTCAGGACGACGCGGGCGCGGAACCGCCTTCCGGCGTATACGCTTTGCCGATGGCGGTATTGAAGGTGCTCTTCCTTCAGCACGTAATCGGCGTTCGGATCGATCAACGCCAGATCCGCGTCCGATCCCACGGCGATTTTTCCTTTCCGGGGAGAAAGCCCGAACCGCTTGGCCGGCGCCTCGGACAAGAGCCGCGACAGAAGCGGCAACGGCAATCCGCGCGTGAAGTGTCCTTCGTCGATCATCAGCTCGAGCGTGCTTTGCGCGCCCGCGATTCCGCCCCAGACGGCGAAGTAATCGTCGCCTCCCAGCTTCATGCCGGGCGGGCAAGGAGAATGGTCCGATGCGACGAGGTCGATTTTGCCTTCGGCGATTCTCGCCCACAGCCCTTCTCTTTCCCTCAGGCCGCGAATCGGCGGGGCGCACTTCGCGAGCGCGCCGATCCGGTCCGCCTCCTCGTCGGTGAAGACGAGGTAATGGGGGCAAGTTTCCACCGTGACGTTCACGCCGTTCTGCTTCGCTTCCCAGATCAGGTCCACTGCCTGCGGACTGCTGATGTGGACGAGATGCAGCGGGCAATCCGTTCTCTCCGCGAACAGCAACACGCGACGTACGGCGTCGAGCTCGGCGGCAAGCGGCCGCGTTTCGCGGAAATCGGCCGACGTCCTGACTTTGCGGCCGCGGAACTTCTCGGACAGCGCGACGATGATTTCTTCGCTTTCGGCATGGACGGCGAGCACCTTGTTCAGGAGCGCGATCGCCTTCATTCCTTCGAACAGGGCGATATCGTCGACTTCCCTGAAACAGCCGTCCCCCGTTTCTCCCGGGTAGGACATGAATGCCTTGAACCCGATGACCCCGGCTCCCGCAAGAGCGCCAAGATCGTCCAGGTTGTTCGGCACGAGCCCGCCCCAAAGCGCGTAGTCGACGTAAGAGCCCGCGGAGTTCGCCGCTTCGAGCTTCTCTCTCAGCGCATCTTCGTTAACCGTCGGCGGCAGTCCGTTCAGCGGCATATCGATATAAGTCGTGCAGCCTCCTGCCGCGAGCGCGGCGGAGCCGGTTCTGAAGCCTTCCCAATCGCCCATCCCGGGCTCGTTGAAATGTACGTGGGCGTCTACGACGCCGGCCATGACGTACCGTCCCGCGGCATCGATCGTTTCCTTGGCCGGGAGCCGGATTTCTTGCGCGATTTCGGCGATCGCGCCGTCCTTGATGCCGATGTCCGCCACGGTTACGCGATCGGGCAACACGACTTGCCCGCCCCGGATGATCGTATCCAACATCCCTTCGTCTCGCATGCAATCCCCTCCCGCAGCATGACCTCAACCTAAAAAAGCCAACGTTATGTTATATAATATAACACAAGTTGGCTCGTTCACAAAAATCCGTATTTAATTCCCGCAAAATGTAATGATAAGTGACATATTCCGTCGTTAATCGAACCAGCCCTTCGCTTTGAACCACCCGTACATGCCCAGCCCGAGCCCCGCCATAACGCCCAACACGATGAAATAACCCGAATGCCATTCCAGCTCCGGCATGTGGACGAAGTTCATGCCGTACACGCCCGCGATGAACGTCAGCGGCATGAAGATCGTCGTCATGACCGTCAGTCTCTTCATGATCGAATTCATCCGGTTCGATCTCAGCGAATCGTAGCTGTCCCTCAGGTCGGCCGTCATCTCCCGGTTCGACTCGATCATCTCCGTCAGCTTCAGCAAATGATCGTAAATATCGGTGAAATAGGCGAGCCGCTCGTTTACCCCGGGAATTTTATTCGAGTTCAGCACCCGGTACAACAAGTCCCGCATCGGGAATACGGTCCGGCGGATCCGCAGCAGGTCGGCCCGGATGTCGTACACTTGCTCCGTCAGCGCCTGTATGTCGGCATCCCTCTCCCCCAGCGCCTCCAGGTCGTTCAATTGGTCTTCTATTTTGTACAGCACCGGAAAATACTGATCGACGAGCTTGTCCAGCAGCTTATAGGCGACATAAGTTTGATCGGTTCCGTCTTGCGCGACGGCCCTTCCGATCGCCCGGCCGACTTCCTCGACCTCTTGCGATGCGGCCAAGTGAAACGTCACGATGCCCCTCGGCCCGAGGAAGAAATCGACCTCTTCCGCTTCCTGCGTCTCAGGATTCAGCGAATGCAGCACGAAAAAATGGGTGTCGCCGTAATGATCGACCTTCGGCCTCTGAAGAAAGTGCAGGCAATCCTCGATCGCCAGCGGATGAAAACCGAAAAACTCGTCCAAGAGCCGGATCTCGTCGTCCGTCGGACAATCGAAATCCACCCAATACCATGCGATGTCGCCGTCGTTCAGACGCTCCAACGGGATACCCTCCACGCATTGCCGTTTATCGTTCACGGCCACCACTCGAAGCATTCCGCTCACCTCTCTTACGCCATTATGCGCCGAAGGCAAGACCTTGGCAACCTTTGCCGTTTTTGCTCGAACGGGAGCAGCCGCCTCATTGACTGTTGCCTTGCGATTCATTAAACTTAAACTAATTCTAAATTAAAAAAGGCCGGGTGGACGGATATGCGAAAAGCCGGAGCCATGACGTTGCAGCGCAAGAAAATTTACGATCTGCTCGCCTCCGCGGGGGACCATCCGACGGCGTCGGACATCATCGAAAGATTAAAGGCGGACGGTCACCAATTCGCTTACGCGACGGTGTACAATTCGTTGAAATATTTGACCGAAGAAGGCTTGATTCACGAGCTGAAGCTCGAGAACGGCGCTTGCCGGTACGACGCCCGGACGGACGACCACCAACACGTCGTCTGCACCGCCTGCGGCAAAGTGGAGGAAACATGCGTGCCGCCTCCCGCCGAGTGGCTTCGCGCCGTCGCGGAACAGACCGGCTTCGCGCTGGCGGAAGAACGCATTCTATTTAAGGGGGTGTGCGGCTCATGCAGCAGCAACGAGACAACGTCTTGAACGACCAAGGCTATTGCGTCATTACGAACCGAATCCTGATCGTAAGCCCGCGACCCGCGTCGCTTCGCTCCCTCGTCGCAGAGCTGGCTAATCGCTGCTACGACGTTCTGCTGCTCCATCATGCGGACGACCCGCTGCTCGGCATGGTGCAGGGGCACATCATCGTTATCGACCGGACGGCGGAATTGCCGCAGTCGATGAGCGCCGCGCTTCCCGCGAAAGGAACGTCTCCCGTCCTCGCCCTCGTCTCTTCGATGGACGCGGCCGTTCCCGAAGGCGAACAACGCGTCGTCTGGCCGGGATCGATCGACGACGTCTACGCCGTCATCGAACGGCTCGCCTCGGACGCTTCGCTGCTTCCCGGGGAGCACCGGACGTTCCTGTTCAAGGAACTTTCCCTCGACGCCGAGCGAATGACGGTTGCCCGCGCCGGATCGCGCGTCGACTTGACGAAGACGGAATACGACCTGCTGCGGGCGATCATGGCCGGGGGCGGCAAAGTGATGAGCCGTCAAGCGCTCATGAACGAAGTGTGGGGCGAATCGTATTTCGGAGGCAGCAACGCGGTCGACGTCCATATCCGCAGCTTGCGCAGCAAACTCGGGGACGACCCGAAGGAACCGCGGTATATCGCGACGGTCCGCGGCGTCGGCTATCGGCTCGCGGACGAATAACGGACGTTTACCGACGCTCCCCGTATGGATCGGCGTTCGCGGAAGCACATTATGGCTATCCGCTTTCCGAAGGGAGGATGCGCCATGTCCAAGCAACAGGGCCAATCGAGGAAAAACACGAAAACGAAAACGTCCGACAAGAAAAGCCACGGCAACAACGCCAATTCGGGGAACGATTAAAGAAGGCGAGGGATACGATTGACGGGACGCAACAACAAACCGGACAACGACGGCCCCGCCGCCAGCCCGGGCAGGCTGGATCAATTCGGCAGCAAGCTGGCCGAGGACAACGAAGAAGAATACTCGTCCGCCCTCGATCAAGCTGAACGAGCATGCGAGGCCGAGAACGAGCCGGATCATTAAACGAAACGGCCCCGGCAGTCATCGATGATGACGTCCGGGGCCGTTTATTATAGCGAGATCGCCTCAAGCTTACGCGTGGACGGCGGATTCCGCTTCCTCGAGGAAACGTTCGCAGTCTAGCGCCGCCATGCAGCCGGTTCCAGCGGCGCTGATCGCCTGGCGATATTTGTTATCCTGCACGTCGCCGCAGGCGAAGATGCCGGGAACGTTCGTCTCCGTCGTGCCGGGATTGACGAGCAAGTAGCCGGTTTCGTCGGTATCGAGCTGATCTTCCAGGAATTTCGTGTTCGGAGTATGGCCGATCGCCACGAACAGGCCGTTCGTCTCGATGACTTCTTCGATTCCCGTCTCGTTGTTACGCACTTTTAGTCCGGTGACGCCGAGCGGTCCGCTGACGACTTCAAGCGGAGTGCGGTTCAGGTTCCAGCTGATTTTCGGATTGTTGCGAGCGCGGTCCTGCATGATCTTGGAAGCGCGCAGCTCGCTGCGACGGTTCACGAGAACGACCTCGGACGCGAACTTCGTTAAGAAATGCGCTTCCTCCATCGCCGAATCCCCGCCGCCGACGACGATGATTTTCTTGTTGCGGAAGAAGAAGCCGTCGCAAGTCGCGCACGTGCTGACGCCGCGGCCGACGTTGTCGCGTTCTCCCGGAATGCCGAGGTACTTGGCCGAAGCGCCCGTGGAGATGATGAGCGTCTCCGCCTCGAGCTCCCCTTGGCCTTCCACTTCGAGCTTGAACGGACGCTTGGACGTGTCGACTTTATTGACCCAGCCGGTGCGGAATTCCGCGCCGAACCGTTCGGCTTGCTTGCGCATGTTCGCCATGAGCTCCGGGCCCATGATGCCTTCCGGGAAGCCCGGGAAATTTTCCACTTCGGTCGTCGTCGTCAATTGTCCGCCCGGTTCTGGACCTTCGATGACGAGGGGGTTCAAGTTGGCGCGAGCCAAATAAATCGCGGCGGTCAGTCCCGCCGGTCCGGTGCCGATGATGATCGTTTTGCGCATGTGGGAAACACTTCCTTCATATGAGATGTCCGAGTATAGAAAAATCATACCTTATGCGAGCCGAAGCTGCATGAAGGTATGATGAAAATTGTATGAAGGTTTGATGAAGGAGTATTATTGGGGCGGCTTAAGTCGCGTCGATTTATCGCGCATTCATAAATGCTTCGATCGCGACCCTGTCCGGAATCGATACTTGCGCGCCATGGGCGGTAACCGCCAGCGCCGCTGCGGCGGAAGCGAACGATAACCGTTCCCGTACGGACAGGCCTTCTGTCAGAGCGCAGGCGTAAGCCCCGATGAACGTATCTCCCGCCGCCGTCGTGTCGACTGCCTTCACCCGGTAAGCTTCCCTTCGCTCGGCGATGCCCGACGCGTCCTTATAATAGCAGCCGCCCGATCCGAGCGTCACGATGACCGCTTGGATGCCTCGCCCGAGCAGCACGTCCGCCGCCGCTTCCGCGCCGTTCGGATCATCGCCGACCTTCGTTTCCGCGATCTCCTCGGCTTCGGTTTCATTCAGGATCAGCGTATGGATGCAAGGATAGGCCTCAGTCGGAATCGGACGCGCGGGAGCCGGATTATAGATCACTTTGACCGCTCCTTTTTGCGCTTCCCGAAGGACGTAAGCGTTGACCTCCCACGGAATCTCATTCTGCAGCAGCGCGATCCGCGCCCGGCTTGAGAATTCTCTCGCGTCGTCCGGCGTCAGTTGTCCGTTCGCGCCCTCCGATAAAATAATGCTGTTCTCTCCGCTTCCGTCCACCGTGATAAACGCAAGCCCGGACGTGCCGGCCTTGCGAGCAACCGACGCCGTGTCGACGCCGCTGCGGTCGAGGGAAGCGATCAATTCACCCGAAAAGACATCATCTCCGACGGCCCCGACCATCGCCGTGCCGGCGCCCGCGCGGGCCGCGGCCACCGCTTGGTTCGCGCCTTTGCCCCCTGGGTAATACGACGTAGACAAGCCGTGAATCGTCTCGCCAGGTCGCGGATGCTCCCGAACTTCGTTGACGATATCCATATTGATGCTGCCTACGACCGAAATCGCGACTTGTTGCCGGGGTTGCGTCACGATAACGTCTCTTTTCTCATAAACCGTTTCAAGCTTTCCGCCAAATTCTCGTTCGTCCAACGAATGTGCCCCTCGTCCTCGTATTTTCGAAAAGAGCATTCGATAACGAGGATCAGATCGAGAAATAGATCGTACAGCTCTCGTCTGGCCAGCTCGGCCGGCGTCGCCGGAGCTCTGCCGTAGCCCCTCCTGAAACCCGGAGACGGATTGAACTTGCCGAAGTAATGCTCGATAAGAGGGTCGCCCCACATCGCCCGTTCGAAGTCTACGATACCGGTAATTCGGCCGTCCTTCACGAACACGTTGCCGTCCCATAGGTCCCAATGCGCCAGCCTCGGCTCCGTCACCTCGTCCAGAACGTGCAGCCGGCGGCCGATTTCCCTCTCCAGCTCTTCGTAAGGAACCGGTAGCTCGACGCTCATCTCCTTGCCGTCCTCGAGCACGCCGTAGATCATCTCCGCGAACGCCTCCCGCCACGTCGCGTGATCGGGGCGCGCGTAATAACCGAATCGCGGCCCCTTGACCTCGTTAATTCGACGGTTCAGCTCCCCGAGTTGAACCTCGATCGCGTTACGATCCGCTTCCGGCAATTCGCCTTTGACCTTGTTGTAGGGCGTTCCCTCCATGTAGGACATGACGAAGTATTCGACGGGCAACACCCGCAACGTATCGTCGTAAGCGTAGAGGCTCGGAATCGGATAAGTCGGGTCCGCCTCGGCCAACTGCCGCATCGAATGGACTTCCGTCCTCATCGTATCGACTTCGCACCTCATAAGCCGTACTTCCGAAGACGGACGCGCCTTCAGGACGACCCGCCGGCCGTCGTCGAGCTCGATCGCGTAAGCGCTGTTCGCCCAGCCGTCGGCCAGTTCTTCGATGTTCCTGATCTCCCGGTTAAAGATCGGCTTGACGGCTCTATTCAGCTGATCTTCGGTAAGCTTGGATTTGTACGCGCCTTCCACGATGACGTCCCCTTTTCCTTTTTGCATTTCTGCTCGGTTTTCCCATTCGACTCTATTATAAAAGAACAATTCCCGGTTGACAGCATCCGGAAATTGTTCTTTTTCTATGCGATATGGCGACGACTACCAGCGGAACGTATAGCTGCCCGAGCCGACTTCCAAGACGGCATCTCCGCCCGTTTGACTCGCCGACCGGACGCCCGCGGCTTCGGCCAACGCGTCGCCGCTCTCCGTCACAGCGTCCAGCTTCGCCCCCGGCAACCGGATTTCCGCCGACGTATTCGCCGGAATCGTCACTTCGAGCCGCACGCCTCCGTCCGCTTCCTTTTCCCAATTGGAGCGAACTTCCCCGTACATCGTCTCGAGCCGCCCTTCCGCCCATGTCAATCCTTCTCCCGGCCGAGGACGGACGGTAATCCGCTTGTAGCCCGCCCCGCTTTCGGCCGTATCGATGCCCGCGACGACGCGGTACAGCCAATCGCCGATCGCCCCGTACGCGTAGTGGTTAAACGAGTTCATGTCCCGGCTCCAGAAGCTCCCGTCTTCCTTGATGCCGTCCCAATGCTCCCAGATCGTCGTCGCTCCCTTGGTCACTTGGTATAACCACGAAGGATAATCTTGCTGGAACAACAACTTGTAAGCCGCATCGGTAAGTCCGTTGTCGCTTAGCACGTGGTTCAAGTAAGGCGTGCCGACGAAGCCGGTCGTCAGGTGGAACTTGCTTTCCTCGAGCAGCTCCAGCAGCTTGCCCGTCGCGCGCGTCTTCGCTTTGCCTTCGAGCAGCCCGAACATGAGCCCGAGCACTTGACCGGTTTGGGTCGGAACGGACAATCTGCCGGACGGCGTAACGAATTCCTCGGTTAACGCGTCTACGATCCTTTCGTACAGTTCTCCGTAAGCCGCCGCGTCCTCCGCCTTCCCGAGCACTTCCGCCGTTTTCCGCACGAGGGAGACCGAGTAAGCATAGAACGCCGTCGCGATAAAGTCCCTGTCCGTCGCGCCGATATACGAATCCGGCTTCGAATCGAGCCCGAGCCAATCGCCGAAGTGGAAGCCCGTATTCCACAAATATTCATTTTCTCCTTGGCTTCGCATATAACCGATCCAAGCTTGCATGCTATCGTATTGCTCTTCCAGAATCCGCTTGTCCCCGTAGCTCAAGTAGATCGTCCACGGACAGATGACCGCCGCATCCCCCCATGCCGCCGACGAGAACGAGCCCGCGTTCAGCACGTGCGGAACGACGAACGGAACGCCCCCGTCTTCCCGCTGATCGGCTTTCAAATCCCGGCTCCACTTCGTGAAGAACGGAGCTACGTTGCGCAGGTACGTTGCCGTGCGGATAAACATCTGCGCGTCCCCCGTCCAGCCAAGGCGCTCGTCGCGCTGCGGGCAATCGGTCGGCACGTCGAGGAAATTGCCCTTCAGCCCCCACTCGATGTTGTGCTGAAGCTGATTGACGAGCGGATCCGAGCAGGCGAAGCTTCCCGTCCGCGGCATGTCGGAATGCAGCACGATGCCCGTAAAATCGTCCGCCGAAATCGCGTCCCCGAATCCGATCAGCCGGACGTAGCGGAAGCCTTGAAACGTAAAGCGCGGCTCGAACGTCTCGGACGCTCCGCCCTTCAAGACGTAACGGATCGTCTGCTTCGCGGCGCGCAGGTTGTCGACGTAGAAGTTCCCGTCCGCGTCCAATACTTCGGCGTGATGGATTTCCACCTCGCTTCCGGCAGCTCCCGACACCGTAAACTTCAACCATCCGACCATGTTCTGCCCCATGTCCAGAACGGTCTCGCCTTTGGGCGTCGAGAACATGCCGATCGGCTTGATTTCCTCCTGCTTTCTCACCGTCTCGTTCTCTTGGGCGATTAGCGCGTCGTTCGAACGATCGATTAGATCGACCGCCTTCCACTCTCCGTCGTCGAAGCCGGGACGGCTCCATCTTTCAAGCTCCAGCCGCGCGTCGTACGTTTCGCCGTGATAGATTTCCGACAGAAGAATCGGACTGCCCGCGGCGCGCCAGCTTCCGTCGGACAGCACGACCTGTTCCGTGCCGTCGAGGTAGGAAATGTGCAGCTCGAGGAACAGCGCTTTTCTGTCCCCGTAAATATTTTTCTGCCCGTCCCAAGCCAGATTCCCTTTGAACCACCCGTTGCCGAGCACGGCGCCGATCGCGTTGTCTCCCGCGGTCAACAAATCCGTCGCGTCGTAGGTCTGCACTTGAAGCCGGCTGCCGTAACTCGTCCACCCTGGCGTGAAATAGTCGTTCCCGACCCTGCGGCCGTTCAGCTCCAGTTCATACAGCCCTTGCGCCGTCGCATAAATGCGGGCTTGCTTCACGCCGCCCTTCGCCTCGAAAGCTTTGCGAAGGAGAGGACTTCTGTCCGGTTCGGCTTCTCCGGCCGCGAGCGGCTCCGCGATCCACTTCGCCCGCCACTCCGCTTTGTCCAGAACGCCCGTCTCCCAGTAGGATGACGCCCACGCGGAAGATGAGCCTTCGCCTTCCCATGCCCGCACCCGATAATGGTAGCGCTTGCGGGAAACGACCCTTAAGCCCTCCAGTTCGACGTGAACGGACTGGGTAGACGCCACTTTCCCGGACGACCACGCCAGCCTCTCGAACGTTTCGGTTTCCGCGACCTCGATTTCGAACGCGGTTTGCACCGTCGCCCTCCGGTCGGATATGATTTTCCAACTGATTCTGGGGATTGCGACATCGATGCCGATCGGCCGATCCTTGTATTCGCATAGCAAGTCCTTAATCTCGATCATAGACCTAAATAGCTCCTTTCGGATATTCGGGATTTACGTCTATGATATAATGATCATCAAGTTAAGTATTGCGGTATTTCGGACATCATTACTAGGTATAACGGACATTTCATCCGGACCGACAAATCAATACCGGGAGAGTGATTCGCATGATCCGATCGGTCCAGACGTTCAAGTCCGAGCACTTTTTCGACGACGGTTTCCCTCTCTACGTGAACAGGGCAACGGAAACGTTCCATATTCCGCTGCACGATCACGATTTCATCGAATTCGCTTACGTCGCCGAAGGCGGCGGTTTTCACCATATCGACGGAGAAGTACGCGAAGCCGCCAAAGGCCAGCTGATCTTCATTCCGATCGGCACGTCCCACGTGTTCCGGCCGGCGTCGACGAACCCGGACAAGCAAGCGCTTATCGTCTATAACTGCCTGTTCTCGCCCCGTCTGCTGGAGAAGCTGGCGGGTATCGCCTCCGACCCGGCTCTGCTCGCCGACCTGCGCCTCATGCAGGATGGCCGGCTCTCCTCTTACACGCTGCGGGATGCGGACGACGCGATCGGTAAGCTGTTCCTACAGCTTCACCGGGAATATTCGCTTCCCCGCCAAGGAACGAACGATTTCCTGTGCGCCTTGCTGCTCCAGCTGCTCGTCGTCGCCTTACGCGCCAGATCGGATGCTCCCTCTCCGGCCTCCCGCAAGTTCGATCGCTTCGATCAATTGCTCGCTTATATGGAAAGCCATATGGCCGAACCGTTAACGCTTTCCCGCCTCGCCCGGGTCAGCCTGTGGAGCGAACGCCACCTGCAGCGTTTATTCCTCCGTCATGCCGACCAGCCGTTCCATCTCTATTTGCAGTCGATGAGAATCCGCAGAAGCTGCGAATTGCTTCGCCATACGCCGCTGAAGATCGCCGCGATCGCCGAGGAAGTCGGCTACAAGGACATCGCCTCCTTCTTGTCCGCGTTCAAGAATCATGCCGGACAAACGCCAAGCGCCTACCGCAAGGCGGCAGGCGCGGATCGAACATGACCGCCGGCACCGACTCCATACGCCGACGAACGTGAACGGGTTCTGATCGGGTCCGCCTCCGTTGCGGCCGAGCACGTACGTCTGCGCGACGCCGTCAGCGAGTTAATGAACGCCAGAACGATATTATAGAAAATAACGGGCGACATGAGCGGGATCGTTACCGACCTCAGCCTCCTCCACCATCCCCCGCCATCGATTTCCACCGCCTCGAGAAGGTACTGCGGCACGTCCTGCATGCCGGCCATGAAAATGACGATCACGCTGCCCGCTCCCCGCACCGCGATGATGAGCAGCGACGGAATGACGGAGTTCGGGGCGCAGGAATGGCTTACACGGATAAGGAATCGTTTCCTGGACAGTCTGCCGGACTAACTTTTTATTCCGGTCATCGTGATTCCCTCTACGAAATACTTTTGACCGATCAGATAGAAAATGACGCCCGGAGCAAAGGACAGGCACGTGGCCGCCATCGTCAGCGACCAGTCTGACTTTAATTGACCTCTAAAATTGGTAAGCCCCAACGCAATAGTGTATTTTTCGCTCGAATTAATGTAAATCATCTGTTGGAGCAAATCGTTCCATAAGCCGATAAAGATAAACAACGCGACGACGATCATGGCAGGCTTGATCGCCGGGATAATTATGCTGAACAAGATGCGGAAGTATCCGGCGCCGTCTATCGTTGCCGCTTGGTCGAGTTCTCTCGGTATGGAGATGATGAACTGTCGGATCAAAAAGATATTAAAAGCGCCGCCGCCGCAGAAATAAGGGAGAATCAATGGCAGATAGCTGTCATGAATCCCGAGCCCCCGTGTCCACCCGATGTACAGCGGAATGAGCGTAACCATGGCAGGCAAAAGCATAGAACCGATGCAAAGGGCCCAGAGCAACCGTTTGCCCCGAAACCGTAACCTTGCAAAAGCATATCCGCATAAGGTGGCCGTAAACGTTCCCGCCAAACAGGAAGGAACGATAATCGCCATCGTATTCCATAAATATTTCCAAAACTTGAATACCTTCAGTGTTTTTTCATAGTTGGAAAACAGCCAATCTGCCGGCATTAGAGATGGCGGAAATTTGTAAATCTCGGCATTCGTCATCAGAGACGTACGGAATATCCACCAAATAGGAAAGAGTACGAGGCAGGCAAAGAAAACGACGACTACAAGCGTTATGATGTTCATCGTTTGATTACTGCGTTTCTTGCTCTTTAGTCTGCCGAATGCTACTTCGCTCATTTGTCGTCGCCCCCTTCAGAAAAGATCCATCGATTTGACGTCTTGAACAATATAGCAGTAAAGCCCGCAAGGATGACGAAAATAATAAAGGTCGTCGCACAGGCATAGCCCAACCTGTAATTGACGAAAGCCTGATCGTACATCAGATAAGTCATGAATCGGGAAGAATTGCCCGGGCCGCCGTTGGTCAGTGAAAGGGCCGGCGTAACGACCTGGAGATTGGCAATTAGACTCATCAACAAGTTGTAAAAGATGATCGGCGAAATGCTGGGCAAGGTGATATGCCAGAAACGTTTCCATCCATTCGCGCCATCCATTTCAGCCGCTTCATGATAAACGATTGGAACGTTCTGAAGTCCGGCCAAAAATATAACGATCAAGTTCCCCGCCAGCCAGACCGATATCAACGAGAGAGAAGGGACTACATATCTGGAATCCGCAATAAAGAGAACTTTATTTAATCCGATTTCGGAGAGAAGATAGTTAAAGAAACCAAAATTCGCCTCGTAAAGCCAGGACCATCCTACGTAAATGGCGGCTGCCGGCAAAACAAACGGCACATAAAATACAGCTCTGAAGAAACCTCTTGCCGGAATTTTACGGTTCAACAGAATCGCGATGAAAAGCGAATAAATCATGCTTCCGGCTACGGATAAAACGGCGAAGTAGATCGTCGCTATAATCGATTCTTTAATATACGGGTCGGTGGTAAATAGCTTGATATAATTATGGAGGCCGACGAATTCGGGTTTTGTTAACCCTGTCCAATTCGTCATACTGATTCCCAGCACGCCCAGAAGAGGCAGATAAGTCAGGAAGATCAATCCGAGGAAGGCAGGAATCAAGCATATATATGCAACACGTGCCTCGCTCGAATAAATACGGGAACGGCGTTGCGGCGGTTTATTAAATGTTTCCATATCTCGCTCCCCACCTCATGTTTGAAGGATGACCGCCACTTGAGTGATCTTGGCGGTCATCCTTCCATTTCCTATCCTTTATTTTTCGCCTTTATTGGCTGCTTTCAAAGCTTCGAGATTTTTGGTAATGGCGTCCTTGGCGGTCGTTTTTCCGGTCCAAACATCACCCAGAGTCGATCCGAGCAAGGTGTTAAAGTCCGTCGTATGATTCGTAAAGAACCAGGAAGCGGGTCTCGCGGCGGAGGATCGCGCATAATCGACTACCGCAGACTTGTATTCTTCATACGGAGGGAAGTTCGGATTGTCGACCCATTTATGGGTGAACGTTTCATCCTTATACCACTTATCCAGCGTCGGCATCCAAATGCCCGACGAGATGAGTCCCCAGTTGTTTTCTTCTTGGTTGTACCATTTGAGCCATTCCATCGCTTCTTGCGGATGCTTGGTCTGGGAGAATACGACATTGGCACCGCCCGTGTTGAGGGTAACCTTATCCTTCATGTAAGGCAATACGGCAACGCCATAATGATTACCTGCATCCTTCCACGCATTCAGGCTGGTTCCCACGTTCCATGCACCGTTCGTGGCCATGGCAACCGTTCCTGCAATGATGGTGCGCTGAATGCCATCATCGGTTTGTCCGACGGACAACGGGGCAACATGATCTTTCAAGTACAGATCCGCGACTTTCTGAATCGCTTCTGTACTGGCGTCTTCCCCGATTCTAACCTCTGTACCGTCATTGGAATAGAAACCGCCGCCATTGCTAAGCGTCCAGGCTTCCAACTGCCACGTCAGATTTTCGACGGATGCGCCATACTGAACGATGCTCTGCGAATCAAAGCCATCCTCGCCAGGATGTTTGCCTTTCTTGTCATTCGTCAACTTCTTGGCCGTTGCTACGAATTCGTCCCATGTCCATGCTTTATCAAGTACGGATGGAGGATAAGGCACGCCTGCTTTGTCGAACATGTCTTTGTTGTAGTAAAGGAGGAGGATTTCATTGGCGGAAGCATAAGCTACGGTTTTGCCTTGATATTTGTAAGCCAGGCTATCCAGCGGCTTGCTATCGCTTCCTTCGTACATGGCGCTTAGATCATTCAGCATTCCTTCGCTAGACCACTGGATGACGCCATCCTCCCGCATCATCCCCGTATCCGGCAATTGGCTCGCCGTTGCCAGCGTATTCAACTTGGTCATGTAGTTTTCGTAAGGAATCGCTTGCACTTCGACTTCGATTTTGTCTTGGGAAGCATTAAACTTGTCCGCCACTTCCTGGGTTTTGCTTCCTTCTTCCGCGCTTCCCCACATCGAATAAGTAATCTTGACCTTCTCCGTCGATTTCTCTGGCGATTTCTCCGGCGACTTCTCCGGCGAGTTTGAAGCACTTCCCGATGGAGCTGCGCTGTTTGTCTCGTTGTTGTTGTTCCCGCAGCCTACGACACCGAATACCATTGCAGCTGCGAGCAGACCTACCCCAAGTCTCTTTCCTGCTTTCATTGACCCGTTCTCCCTTGCTTTCACATAATCCCCTCCAACTTAATGTATTTCTTCCTTATTCTAAATTTCCTGCCGCTCTAGCGGAGGAAAATTGTTAACTCTCTCGGACACCCATACCTTCATCTCCCCGGCTCCCCGGTTCGCCCATGCGAAGTAGGGGATAAAACGAATCGTCGACGGCTCAAGCCGAACGTTTCCTCCCGGTCGGTACAGGCTTTGCTCCCACCCGCCGTCATCGATGCGATAAGCGGGCAACGCGATCGTCAGCACCCCTCCGAGCAAATCGGGCTGAAACTTCGCGCCCGCGTCGTCCGGATCGCCGTTTCCATCCGAGGCTATCGGATCGAGAACGAGCTGGTGCAGGTTCGGCCCGTTGTCGGCCTCCTCCGCGCAATAGACGATCGGTCCTCTCTGGATCGCGACCTTGCCGATCGTCTCGCGGATGAGCGGATGGCCTCTCATGCGGCGTACCTCCATCGGAAGGGTGAGGTGGACGATGTCACCGTCCAGCCATACGCGATCGATATAGACGTAACCGTCGACCGAAGCGAATTGCTCCGGCGGAACGGGGGACCCGTTGACGAAGATGTGCGGCTCGCCGCTCCAATCCGGCACCCGAAGAGCGAGCGCGAATGTTGTCGGCCTCTCCAGGCCGATCTCGAACCGGACGCGGCCTTCCCAAGGCAACTCCGAATGCTGAGAAATCGTTACCGCTTCCCCTTCGACATTCAAGACGGCTTCTCCCCCGATGTACAAGTGGGCGAAGATCGTGCCGCCTTTCACGTCGTAGACATAGGACCCAAGAGAAGCGAGCAGCCTGGCGATATTGGGCGGGCAACAGGCGCAGCCAAACCACTGTTGGCGCTCGACCTTCACGTGCTCGAAGACTTTGTTTTTCGCGCTGCCTTCCGGCCAAACCTCCAGCGGATTAACGTAGAAGAAATGTCTGCCGTCCCGGGACATGCCTCCGATGACGGTGTTATAGAGCGCCCGCTCCAGCACGTCGGCGTATTCGCTACGCGGCTCGATCTTCAGCATTCGGTGCGCGAAGAAGATCAGCCCGATCGACGCGCACGTCTCCGCGTAGGCGGAATCGCTCGGCAAGTCGTAGTCGAGCGTGAACGATTCGCCCTGGGCCATCGATCCGATCGCCCCCGTCACGTACATGCGCCGCCGTACGATGTTCGACCACAAATCCCGACAAGCTTGAAGCAGCTCCGCGTCCCCGGTTTCCGCCGCGACGTCAGCCATGCCCGAGCACATATAGACTACCCTCACCGCGTGGCCTTCCGCCGTCTTCTGGAGCCTGACGGGAAGGTGAGCTTGGCTATAGGCTCTATCCTTCGCGATTCGCAAACTCGGGAAATGCGTACTCCCGCCCCTTCGCTTGAATTCCTCGTCGTAGAAATGAGGCGCCTTCCCGCGTTCATCGAGGAAATACTTCGACAGCTCCAAATACTTCCCGTTGCCCGTTGCCCGATACAGCTTGACGAGAGCGAGCTCGATTTCTTGATGGCCGTCGTATCCATGAATCTGATCGTCGCCGGGGCCGAACGCCTCCCCGATGCAATCGGCCAGTTTGCAGGCGACCTGAAGAATTTTCTCCTTGCCCGTCGCTTTCGCGTACGCTACCGCCGCTTCGATCATGTGCCCCGCGCAATAAAGCTCGTGGCATTCGGCAAGATTCGTCCAGCGTCCTTCCGGCTCCTTAAGCGTAAAATAAGTGTTCAGATAGCCGTCGGCCTGCTGGGCTTCATCGATGATGTCGATGATCGAATCGGCGATTCGTTCCAGCTCCGGATCGGGCCGCTGATCCAGCAAATAGCCGACGGCTTCGAGCCATTTCGCCACGTCGCTGTCCTGGAACACCATCCCGTAGAACTCGCCTTTCTCCATCCCCGCCGCTATTTTGAAATTGCGAACCGCATGACTCGGCTCCGCATCCGGTACCCGGTCGTTCAACGCTTCCCATTGATAGGGAACGACCACTTCCCGGACCAACCTAATATATTCGGACCAAAACGGATCTTCAATCCGCACCCGATTCAACCGCAATAACGACGACCCGAACTGTTTGACCTGCATTTCCTGTTCCACCCGTTTCTCTCCTTCTCTCCTCTAAATGCCCAACGCCTGCTCCTAGCCTTTCACGCCTCCAACCGTCAATCCTTCAATGAAGAATCTTTGGAAAAACAAGAACAGAATCAAGATCGGCAAGATCGTCAATACGGACCCGGCGAGCAGTACCTCATAGTTATTGCCGACCGGCGACAGCAAGGCGGTAAGCCCGATAGGAAGCGTAAAATGATCCTGCGAACGAAGTACGATAACCGGCCACAGAAAGTTATTCCAGCTGAACAACGCTTGCAAAATGGTCATCGCTCCGAAAGCGGGCAGCATCAATGGCACCATGATCCGGAAGAAGATGCCCATTTCGCTGCATCCGTCTATTCTTCCGGCATCCATGAAATCCTTCGGCAGCCCGAGCGCGAATTGTCGAAAGAAAAAAATCGGAAGCGGTGCTACGACAAACGGAAGGATGACGCCCCAGATGGAATCAATGATCATGAGGTCAATGGAAAGCGTATATAGCGGAAGAATAATGATTTCCACCGGGATCATCATGACGGCCAGCACGAGAATGAAGACAAGATTTCGGCCTCTGAATGAATACATCGCCAAACCATATCCGACCATCGATGATAGAAGCAAACAAATAAATGTGAATAGCAGCGTAATGATGAGGCTGTTTTTATACCAAATGAAATAACTCTCGGAACCGCCTTTTGCGGCGAAAATGGCCTTGTAGTTTGCTAAAGTCATGACATCGAAATCCAACCTTACGTTTAATCCGTAACGGAACAATTCCGAGGCTGGTTTAATTGAAGCCAGAAACAGAGCGTACAGCGGAAACAAAGCTATAACGGCCAAGCCGACGAACAACAAGAGCAGGAAGACGGAGGAGATCGACCATTTGCGTTTTTCCGGCATTCCGCTACTCCTCCCTTTTGAACAAGCCGAACAGTTTTAACTGCACTAGGCTTGCGATCAGGGTGATCCCGAGCAGCGTCAGGCCCACCGTGGAGCCGAACCCGAGGTCGAAATATTGGAACCCTTGCTGGTAAATGTATCCGACCATCGTCAACCCGATATTTTGCGGGGAGCCTCTGCTTCCCCATAGCATGTAACTTTCCGTGAACATGGCGTAACCGCCGTAGATCGTAATCGTGAGCACGTAAACGGAGATCGGCTTGAGAAGCGGAACGGTAATCTTAAAAAATTTCCCCATCGTGCCCGCGCCGTCGATTTCGGCGGATTCGTACAATTCCCGCGGAATGCCTTGAAGCGCCGAGAGAAAATAGAGCATGTTGATCCCGGCCCAGCGCCATGTCGCGAGAAAAACCAAAGCGAACATGCTGAGCGTCGGATCGAGCAACCATTTTTTACTGGACGCTCCGAACAGGTGAACGAAAGAATTCATGATCGCTCCGTCCAGCTCGCTAAATACCAAACGGAAGATGATCCCTGCGACGACGATAGAAGTCAAAGCGGGAATGAACAGCGAAGCTCGAAACCAATTGCGCGCCTTCATCATTTTGGCGTTCAGAAAAACGGCTAATACGAGTGGCAACGGAATAAGCACCAGAAGCGTCCAGAACGTGTACCTGGTATTGTTGTAAAGCGCCGTAAAGAAATCTTTGTTCATCAATTTTTCGTAGTTGGCCCATCCGACGAATCGGATCTCCCCCGGCAGAACGCTCTGAAAGCTCATCACGACCGCCTTCACGAGAGGGTATGAAAAAAAGAGCAAAAAAGAAAGGATAAACGGCATGATGAACAAGTAGGGGGCTAACTTCTGCGAACTGCCCCATCCGGACTTCACTTTCTCTGGCTGCAAGTTATCCCTCCTCTGCTTGGCTCAGAAGTATCACCGGCATGCCGGGCAATTGCGCCCGGCGATGCCAGCGATTCGTATGCTCAATACGTAAAGATCGGATGAGGATTAACCTTTGCGGAGCTGCTCGGCCGCTTCCTTGATGACTTTCTCCGGTTCTTTGCCGAACTGGAATATTTTAGGAACGATGTCGTTGCGGACGGCGTCAAACACTTTTGGCGAAATCTCGCGGATGTTAACCGGATAGATCTCATCCTTGATCTCGATCAGCGTATCGAAAATGTCCGTTCCGAAATAGTCGGTGAACTTGTTCGATTCCTTCATCGCCGGATCGGACCAAACTTCCGTGCGGATCGGGTCCATGCCGAGTTGCTTCCACACTTGGATGTTGCCTTCCTTGGATAATTTAGCATAGGCCAGGAAGTGCTTCGCCAAATCCGCATGCTTCGATTGATTCGTAATGGTCAAGCCCGTACCGCCCATACCTGCCGAGCGGTTACCGCCTTCATCCCATGCCGGCATCGGACGGATGATCATTTTTCCTTTCAGATCCGGCATTTCGTCGGTGAAACGGTTCATGAACCAGAATGGCATGAAGACCGATGCGGCGCTGCCCGCGTTCATGTAGGCTTTGTATTCCGGCGTGTCGTGACCCGCTCCCGGAGCGATGGCCGCGATTTTGAGGTCGACCAGCTTCTTGAAGAACGTCATTGCGCGAATGTTGCGCGGGTCGTCAACCGTTACTTCGCCGTTCGGCCCGACTTGGTCCGACTTCAGTTGATTGATCGCCGGCCACCAGGACCAGTTGCCCGCTCCTTCGAAAGTGATGAACGGTTTGCCCGTTTTTTCGACGACGATTTTGCCGTACTTCTCCACATCGGACCACAATTTGATATCATCCGGGTTCACGCCGGCTTTATCCATCAATTCTTTGTTGTAGTACATAACGGTCGCGCCGACGTGCATGTCGACCCCGTAGTATTTTCCGTCTTTGCTGTAAATGTCGACTCGGGACTTCACGATGTTAGGAATTTCCGGTTCGACGATATCGTTCAACTCCACCAGCTGCGCTTCTCCTTTCATGAAGTTCGGAAATTTGCTCTGTTCGACGTCCGCCAAGTCCGGTGCGCCTTCGCCGGATTGCAGCGCGAGCAGCAAACGGGTGTGCATGTCGTCGTATGGAATGTTTTGCGCGTCCAACTCGATCGGTGTATCCGGATTATTCTTGTTCCATTCGTCCGCCATGAACTTGTAGAAGTCGGCGTGCTGCTGCACGAACGTCCACAGCGTCAGCTTCGTCGGCTCGACCGGCGCTTGGCTCGACGCCGGTTGCGATTCGGAAGCCGGCTGACTCGCGGAAGCAGAAGGCGAATCGGACGGTAAAGCGGATGGGCTTGAATTATCGTTTCCGCCTCCGCAAGCGGTCAACATCATGCCGAGAAGCAGAATCAAAGCCAGTGACAAAATCCCTTTCTTACGCATTCCCTCATCCCCCAAAATGATTTTATATGCCAAATCCCTCTTTGTGGATTATAGCCGATCGTTAAGAAATCGCTTTCAAAGGCAGCGGAGGCAAGATGACAAAATGCACGGTGACCGCAACCAGAATCTAAACGTTTAGATTAACGTGCGTAGTTTTGCATATTTTTGTCGAATCACTCGTGAAACTCTAGCCTCTTGCTTGTTTGGATCCATTATCCCGTGATTACGCTAATGTAGGGCTGTTTGCGGTTTCACTCGGAATCTAAACGTTTAAATAATTTTCTAACTATTTTATATCACAGGTGTAGAACTTGTTGCAAGCGCTTTTTTTTACAATCGATACCATTCATTTGACTACCGTTTCCTTGCCTGGTTCGGAGACAAAAAAAACGCCCCATTCCTTGAAGAAGCCGTTTCTGCCTCTATCGAAGTCGGAATGGGGAGTATGGGAAACCTTCCAAAATCCAATGTTCAGAGATGCCTCAAGACGCGTCTACCTCTTAGGCGGCGCCACCGAATCTCTTTCCAGCAATACGCATTGGGGCACTTGCTCCGGGTCGGCGTCTTCCCCATTGACAAGACGAAGAAGCGACCTCATCGACGAATAACCCATCTCGTGCAGGGGAAGAGCCATCGTGGTGATACGCGGATTCAAGTAATCGCTGAATTCCCGGTTATCGAATCCGATAATCGACAAGTCTTCCGGAACGCCGACCCCCTTCTCCCGTGCCGCCCGCAACGTACCGACCGCCATCACGTCATTCATGACGAGAATGGCGGTCGGAGGTTCGGACAGCTCCAGCAATTCTTTCGTGAGTCTTAAACCCGAATCCAATCCCCAATCCCCTACCTTGATCAGCTGCGGTTCAAAAGGCAGTTCATATTCCGTAATCGCTTTATAATAGCCGTTGAAGCGGAGCCTCGAAGGAATGGAGTCCATCAGGCCGGTAATCACGGCTATTCTGCGATGTCCCTTGTTAAACAGGTAGCGAACCGCGTCATAAGAAGCTTGCTCGTCATTATATTGAATGGAAAGATCATTCTGCGCGTAGCAGTAGGTGTAAACGATCGGTTTTCCCTGGGTATCAATCAACCCGGTCACGTCGCGCGGATGAATCCCGATATAAATCATGCCTTCCACTTGCTTCGCAAGCAGGTCGGAGACGGCATTCACGGCATATTTGCGGTAGGCTTCCACATCTGCATAATGATGACCCACCCTCCTGTGAAGCCTCAGGTTGGTCAGGACGATATGCAGATCGTGGCGGTCCGCGTAATCGTTAATGCCGTCGATGATTTCAGGAACGTTAAATACCGTGACGTCTTCCGCGATCACGCCGATCGTGTTCGTTTTTTTGCTCTTTAAGCTTTTGGCGATGTCGTTCGGCTTGTAATTGAGCTCTTCAATGACCCGGAGAACCCGTTCCTTCGTATTCAATCGCACGTTGCGCGTTCCGTTCAGAACATAAGAGACGGTGGCGATGGAAACGTTCGCTTGGGCAGCGATTTCTTTGATACCGACTTTTTCCATCTTTACGAACGCCCCCCCGTAATCATTTAAACGTTTAGATCGCATAGTTAATATTGTTATATCATTTTCATCATAACAAATGCAAGAGCTTTCGCGTTCGAATCTTCGAAATCGCTTCCTGTACGACATAAAACCTCGTTGCTCCCGAATGGGCAACGAGGTTGGAATATCTAATAGGCGGAATCGAATTGCGCTTGGCCTTCTCCTTCAACCGTCCATCGCCCGACTCACCGCTTCGAGCACGCGCGCCGACTGGAAAGGCTTGATAATGAAATCTTTGGCCCCGCTTTGGATCGCTTCGATAATTTGGCTTCGCTGACCCATCGCCGAGCACATGACGATATTCGCGCCGGGATCCAGCTTGCGGATTTCCTTCACCGCCTCCAAGCCTTCCATGATCGGCATCGTAATGTCCATCGTCACGAGATCCGGGCGCATCGCCTTGTACTTATCGATCGCTTCCTGACCGTTGGCCGCCTCCGTTACGACTTCGTGGCCCGCTCCAACCAATATATCCTTCAGCATAGCCCTTAAAAACGCGGCATCGTCCACGACCATGATTCTCGCCATCGGAATGACCTCCGTGCTGAAACTCTCAAGTAGGCCGCCGCGGATGCAACGCCTCCATTGAATCATACCGGAGGAAACTTAACAAAATCTGAACAGCCTACGCCAACCTGCCGGTGTACCACTCGTCGAACCAAGCTTGGATGTCCGGCTTCGGACGCATGCCGAACTCGTCGCCGAGCATGCGCACGAGATTCGCGTATTGATGGTACACCTCGGACGATTGCCCGAGAGCGTCGTAATGGCGCATAAGCCCGAAATAACTGTCTTCGATTTCCGGAAACCGGGACTGTACCTTTTGGTAGATCGCTATCGCTTTCGCGCTCTCACCTCCGGAGGCGGATGCCTTCGCTTCGAAGGAGCCCGCCAATCTCAAGGCGCCTTCTAACCACAAGGCTCGCACCCTCTCCCTCTCCGGCTCCGCCCACAGAAAGCTTTCCGCCTCCAAATAATCCCCGCGATAGCCTTCCAACAGAAGCTCTTGCCATTTATCGGCGTCTCCAACCTCCGCGGCAACCGCTACGGCTTGCTCCCATTGCGAAGCGTCAATGCCCGTCATCTGCGGAAGCACGAGCCGGTATCTGCCTTCCTTGTACTCGACCTTAAGCGGGAAGTTCGCGTTCTTCATCGTCTGGCGAATATGGTACAGACTCGTATGCAGCAGCGTCGCGGCTTTATCGACGTCGCCGTCCGGCCATAACGTGTCGATCAGCTCGTCCTTGCTCGGCGATCTATCGCCGCAATGAACCAGGTAAGCGAACAACTCCCTCGCTTTCGCCGTCCGCCATTGAATGTCCAGCAGGCTTCCTTGCGCATCGTGGAAGCCCAGACGTTGAAGCAGGCAAATCGTATGCAAGGAAGCTTTTCCTTCATCACTGGAACCGCCGCGAGCAGCGGCGCGCAGCCGCTTGAGCGTCATGTCGAGCCGGCCGAGTTGGACCGGTTTCAACAAATAATCCGCGGCGTCCAGCTCGAACGCTTCGACCGCATATTGCTCGTAGGCGGTAACGAATACGATCTGCAGGTCGGGCTTCGACGTCTGCAATCGCGCAGCAAGCTCCAGACCGTTTAATTCGGGCATTTCGATATCCACGAAGGCGACGTCGAAACGGAGGCTTCCCTGCTGCTTCAACGCCTCGCGCGGATCGCGGAACGATCCGGCCACGTCGATCCCGTTGCGTTCCAATAGGCGCGTTAAGCTATCCAGCGCCGGGCCTTCGTCGTCGATGACGATCGCTTTCATCCTTTTTCCTCCTCGTTCGTCCGAATCGTCGGAATGGCGAAGCCGACTTCGGTACCGACGCCTTGTTCGCTCGCGATCTCCAGTCCCGCCCCGTAGACGTTGATCAACCGGCGATGTACGTTTCTAAGCCCGATGCCGCCGGCACGGGCGTCGCCCGACAGCACCGCTTCCGCCTTGCCCGGCGGAAAGCCGACGCCGTCGTCGATGACGCGGACTCGGTAGCCGCCCTCCTCTTTGCTCACCCGAATCGTCAAGCTCCCTCCCTCGAAACGAGGAAGTATGCCGTGCCTCAAAGCGTTCTCGACGAGAGGCTGAACGGACAGCGGCGGCAAATAAAACTCCGCGAATTCGGGCAGATCGACCTCGACCCGCATCCGGTCTCCGAACCTGGCCTGCTCGATCTGCAAATACGATTGAACGAGCGCCCATTCCTTGGAGAAAGGTACGCGTTTATCCAGATTCCTGAGATCGAAGCTACTGCGCAGGTAATTGCCGAAGCCGACGAGCAGCTCGCGGGTTTTGTCGGGATCGGTCTCGCTTAAGCTGGCGATCGTATTGAGCGTGTTGTACAGAAAGTGCGGTTTGATCTGCGCTTGGATGAATGCCATTTCCATATGGAGCCTTTCGCCGATCGACCGCTTCATCTTCAGCAGCGTCTTGGCGCGCGCGCGGAACTCGGAGGCATCGATCGGCTGGGTAACGTAGTCGTTCGCCCCCGCGTCGAATCCGACGAGCAGATCCGCGGGCTGGTTTCTCGACGTCAAGAACAGTACCGGCAAGTCATAGAAGGAACGGGTCATGCGAATGCGTCGGCACAAGTCGTATCCGGACATGCCGGGAAGCATGACGTCGAGAACGACGAGCTCCCAATCGCCGCCGCTTTCCAGTTCCTTCAAGCCTTGAAGTCCGTCCGTTGCGACGACGACGCTCAGCCCTTCCTGCTCAAGCAAATTCGCCATGACGCGGAGCGCGACCGGATCGTCGTCCACGACGAGCGCTTGCGGCGCGTCCGTCGATGCGGCGCTCCCGTGCGAGCTCGGAGAGGCGAATCCGTCCTCTATCTTCGTCGCGGCAATCTCGTTCCGCCTTCCCCATTCTTCTATGCCTTTCGAAGCGCCGGAGACGGGCGCCGCCGGCAGCGCGAAGCTTATGAAGAAGTCCCCGTCGGCACCGCCGCTTCCGATCTTCAGCTCCCCGCCAAGCAGCTGGATCAGCTTGCGGCTGATGTCCAGGCTCACTTCCGACGTATCCGTTGTTTCCGTCGCTTCGGGCAGCCCTTCGCGGGCGGCTCTCACGGACACAAGCGTTTTCCGGCCTCCACCATCCGGCTCCGCTTGCACGGACACGACGCCCTTCGCGCCCGCTTTGATCGCGTAATGGAGCAGATTAAACAGAATCTGCATCAGGCGACGCTCGTCCGCGAACATGTGCGGGACGCCCGGTTCCGTCCGGTTCGCGAAGCTGATTTTGCCGTCGGCCATATATCGCATCGCCTCCAGCACGCCGTTGATCGCCATCCGGATATCGACCGCGCGAAGCTTCAGTTCCACCCCGCCGTCGTTCAGCTTGGACAAATCGAGAATGTCGTCCAACATATACGCGAGTCTTCTGCCCGTCGTCACAAGCAACGCGAGCCGCTCTTGCCTGCCCTCGTCCCGCGAGCCCGCCTCGCCTTCCTCGATCATCAACTGCGCGAGATTGATCATCCCGTGCAGCGGCAAGCGGATTTCCTGGGACGTATTCGCGAGAAAATCGTTCTTAAGCCGGTCCGCGACGAGAAGCCGGTTCGACAGCACTTCGATTTGCCTCATGCCGGTGAAGAACCGGTGGGCGATATAGAGCGCCATCGCAATGACGAACACGATTCTCTCGAGCGGAGGAACGGGTACTCCCGGGGAATAACCCCAGTAGTTCAATGCTTGCAAGACGCTCTCCATCAGTAGGCAAGCGGCCGCGATCAACGTGTAGACCGCGCCTTCTCCCCGCTTTAAGCTTCCGGAGACGAGAACGACGAAAGCATAGAAAAACATCGGGGCGTCGAGGAGCATCAGCAACTGCTCGAACCGGGAAAACACCGAGGCATCCGTCGCCAAGACGAACGCAATGGATGTCGCCAAGATCGCCAGAAGCGTTCTCTGCGTTCCGGCGCGTCCGTATTCCGGAAACATCGCGCACGCGAATAGAAAGAGCGAACCGTAAAGTCCCAATGACGATAACGTCTGCAATTTCGTCTGCCAGTCGTAGTCGATGCCCGGAAATAACCAGAATAGCAGCCTTTCCCCGTGCGTAGCCCAGAAGAGCAGCGACAACCAGAAAAACGAACTGAAATACAGCAGTTCCTTTCTCTCTCTGCGGTATGCGTACAGGATAAGAAAAAACAGCCCGCTCACCGCGTAGAAACCCATGAAGAACAGGTTGCCTACCGACCGCAGCTTCGTCTCCCGATCGACCGCGCCCGCCTCGCCGAACCGGATGTCTTCGAACAGGCCGCCCAATCTGCCGTAATCGAAATTGGCTGCCGCGAAGACGATTTCCGTCGTGCTCCCGATCGGCGTCCACTTCGCCGTGTACGGCTCGACTTCGGGATCCGTCGATATCCGGTCAACCCCGGGGACGCCCCGTTGTCCGGCAAGCTTGCCGTCGATGTACAGCTTGTGCGCGGTTCTTACGATCTGCACCCTAAGAGCGTATGGCTTGTCGTCGCCGGGCGGCAGCTTGATCGTCAGCTTGTACGTCCCGTAGCCGTATGCGGTTTTCTTGTCCTTCGAGACCACGCTGTCCCAGCCTCCGGGCACTTTAAGCGACACGACTCCCGGCACGGCTCCGTCTAACGGAAGACCCGATTCGGGAGTCAGCAACGCTCCCGGATAGAAGATCCATTCTCCGCGTAGCGATAGGACCTTGCCCGAATCGGCCTGCCAGCCGGTCAAATCCAGCGTACCGTCTTTCGCGGCATATTTCCCGGACGGATCTCCAACCATCCAGACAAATCGGACCAGCGAAAATACCGCGAGCACGATCGCGATGATCCACCACTTGTTCTTCATGTCCGTTTTCTCCGTCATTCCGCGTTTCGACATTTTTCTCGCTTTGCCTAATCCAATTCTACGTGCGGCGGTCTCGTTCCTGCCTGAGCTTTCGGTGCGTTATGCGACTTCGCGATTCCGTACCATACGGAATGGAATAATCCAGTTAATTCGCTGCGTATTGCTCCGAACTCGCTCACGAAATGGAAAAGTCCATTTATTTCGACCTTATTCTTCGAATTCCATTCAAAACTGCAGAATTTAATGGACAAATTCATTTACTTAGCCGCATCAGTCCGAAATGTGAGTTTTTAATGGATTTTTCCATTTGGACGGACAAGCCCCCTTCCCTGTACAAGCCAAAAAGCCCGGAACGATTCTCGTTCAGGGCTTTTTCGAAATCCGCTTACCTGCTCGCGCCGCCACCGCCGGAAGAGCCGCCGCCTCCCCGGCCTCCGCCGCCTCCGCCGCCGCCCCTCCTGCCGAACATGTTCAGAAGGAAGAAGGTGAAGGCGCCGCCCGTCAGCTTGAAATCGAGCACGAGCAACAACACGATGCCGATCCCGAGAATGAACTTCACGTAACCGGGCATCCCTTGAAAAAATCCGTCGTCATTACCGTACGACAGGGGCGGAACGCCTTCCACGGAGCCGGAAGCGTCCAGCCCGTATTCCGCCGCCGTTTCACCAACGAGCGCTCCTTGCGTCTGGGAGAAAGCGACGTCCAATCTGCCCGCGTCCCGATTCGGGACGAAGTAACGATCGAGAATCGCCCCGGCTTTGCCGTCCGTAATCCGGCCTTCGAGGCCGTAGCCGACTTCGATCCGCACGTGCCGGGTCTCGGCTTCGTAGAGCAATAGCACGCCGTCGTTCCGCTCTTTGTCTCCGAGTCCCATCGAGCGGAACCGGGCGACCGCGACCTCCTCCAGCGTCCTTCCCTTAAGCGATTTGACCGTGACGACGCCGACTTGGGCCGTCCCCGTCTGCTCATGCAGCCAGACGGCGCGACCGTAAAGCTCGTCCTTCGTCTGCCGAGGGAGAATCCCCGCTTCGTCTTGCACGTACACGCCGTAATCCATAGCGGCGACGGCCGGCCGCGCCCCCGCGAAGAAGGATACGAATGCAGACGCGAGGAGTAGCGACAGCAAGACGGCTTCTTTGAATTCGCGACGATAGGCGGCCATGATCAGAACTGCACTTCGGGCACGGTTTCCGCGCCGGGAGCCGCCTTGAAGAACGTTTTCTTATCGAATCCGAACATCGAAGCGAACAATGCCGCAGGGAATTTCTTGATCTTCGTGTTATACGTCGTCACCGAATTGTTATAATCCTGGCGAGCGACCGCGATCCGATTCTCCGTGCCGGACAGTTCGTCCATCAGGCGGGTAAACTGGGCGTCCGCCTTCAAATTCGGATAATTCTCGACGACGACGAGCAACCTGTTTAACGCCCCTTCGAGCTCGGCGTTCGCCTCGGACTTCTCCTCCGTCGTGCCCGCGCCTGCTAGCTTGCTTCTAGCGTCCGCGATCGATTGGAACACTTCTTTCTCGTGAGCGGCGTAGCCTTTGACCGTGTTGACCAAGTTCGGAATTACGTCTTCCCTGCGTTGAAGCTGCGTGTCGATCTGCGCTTCTTTGTTGTCCACCGCCGTCTCGGACGATACGAGACCGTTGTAAGAGCTCACGGCGGCCATAATCAGGATAATCGAGAGCGCTCCGACGACCAAAGCGATAACTGTCGAACGTTTCATGCTTGTCCCTCCATCGATTAGTTCCTACCCTTATCGTTCCCATCCGGACGTCTAGATGAACATGCGATGCCTATTCTCCTTCGCTTTCCTTAGTAGCTAACCGCCGCCTCCAGCAGCGTAATCGTCGCGTCGTACGCGTTCATCGTCGCGTAAGCTCCGATCGGGATGGCCATTTTGTATACGCCGTGCCCCGATGCCACGTTCATAATCAACGGTTTGCCGAGCGGCACGATGAATTCATCGATGAAATCGTCGTATGATTTACCGTAAGCGTCCTGGCAGCTCGTGCATTCGCCCATTAAGATGCCGTTGCAATCCCTGAATTTCCCTGCCAGCTTCAATTGCTCGAAATAACGGTACACCGTGTTGACGGGCTCGTGTACTTCTTCCAGCAGCAGGATTTTCCCCCGAGTATCGACCTCGAACGGCGTGCCGAGAGCGCCCACGAAAGAAGTCAGGTTCCCTCCGACGATCGGCCCACTCGCGATTCCGGGCACTTTTCCTATAAGCGGCGTCCCTTCCGGATTGGTTAACGGGCGAGGAACGACGGACGAAGAAGTTGCCGTGAAAAATTGTTCGAAATTGTACGGCGGCGTACTCGGCTTGAAGTCGATCAGCAGCAAGCTATGCAAAGTCACGATGCCTGACAGCTGCGTAAGCGCGTTAAGCAGAACCGTGATGTCGCTGTAGCCGCTGACGATTTTCGGATGATACCTGATGAAACGATAATCCAAATACGGCAAAATGCCCGCCACGCCCACGCCGCCGCGCGTCGGCAAGATCAGCCTGACGTCGTCGTTCGCGAACATGCTCATCAGATCATCGGCGCGTTCTTCGTCGGTACCGGCGAGAAAACCGTTCGCGGCGTATACGAAGCGGCCGAGGATGACATTGAGGCCAAGCGACTCCAAATACGCGATCCGCTCGTCGATCGTCTCCGGCGCGAGAGGGCTGCCCAGCGTGACGATCCCGACCGTATCCCCGCGCTTTAATGCCAGTGGCTTGATCGCCATCCGAATCCCTCCGCATCGATGCTGCCGCTATCGCTATCTATATGAGAAAGCGACGGAGAATATCAGCATTTCGCTGGTAAAATAAGTGCGCTATATCGCGGATCGATCAGATGCTATACTTCATTCATCAATCTGCACCAATCTTATGAAATAGGGGAAAAGAAATGGCATCTGCAATCAAATGGACGATTCTGCTTCTTGGCGGAATCGTCGTAGGCATCTGGTACGGTGCGAAAGGGACTGAGGCCTTTACCCCGTTGAGCGCCATCGTCCTCTTCGCATCGATACTTGTCTTCTCTATTCTCGTCGTGTATGCGCACGCGATTTACGTCCTGCGCTTCTCGAACAACCCGAAGGAAGTAGAAGCTTACTTAAAGAAGGCGGTCAGAAACCCGTTCTATGAAGCGGGCGTCGATCTGATGAACGGCAACATCGCTCATGCGGCGACCGTCGCCCGCAACATTAAGAACGAACAGCAAAGAATCATTATTATGACCGACATTCAGATCGAATGGAAGAACGCGGAAGCCGCGGCGCAACTCGCCTCCCGTATCAAGCACCGGGACACCCGCTACGTTTTTTTCGCCCATATCGCCTTGCTTCGCTCAGACTGGAAAGCATTCGAGACGGCGAAGAGCCGCTTGAAGAAACCCGCCGTTCTGTTCGCGTTGGACGCGAATGCCGCGTTCCGCAAAGGCCAAATCGAGGAGGCGAAGCGCTGCGGCGACTTGGCTATCGCGAATGCCAAAGGCCTCTTAAGATATTCGTTCATGAAAACGCTCGAGAGGCAACAAAACAATCCGAATCGGGAAAGCTACTTCTAGCCGCTCCGCTTTCATCCATCCGCTTTACATCCCTCAGATGATTATGTATAGTTACTTACAATAAGTAATTTAGTTCATGCGAAAGAGGGAATGTTAACGATGTCCTATTCCATTCATGCGGATACGAAGCTCGGGGAATTGAAGCTGAAGGTGCGCGATCTGGCCCGTTCGGTGCGTTTTTACTCGGATATTATTGGCTTTAAGGTATTGAAGCAAGAAGGAAACGTCGCGCTGATGACCGTGGACGGGGAAAATGTGTTCCTCGCGCTGGAACAACTTCCGGACGCGGTACTCGTGCCCGAGAGATCGGCGACCGGGCTTTACCACTTCGCGATTCTCGTGCCGACGAGAGAGCAGCTCGGCATCTCCCTTCGCAAGCTCGCGGAATCCAACATTCGTATCGGCCAAGGCGACCACCTCGTCAGCGAAGCTCTGTACTTGTCCGACCCCGACCAGAACGGGATCGAAATTTATCGCGACCGTCCGCGGTCGGAATGGACGAAGGACGAGGCCGGCAACATCGTGATGGGAACGGAGGCGGTCGATATTCAAGGGTTGCTCGCCCTCGCGGGCGACAAGCCGTGGACCGGCTTGCCTGCGGACACGGTGCTCGGCCACATCCATCTTCACGTCGATCATCTCGCGACGGCCAAAGCCTTCTACTGCGACGTTCTCGGCTTCGACATCGTCGCCGACATGTCCCGCCGGATGGGCGCCTATTTTATCTCGGCCGGCGGTTACCATCATCATATCGGCATGAACATTTGGGCGGGCGCCGGAGCCCCCCGTCCGCCGGAGAACGGCACCGGTCTCGATTACTACACGATCGTCTTGCCTTCGGCCGAACAGCTTCGGATCACGTTGGATCGACTCGGCAAGGTCGGCATTCCGGCCGCCGAGCATCAAGGCTACTGGCTCGTCCAGGATCCTGCCGGCATCTCCGTACGGTTAAGCGCCGCATCCTAAGCGAAGCCTCCATAACTATTCTTGAACGACAACACCCCCATGCGAATCGCGAGGCCACTGAAAAAGTCCATTTCCGCTAAAAGGTACAGACTCTCATTAATTTGAGGGGGCTGTGCCTTTTTCTTGTATAATTAAAGTATTATGTTGGA
>NZ_JBHSMH010000071.1:0-16652 GCF_042655365.1 Cohnella suwonensis | reverse complement strand
TCGTCGTCATTGCCGTTGACCTGCCGTATATTTAAATCATAGATCAGCATAACTTAGCCCTCATCTATTTAATAGGTGGGGGCTATTTGACGCTTACATTGAAACCGGGAGTATCTTTGTGTGCGACAATTCGCCGTCGATGAGAAAGGGAAGGAAACGACGTCGAATTTTTACACGGAAGAGCAGTTTATAGCGGTTTTTACAAGTGACAAGGAGGAGACGCTCACTAAGTGTAGTTTCGTCTGCTCTGAAGATTGCGTGCTTGTGGTGGGAAATCTGAACGAAGAGGCGGACATGTTTGCTCAGTATGGCCAGCTCGAGAATATGACACGCCGGATGATAGAGCATAATGCCAGCACGGTCAAAGACGATTTTGCTAGTTACATCTCGGCTTCGCCGGAGGAGTGGTTCAGACTGCTGTTGCAACAACGTCCCGACCTCCTTCAACGTGTGCCTCAGCATCAATTGGCAAGCTATCTAGGCATAACGCCGGAATCGCTTAGTCGCATCAAGCGGCGGGTGTTGCAAGGGACTACGATATCGTGAGGATTACGTTTCCCTTCTTGCGTACTTGATCTACATAGCTGTGAGCTTCGGCTATTCGTTCGAAGGGAAAGCAAGTATCGATTACCGGTTGCAGATGTCCGAGCGAGAGAAGTTCCCCGAGAAAATCCAGATCCTCCTTGTTGGCTTTTGCAAACCCGGCTAATATCGTCACGTATTTGCCGTTTTCCGTTAACACTCTTGCGCAATCCGTCCTTGATTGTTTCCCCACGGCGTCGAATATGAGATCATACCGATATATAATGAGGAAAAGATTGTCAATGTGTTTTCTTATAATCGTTTTTGGTATTATGGGTAGTGATTGACCAAATGGACATCGTATATGTTGATTTTGATGGAGTCGGGTGGGAATATGACGGCGTCAGCAACCAAGTCAATACTGGCTGTTACACGATGTCCCACCGCTGACCCAAGAAATGTAACAGCAACATATTTTATCTTACTTCGGATACTTGTGTGAATTTTCGTACAAAAGTGGGCGGTCATCGCAATTAATCAACCATTTTGTATGATTTTCCGTACAAAAGTGAGCATACCCCTCGACGCCATGAATACCGATATGCAAAAGTTGCGACTATGTCATCATCATTCTTCTTAGTAATGCCCGAAACCCGCGTTGCTAGCTATCCTGCCTAGGCCACTTCCATGCAGTAAAGATAATTAGTAACGTAATTACCGTAACGAAGAAGGCCATTTCCATGCATACCAGATAATTAGACAAAGAAGAGCGACTTCTACAACAGCGCCAAACACCATGTGCACCCAAGCCTCTCCTGTCAAATTAAACAATGTATAGGGAATATACACCGCGGCAATAATGATATTTGCCCGGCGATTTACTTTAGCCGGCAGGGCAACAGAAAGGAAAATCATAAGAGCTGGAATTGTTACAAAAATCAGTGCTATCAATAGAAAGACATATGAAATGTCAAATGTAAATACTTTTCCTGCCAGAATATCTTCTATTTTGCCCGGCATATATAAGTGGAAATAATCAACATAAATATAGAGAAACATAAAACTCGCCCACAGCGTAGCAATCTTCAGTTTCGAACTGACTTTGATGTCTTCCAGTGCATTTTGTGCTTTATTTTGTGTATTCATATTAATCTCTCCTTTAAGGTTATATGGTTTCTCTTGCCTACAACCTTAGTCTAAAGGAGAAGTATAAACACCCTCGAAAGCAATTCTAAAAATTTTCTAAAATATAACATTTTGAGGGTTCATGGGTTTTGCCGCTCATCAACAAGTCCATCCACATCCATTGGTGGTTTTCGGTTCAGCATCTATGCAAACCCTTTTCAAGTTGCGGATTCGCAACGTAAAGTTTCGGGAAGCCCTATTCGTCACATTTTATCGGACAATGTTCTTGTCATCCGACAATTTATGGGAACGAATCTCACTGAATCCGGGTTGACTAGGTAGTAACGCCGAATCCCTGTTTCAATCGCCTTTTCTTCCGGTAGCAATTCCTCATACCCGACAAAAATGCCCGAAAGCCGCCCTATAACGGCCGTGCGCTTAACGCTGCCTCGAATCTCCGCCTCCTTTCCGTGAACCGGATACCTGGCAGTTCATCGAACGGCTTCACCATGCACCAGAAGCAGCCGCCTGCGAATATGGCGACTTCAACACGATAATTAATGTCATTAATCATCGTCGTCCCCCCATCTCATCCACCCTCATAGAACAGGGGGCCAGCGGCTCGCCTTTAGCGGTTCAAGAGCTATGGATACAAATACTTTCGTCAATTCTGCTGCACTATCCTGCCTGTTGTCGTTGCGTTATCGTTCCCGTTAGCGTAATCATTCCTAATTTAAATTCGGTTGCTAATCAACGCCAGACGTGCAAACATGCTCCTCGTTGAATACACATCGATGGGAGCTTTCTTAAGTGACTTTGACTAAAGGCCAGATTAAGGTTTTGAGAGTATCGGCGTAATGCAGAATCGGAGCGGTTGAAGTCGTTACATAACGGTTGAAATCCGAATGCATTTCATTTGTTTCTAATTCCGCCTCCGCTCGTTGAAGAGGCCAAGGCAAATGATGAATTTCACCGCGGTACAGAATTCCGCCATGGGTTGTATATAAACAATACCTTTCTGTCAGCCATTCGTCGATGGAGCCGGGAGATGCCCGATAAACGTTCGATATCGGCGCGTAGGAGCCTGTAAATACTGCCTGCGGTGCGAAGCGGCTAGTTCGCTCACTTCTATAACTCCAGCCAACTCCCGATCTCTCCATCCCCATCCTTGCCCGATAATAGGGCAAATGAAACACTCCTCTGGCTAACGCCACCGCCATCGGATTCGTAACATCCAAGCTGAAGAAGTAAACTCCCGGCTTTTCATCCCTCACTACGTAAGTACGCACATTAATTTCTGGAAATGCGGACAAATAAGGAACTGCTGGCAGCCATCTTGGGCGTATACCGCACATGTGGAATGGTACGATCCCGATCCACGCATAGCCGTCATACGTGTCGAGCGGTAGATGCTTTGGCAGATGCACCTTCATGATGTCCAGCGGTACCGGCCAATGAGCGAAAAGCAACCTCTCCCATGTCTGGGTCATGATCCAAGGACCGGGAGACAGAGGGTATGGCCTATGTTCAGTATGTTTAAGCAAATCGTGCACTGCCTCGTGTCAACTCCTCATAAATGATTTTGTGATCATCGTAGCAAGATCATAAAAGTTTGCAACATTTGCGCAATGAAAGCTAAATGTATTCGATAGAGTGGTTGTTTTAGGTAATCGGTCAATGCGGACTTCATTCGGATTATTATGTTCTTGTCATCCGACAGGTGACATGAAGAACGATTTCTTGTTGTTTATTTATCGCGTTCGCCCCCTATCCTTCATTACGTCAATGACTGCCTTTTTCGAGTAAAGGCAGCCGAACTTCGAACAACGTGCGAACGGCATCGCTTTGAGCTGATATCGTTCCTTGATGCTGCTCCACGATATTTTTCGCGATGAACAGGCCGAGGCCGGTGCCCCCTTCTTTTTGCGTCCGGGCCGTGTCGCCCGTATAAAACATCTCGAAAACGTTCGGCAGCTGCTCCTCGGGTATCCGATCATCGTAATTGATCACTTGAACGACGGCTTCGCCCCCCTCCGTATGCCCCACTATATCGACGTAGCGGCCGTCTTTGCCGTATCGGCAAGCGTTCGTCAGCAAGTTTTCGAAGACGCGCGCGAGCATGTCGCCGTCGCCCATCACCGTCAGATGAGGCGCAATCCGCGTCCGCGATTCGAGATTGTTTTTCTCGAAAGCGGGGTACATTTCTTCATTTAATTGAGCCAGCAACTCGCCTAAGTCGATCGGCTTCCGTTCGACTTCCAACTTCCCGTAATTCATCCGGGCTACCTCAAACAGCTCGTCGATCAGCTTCTCCAGCCGTCGCGCTTTCGTAAACGCGATTCCCGTAAAATGATTCCTTTGCTCGTCGCTCAACCTTTCGTTCTGCAACATGTAATCCAGATAACCAAGAACGGATGTCAGCGGCGTTCGAAGATCGTGGGCCAGATTAAGCATCAGTTGCTCCTTGCTGTTTTCCGCGAAATCTCCTCTCTCCAGCGCCAAACGCAGCTTTTCGCTCGCCAGGTTCATATCTCGTGCAATCGTCCCGAATTCATCGTCGGATTCAATGCTTACCCGGTTATGGAAATTTCCGCTGGCCAACTGATGGATTCCGTTCGAAATTTCGCGAAAATAAGTTGCGTATCTCTTCGTTAGAAGATAAAAAAAATAAACCGACAACGGGAGAAAAATAAGCATAAAAAAGTTGACGTCGCCAAACAGTTTAAGCATGACACGATACTTCGTCGTGGGGTCTTCCCACCTCGTCGTTCGGTAATAGCTTTGCAGCGCTTTGTAGATGGTATAGGTGATCGTTCCTGAAATGAGCATGCTTAGTCCGAACAGCAGGATCATCGTCGTCCGGAAGCTGCGAGATGTTTTAACCATTGAACGAATAGCCGACCCCCCATGCGGTTTTGATCAGCTTGTTTTGATTTTGGTCTTCCCCGAGTTTTTTGCGAAGCGAGCGAATGTGGACCATAACCGTATTGTTGCCTTCGAAATACGCTTCGCCCCAAACCTGTTCGAAAATCTTTTCCGAGCTGAACACCTTCTTCGGATGGCTCGCGAGCAGTAGCATAATATCGAACTCCTTTGGCGTGAGTTCGATTTTTTTGCCGTATAAAAAAACCGCGTGCTCATCGGGGTAGATGACGAGTCCACCCGCTTCGACGGCGGCTTTACCGCCGGCTGACGCCGAAGAATTGAACCGGATCGCCCGCCTCAGTTGAGCGTTGACCCGAGCGACGAGCTCCATCGGATTAAACGGCTTCGTCACGTAATCGTCCGCTCCGCGGATCAAACCGGCGATTTTATCGAGGTCAGTCGATTTGGCGCTCAAAAAAATGATGGGCAGGTGGGACTTCTCCCGGATTTGCGCCGTCGCCTCGTAGCCGTCCAGCTTCGGCATCATAATGTCCAGAATGGCCAAATCGACCGGATTCGTCTGAATGGTTTGCACCGCTTCCAGTCCGTCGAAAACTTTGATGCAGCGGTAACCCTCTTTCAGCAGGTGCAGTTCGATCAGATCGGCGATTTCCGGCTCGTCGTCCGCGATCAGAACGGTGATCGGTTTCACGCTTTACCCCCTTTTTTTGCCTAAAGTCGTGATTTTATTGTAACTGATGAGGATGCAGCCAAGCCACCCGCCGAAGGCATTCAGTATGAGATCGTCGACGTCGAAGCTGCCGATGGAGAGCACCGCTTGCCAGCCTTCCAGGAGCAGGCTGAAGGCGAAAGCATAGAATACCGTGCGAGTCTGAGCCAAGCGATTGCTTTTGAGTACGAAAGGAAGCAGCATGCCGAACGGCACGAACACGGCAATATTGCCGACAAAGTTAAGCAGGCGTTGATCCGTGCGATCTTTCAGCGCGGCGTAAATTTCATGAAATGGGATGAGATTGCCCCGTTCGATATCCTGCGCGATTAAGCGCGGATTTTCCAAGCTTATCTTTAGCCGTTGCCAAAGGAACATCGGATCGGCGGGGTGCATTTTAAACAAAACGATCTTCATGATCACCCAAATGTAAATAGCCAACAACGTCCAGACGGCAACAACTTTTATCGAAACGGGATGCTTCATGGACGATCCTCATCATCGGGGCCGGTATCGACGGTGACGATGACGCCGTCCTCGTTGTTGCCGGAAATCTCGTAGCTGCCGGAGACCGGCACCCGGATATTCTCGTCCTCGGAGATCGGAAAATAAAAGATTTCGTACGTGCGGCCTCCGAACGTCGCCCGGATCGAATGTTTTTTCAAATAGGCCAAATATTGCTCCAACGTCAAATCTTTCTCCTGCATGACGGCACTGTGCGGCAATCCGACATAGCGGAAATGCCAAGGCTCGTACATGATGCCGGTAACGGCCGTTTTGTCTTTCGGATATCGCAGAACGAAGCCGAATTTCCAGGCGTTGTCGGCCAACCATCTGCCTTCGGGCGCTTGATTCATTTCGGTCAGAGACGATCCGATATCAAGGGACATGCCTAGGTTATGCTCGCTGTGTCCAGCCGGCATTGCGCGTTCGGCGCCCATTTGCTCGTAAAGCTCGTTTTGTTCGTCTTCATCCCGGTAGCCGCTGCTGATCAGAACATGGTCGACCCTGTCTTTGGCCGCGGCACTCACCATCTCCGTGAACTTTCGGGTCAAATCCGGCGATAATCGTACGGTGTCGTCGAGCAAGCCGAAGCCTTTTGTCAGTTCTTTGTGCTCGAACAGATTCACGGCCGGCTCTCCTCCTCCTTCCGGAGGAACGGCGTGGCCCCGGTCGACGAGCAGCAAGTTTCCTTCGTAGATTTGCTCCTTCTTTACGTGAATCGAAAGGCCGACTTCATCCGGTGTCTGCGCCGGAGCTTCCGCCTTGTCTTGTTCGCCGCTTCCTATCGCATCATATTGTTCGTTATCGAGTCCTTGGATCCCGCAACCCGTTAATAGTAAAAGCGCCGCCAGCGCGCACAACCGTTTCTTCATTGTTTTCTTCCTCCCTGCTCTTACTGAGCTTAAGAATAAAGAAAACAACTAAAAAAGAAACAGCGAAAAACTTAAAAAAATTCTTAAATTCATGAAGGTCTCTCGCCATTTCGGCGAAAATACGGGGAGAAAGTATAGCCCGTTCTATGCGGACAGACGATTTTGCCGGCAAGGTTCGTAGGCAATCGGATAGGAAAAGCCAACCAGAAATCTCTGGCTGACCTGATAATAAGAAAAGCCCGCGATTTACGCGGACTTCATTCAAACAATGTTCTTGTCAACCGACAACTGTCTAATCTTCTACTGCTGCGATGATATTAAAACGTCGGAAATCAGCGGGATGCGATATTGTTAGGCCAAGTTATAGTTTCTTGCCTTTGCCAGAAATGATTTTCAGAGTTCCGTTCTCCGGTTTTACGAAGTAGTTCGAGCTATAAGTACTTATGACACGTTCGCCGTCTTTATTCTCCCATGCTTCGATGAGCACGGAGACTTCAGCGGATTCTGAAGTTGCGGAATTGACGGCTATGCTTTCGACGGTGACGCTCAACGTATTGAGATATCCTTCACGGAATTTATCGTATGAAGTTCTGGATTGCCAATCGCTTCCCAGCAAGCTGTACGCAGTCACGTAGTCGAGCCCGTTCAAGCTTTCATAGAAATAATTAACCAAATACATAGCGTTCTCGGTCATTAAATCTTTAGTATACCCTTCCACGGAGCCTGCTTCTTCGCTTGTAGAGCCAGCGGCGAGCTCCTCGTCAGGATGCGCGCTCCAGTCTTCAATCATGGCTGCTACTTGGTGATAAGGGATTGCATATCCGATCGTTCCGATCTCTTCGCCTGCCGAGTTGATTCCGATGACTTTGCCTGTGCTTTTCATTACAAGCGGTCCCCCGCTGTTCCCGTGGGTGATTGGCGCGGAGATTTGATAAACACCGCGATACTTTGTCTGCTCAAGATCGAAGTCCCGGTCCACTCCGCTAATAATACCGGTGGTTACCGTATTTTCCAATCCAAGCGGACTGCCGAATGCCATAACCTCGTCTCCGACTTCGGCTTTCGTTACCTTGTCGTAGGCTAACGGTTCTTGGCCTGCTAAAGCATCGACGCGCACGACGGCGACATCCTTCTCTTCATTCATTCCGATGACCTTACCCGAATAGAGACTTGTGTCGCTGCTTTTCACCATGACATTGACCGCGCCATTCACGACATGAGCGTTAGTGACGATGTCGCCTTTGTCATTATAGAGGAATCCGGAGCCGATACCGGTTCCATCGGAATAGGTCGCTTGAATGGAAACTACTCTCTTTTGGCTTTCGCGGATCAATTCTTTCAAATCTTTCGTTTCGTTAGATTTGTCCGAAGCATCGCCTGGCACGCTCAACTTGGAATCTGCCTGGACGACGGGGGCATTCCAGCGGTCGTTCAATTGATATGCGGCGAATGCCCCGCCCGCTAGTATGCACACGGAAATGGCCGCACTTATCATTGTTTTCATCCGATTGATTCAGCCTTTCTCATCTAATTAATGTACCACTCGAAATACGTGACATTGACGGAGGCTATGCTGCCATCCGAATAATGATAATTGTATGCGGAGCTCGATTCGCCCACATCTAGGACATCAGGCTGCACATAGCTTGAACTGCTATCCATAATGTTGCCGTACTCATCCAATAGATCGTAATAGATGAGAATGCTGCTGATCGGACGCGTGGCGACATTTTTCACGTTGATCTCCACATTGAAGTAGTCGGTACCTTCCTCGTAATATCCGTCGGCGAAGATGAGCTCGACCGCTGCCGTTTTGTTTATTTGATCCTCCAGCGTGGCAGCCTCTCTCGCTTTCTGAATCCTCTTCGTCTCTGCTTCCTCGAATTTCTTCTTTTGGGCTTCGATCGTTTTCTTGAGCTCGTTCAACTTCGTACTATCGCCATCAAGCTTCAAACCTTCTTCAGCCGTATCCAAGGCGATGCTGAAGTTGTTGCTTTTCAATTCCGACATCGCTTTCTCGTGAGTGAGATCAATGAGTTTGCCCTTGATTTCCTCGATGGCTTGAACAGCTTCTTTGCTGTCATAATCTTTAATGGCATTAAATAAAGGCATTAATTCTTCGATCTTATCCTTAGAAGAAGCATCATGTGCTGCCTGGGCTACGACAATATGCTCTTCTTGCTTGTCGGCATTTAACGCAAGAAGTTCGATCAATGGGCCGCTTCGGACATTCAATTGCTCCTGAAGAGTATGGATCGTCTTGCCCGCCTCGTTATATTTCTTAACCTTTACTTGCTGCTCGGTATCCTTCAATGTTTTATCCATCGCAATGACTTCGGTTAGCAAAGCTTGATCCTTGAGAAGAACCGAGTGCTCCGGCCTTTGCTTAAGCGCCTTCTCGATCGCTGCGAGACTTTCGCTCCATTTGCCCTCCAATGCAAGAGCCTCTCCCTCCTGCAGTAGATCCTCTACATTCCGATTGACGCTCTTCTGGTAGAAGTATACTCCAGCTATCAGGGCAACCGATACGATCAGGCAAACCAGCGGCATTATCCAATGAAGCGGACGAAGCTTGGTCTTACCAGCCGTAGCGGCATTTCTCTCAATGGCATGTTGGATAGGGTTCGATGATATCGACTGTACCTGCACTGATTGTAGCTGCTGCACAGACTCGGCTGCGGCGGCGGACTCTTGAACCAGTACATCGAATTCTTGTGTGGGTATAGCGGGAACCGACGTTCCGCAATGGTTACAGAACTTACTTTGATCACTGAGCTTTACTCCGCAATGACTGCAAAACATGATAGCTGCTCCTTTGCCCGTTCGATAATGCGATTAATGCGACACGAAATAGTATTATTCGACAGCAACTCTATATCTCCTGCTTTTTTCCAAATCGGGCGAACTTATAAATGCATGAACCTATCCAAGTAATATGATTTAGTTCAATCCAAAAATACGAAAAAAAGATCGCATTGCGTTTTTGAGATAAAACTGTCGAATGATTTCAACACACCTATTAGAATCTCACGTGATAATTGATTGGTCTTTTTACTCAATGAGGAAAACTCTTCAACAACTTCACCACTCTGAGTAGTTGCTTCACCTTCCGATCGGTTTCATGGCTTCCGCTCTCGCCACGAAAGTTCTCGACATTATCTCGACAACATTCTAGTTACAATGATATTTTACATATATCACTTTGGAAATATGAACCAACGAGAATAGAGGTTGAAAATTGCGATTTTTCAAGCGAACTTGGGTCATTCTACTTCTATTTGCGATAGCCATAACCGCGATCCGTCTGCCTATTTATTACATCCAGAAGCCGATCGAACAACCGCATGCCAAGCAAGGCGTCCTCGATCTACGCGGGTGGACGATACCGCAAGACCGTACCATTTCACTGGACGGCGAGTGGTTATTCTATCCGTCGCTGTTTCCGACTCCGGGGACGAACGGCGCGGCGATGATCCGGCCCGCGTCGGAACGAACCTTCGTTCGGGTTCCCGGCGCATGGGACGAAGCTTTCCCGAACGGCGGCAATGGCGGATTCCGATACGGCACGTACCGTATGAAGATCTTGTTGGACGACCATAAGGATAACACGTTCAGATTGCGCGCGTCCGAAATCGGCAACGCGTCCGCCATCTATGTAGACGGTCGGCTTGCCGCGCAGGCCGGTAGTCCGTCGGCGCTGCCCGCGTCGCATCAAGCCCGCAAAATTCCGTTAAAAGCCACGGTCCATAAGCATGACGGTGTCATCGATATCCTGATTCCGGTCTCGAGCCATGCGGGGGCAGGCGGCATTATCAAAACGATTCGATTCGGAAACGCGCCTGCAGTAGATAAAATCGAATTCCTGTCCGCCGGTCAGCAATTGCTTCTATGCGTCGTGCTCCTGATCCATGGGCTTTATTCGCTGATGTTATACGGGCTTGGGGGCGCCAACCGGGGATTGTTATATTTCGCAATGATCATCGTCTGCGGGATCGTAAGCGTGTTGACGGTGGACGACAGATTGTTACTCGTATGGCTGCCTATGCCGTATGAATTAACCGTGAAACTCGCCTTGCTGTCGTATATCGGCGTAGCGTCTTTCATCCCCCCGCTGCTTAAACAGCTGTTCCCGGATTACGGCAGCGCCAAAGCGGTTCGCTATTTTGCCTTTATATGCACCGCCTCTGCCTTCTTTGTCTTGCTCTGTCCGGCATCGCTCACGTTGTCGTCGCTGCTTTATTTAATCGGGTTCCCGCTCGTGCTGATGATCGTCCTTGCGTTCTCGATTCTTCGGCCTGCCGTTCGCAAGCAGGAAGACGTTATATATTTGCTGCTGAGTTGCTTCAGTCTCGGGAATAACATTGCATGGACGGTCGTCGGCAGTCGACTTATATCGTTCGAAGTCATGCATTATCCTTTCGATCTCATCTTTACCGTGTTCGCATTCGCCGCATTCTGGTTCAGGCGTTTTTTCCGTTCCGTGGAGCGGACGCAAGAGTTGACGCAGCGACTGCAGCGGGCCAACGACCGGAAGGACGAATTCTTGGTCGCCACTTCGCACGAATTACGCAATCCGCTGCACGGCATTTTGAACATCGCGCAGAACATGATGGACGATGCGCTGCTTTTCGGGCAAGAAGCGCAACGCCGGAAGTTGGATGTTCAGATAGCGGTCGCCCGGCGGATGTCGCTCATGCTCGACGACTTGCTGGATGCCGCCAAGCTGCGGGATAACAAAATCCGCCTGGACGTCGAGAACGTCCACGTGCAGTCCGCTGCCGCAGGCGCCGCCGAGATCGTTCGATTCGTGTTTACCGACAAGCCCGTCCCCATCGTCATCCGGATCGACGAAGACTTCCCTGCCGTCCGCGCGGACGAGAACAGGCTGATGCAGATTTTGTTCAATCTGATCCATAACGCGATGAAATTTACGGAAAAAGGAGAAGTAACCGTCTACGCCGAGAAACGGGAGAAAACGGCGCTCATTCATGTCCGGGATACCGGCATCGGAATCGACGACGAGACGAAGCGCCGGATTTTCCTCCCCTATGAACAAGGGGACGCCGGAACGGTCGCGGCGTATGGAGGGTTCGGTCTCGGACTGAGCATCTGCAAGAGCCTCGTCGAGCTGCACGGCGGGGAACTGAGCGTTACTTCGTCTCCCGGTCAAGGCGCCGTCTTTACGCTTACTCTTCCGCTGGCCGAGGAAAACGGGTTTCCCGCCTCGCGGCCGGCTTCAGCCTTGCTCAGCCACGGCGAAACGACGGCCGGCTCCGAAAAATTGATCTTCGGTACGAGAGCGAAATCCGAGCCGGCGCATCGGCCTTCGATCTTGGCGGTTGACGACGACGGCCTGAATTTGCAAATCTTATCGGAGATGCTAGGAGGGCAATACGTCGTCGCGACGGCGCGAAGCGGCTCGGAAGCGATCGCTAAACTGGACGCGGCCGCATTCGACCTCGTCATCTTGGACGTCATGATGCCCGGCATGTCCGGTTACGAGCTTGCTCGGAAGATCCGGGAACGGTTCTCCGCCTTTGAACTGCCCATTCTTCTTCTCACCGCCCGTGCCCGTGCGGAAGATATCGCCGTTGGTTTCAGCGCCGGAGCGAGCGATTATCTTACGAAGCCGGTCGATGCGATGGAGATAAAAGCGCGGGTGCGCGCCTGGACGGAACTGAAACGTTCCGTCGAAGAACGGCTGCGCATGGAAGCCGCCTGGCTTCAAGCGCAAATTCAGCCGCATTTTTTGTTCAACACGATCAATTCGATCGCCGCGTTGGGGAATATGGATACGGCCCGCATGCAGGCACTGCTTGAACATTTCAGCAACTACTTGAGGATGAGCTTCGATTTCAAGAACGCCGACCGCGACGTGCCGATCGACCGCGAGCTTGCGCTAGTCCGCCATTATCTCTATATCGAGAAAGAGCGATTCGGAGACCGGATCGAAGTCAAGTGGGAGCTGGAATCCGGTCTGCATTTCCGACTGCCGCCGATGTCCATCCAGACGCTGGTCGAAAATGCCGTGAACCACGGCATCCTGCGGCGAGCAAGCGGCGGAACGATCACGATTCGTCTCTCCCAATACGAGACCTCCATCGCGGTGTCCGTCAGCGATAACGGCGTCGGCATGGACGCCGAAAGGCAGCGTCAGTTGTTCGATCCGGCGTACGGCTTGCCGCAAGGCATCGGCCTCCGCAATACGGATCGACGTCTCAAACAGTTGTACGGCCAGGGTCTCAGCATCCGCAGCGCGCCGGGTCACGGTTCGATCGTCGGGTTCCGTTTGCCGAAGTCCTAACGGCATAAACCCGAGAGACACCCTTGTTTGGGATGTCTCTCGGATTCAATTATTTGGCAACGGTCGGTGACGACTCAACCCGACCTTCATTAATTAACCCCATTAAGTTTACATAATTTTTATTATGGCACATTTCGCTCGCATTCCCTCTCGAATTACAACGACAGATCGCTCCACCATTCCAATGTAGCCTTGCTCAAACAAGTCGTCGCAACCCAGTAATCGGTCGCGTCAATGAATCCATATATCGTGCATTACTTAGTTATTACATCAGTCGGTTCCTTATAAGGAATTCGACTTTTTTTAGTTTAAAAATAGCGTCGTTCGTATGCAAAATTCCTCTTTTCTGTAGCTCAAGCACGACCCAGCCGCCCGCTCGTTGAAATACGTCATCATGGACTGCCGGAGCGTCTTGGGACGACATGAGGTGTTCGCGATAACTTGTGCTCCAAAGCTTCTTTCCTGCCGCGCCCCCCTCCTTCTATCGCTCCACCAACCGCTTAACAAAGGCTGTCGGCAGCCTTTGTTTGTCGTTTATTCAGGTTCTTGACATCGTACAATGACAAGAACTTGATCCCATAACTAAAAAAGCCGCGATTTACGCGACTTCTAATGGGACAATGTTCTTGACTCCCCACACATGGTGTGGTCCGCGCTTTCCCTCAGCAATCTATGTCCGGTATATGACGCGAAATCCGTGGCTTGTGTTTGATCTGATATGCGACCGCAAGCTTGCTTATCACATGATGTTTCTCAATCGCCATGAAATCACCCGTTGCGCATTATTTTTTTTGCCCTTAAATATTTACGATAAAGTCTCCGGTCAATCTTCTTCAAGCCCTGGCAATCCGGTTTCGTATTGGCTTCGATAAACCAGATATTCCCTCTCTTGTCGATCCCCATATCCAAACCTAAAATTTTGAGCGGAAAATGGGATCCTAAAATTTGCGCAATTTGTTTGGATACATCAATTAAATTTCGAATGATTTCCGATCTATTCAATCGCTGATCGGTTCCTTTAAGCAATCTATAAAGGTTGTAGTCCTTTGCCCCCTTCGATACGTTCGTGACGACCGAGGACCTTCGGGGTGCAAGTTTGGCACACATTAACGTCGTGCGCCATTTGCCCAGGGGCTTTTGCAAGACAACCCTCACATCGAATGGACGATGCCGATAAGTTGCCAAATCAATTCCTTGTTGGATGATATATTCCTTATCCGGATTCAGCAATTCTTTAATTGCCGAATATACTTTATCTCGTGAGCGTAGGCTTGTGGTTTGTTTATAAGATATCTCAAACTCTTCAGCTCTAAGCCTCTTAACCCGGATGATTCCATTCCCCTTTCTCCCGACATCCGGCTTGATATAAACGAGGGAATAGGTTCGCAGCATTCTTCGAAGGCTAGAACGATCAAACCATTCCGTATCCGGAACATTATGTTTCATGATGGGATCATCCATAACGGCAAGTCCCTTTTTCATTTTGCTTCTAATAATTGTGTGTTTGATACGATCACCTCCTTAGGCGTCTTTGATAAACCCTTTCCGAGTAGCATGCAAGACAGGCATTTTCGAAACGATTCTTATTATTTTCACGTGTTCAATTTGCTCCAGTTAATGCGGTAAGGGACAACATTGTGTTAGTCAAACGTGTAAAAGCCAAGAAATCCGCAAGCCGGTCAGCGAAATGAAATAACCATGCCTTCGAAGTCTGGAACGGTTTTCCAAGCATGTATGACAGCTATATCCTAGAAAGTCGATCTGCTATCGAAATCAACAGGATATGAAGTCCGATCTCTTCAAGCACTCCACCTGTTACATTAGCTTATCTAACGAAAGGAGCATGCCAAATGGCATGCTCCTAAATCCGTTCTCTTCTTTTTCACGCTCTCTTTTTATACACCCTCATCGCAACGAAATAGGCTACGAGCAAAATCCCGACGCACCACGCAAGAGCGACCCATATGTCATTGCCTACCGGCTGACCTGACAGTAGCGCACGGATGGCGTTCACGATCGAGGTCACCGGCTGGTTTTCGGCAAGGCGCGAACGACCGACGGCATCGACTCGGTCGGCACAAAAGCCGAACCGATAAACGGCAGGAAGATAAGTGGATAGGAAAACGCGCTTGCACCTTCTATCGTTTTGGCAGATAGTCCGGCAATCGCCACGACCCAAGTTAAGGCCAGAGTAAACAACGCGAGTATGCCTGCTACGGCAAGCCATGGCAGTATTCCCGCGGACGAACGAAAGCCCATAACCAACGCTACGAGAATGATGACGAGAACCGACAGCATAGGTCAGCTTATCCATCGTCGCGCCGTCAAAGCAGACGGTTTTGAAGGCAAGGTAAGATTTGTTTGTCACGGAAAAAGGTAGACGGAATGACACGTTCTTGAGTGTCGCTCCCCTAAACGAAACGTCGTTCAGTGCAGACTTGTCAAACTTGACACCGATGAAGGTCTGCCCGTCAAAACGCATTCCTCGCAGGTCGGAATATTTGAAATCCACGCCAGTAAAGATACAACGATCAAAGATTGTTTTTCTAAGGTCGGTCTTGATTAGCGTGACGTCGGTCAGTTTTACGCCTGTGAATTTTGCTCCATCCATCCCCGAAACGCTGAAGTTGGTGCGTACAAGGATCGATTCATTGAAGCTCGCATCCGAAAGGTCTAGGGCATAAAAGCTACAGTCAGTCAGATTCGCGTCGTCAAATTTAGCTTCTCTCGCGTCGCTTGACTTAAACGAACTGCCGGTCAAGTCTTCGCCCGCGAAGTCGGAACCGCGTAACGCGCTAGCATTAAATTGTCCTTTATGCGCAATAACGCCCGCAAAGTCGCTCTGTGGCAAGTTGCTCGCGCTAAAGTTCGTCAGTACTTGCCTCTCCAGCGAGCGGGAGAGATTGGCGACCTCCAGTATCGTTTCCTCGATGTCGCCGATGCTCTCAATGGTCATTTCAAAAGCGGTTTCATCGTCCTTGCCTTCGGCCTTGAGTTCACGGAACCGTTCCTGCAAATCGGAGTGCAGGTCAGTCTTTAGTTCAGTGACGCTTTTTACTCCATCGTATGATGCGAAAACGCCATTCAAATAGTTGGTCAATTTCTCATTTATAATATCAAATCTCCTTATAATAAGTTTTCTAGTACGCGCTTTGAATACTCCCAATTGCTTTTGTTGCGGTCGTAAGTACCTTTGCCCTTTTCGGTAATCCTGAAATACTTGCGCCGTCCGCCCTGAGATTCATCACCCCAATACCACTCGATATCGCCGTCAATCTCAAGCCGTTTGACGCTGGAGTACATCGTAGCCTCCTTTAATTCATACTCGCCGCCCGAGTGCTCGGCAATCAGCTTGACGATCTCGTACCCGTAACGGTCTGCTTCGGATAAGAGCCGTAAAATCATCGTATCGGTATGCCCGCGTAGCAGGTCGGATGTTATTTTGTTCTCGCTCATCTAATCACCTCCACACTTGAATAATACGACACACTACTATGTCTGTAAAGGTAGTGTTATAAAAATAATACTTCGCCTAAAATTGATGCATATTCAGTCAGTAACTTTATGAAATGCCACGGGGCAGCCGTACGTTTAGTGCTCCGCACGGATCACATGCAGTCCCTATCGTAGAGTAGAGTAGAGAACTGAAATTTCATTGGAGGGCGGAAGCCCTCCTTTTACTTTCCCAGCTCCCCCTTCATCAAACCGGACGTGAGGTTTTCCCTCATCC
>NZ_JBHSMH010000070.1:0-20864 GCF_042655365.1 Cohnella suwonensis | reverse complement strand
GAGGCAAGGGGATAATAGTACGATTGTTCCAAAATGACACGAAAATTAGGTTAAGCCTAGATAAGTAGATGTCCATAAAACTTATACTTTCTGACACTACGAAAAAGCGCCCGAACCTGTAGGTTCGGGCGCTAGCGCGAAAGGCGCGCAACCTCTTGCCGACCGTCATTTACTTGAACTTGGCCGGAAACTGCTTGACGATCCCGTCAACCAGAATATCGGCGAAACGGATCATGTGCTGCTCGCCCTTGTCGAAAGCGGCGATGTCCCCTGCCCAATCTTTGTTGAGCCTGGTAGTGAGCGCATCCGTTACTAATTGAAGATGCTCGTACAGCATTTTCTTCAGCTCTTGTTCCGACCAATTCGGATTGGCCTTGCTCAGGAAACGGGCCATTTCGTCCGCGTTCGCGTACCACAGCTTATTGTTCTTGTCGACGTCCGCCGCGTTCCCTTTAATGGCCGCGTCGACGATATTTCCCGCGAGCAGGATATGCTCCGTCAGGAGTTCCGCCAGCTTGTCCCCCGCGGCGTCTCCGTAATACGGCTTGATCGCGTTCCCGATGTCCTGTTGGTTACGGAGCAGCCTTTCCAGTACTTTCGCTTGATCGTCCGCTCCCGACACCGCGCTCACGATGTAATTCCTCGTCCACACGACATGGTCGATCCATAATTTCCTCAGATCGCCCTGCAATTGTACCCTTGCAGGCGTATAACACGCCTGCTTCTTGATGGCGGGAGCTGCGTACGCGCTTCCGACCGCCGTCGCCGGCGATCCGAACAGCAAAGCCGCGCATAGACCGACGGCTACGATCATTTTTTTGCTCATGAAAAAAATCCCCTTTCCGATACCTGCGATCCGTTCCGTCGTTACCGACTTATTCTAAACGTTTGGCCGGAATTCATTCATAGGGGATTTCGTTCGCGATCTAGGCTTCAAGTAGCATGATGTCGTTCGATCGATCTATTCGCGCACGCCGATGAACTCTTCGAGATCTCGGTCCGCCTTCGATTGGTTGCATTCGTTGCACGCGCAGACGCAATTGTCCGGCGTCGTATGGCCGCCTTTGGCCCGCGGAAGCAGATGGTCGATCGTGTCGCCGTATTGGCCGCAAAAATAGCACGTGTATTCGTCGCGCTCCAGGATCAACCGCCGGAATTCCTTGTTGCTATAGATGCGCCGGATCGTGTGCCGGTTGACGACGACGGCCGCGCGCTCCTTGACGAGCGTGATCGCGAGCTCCGGTTCGACTTCCTGGTACCAGCGACGGCCGTTGTCGGTCTTCCCGCGCATGCGGATGAAACCGAGCCTGGTCGGCCTTAAGCCCGACGCGTCGGTAGATTCGCGCGCGGACATCGCCATCGGCAAAACAAACGGACGAGCCGAAAGATGCTTCGACCTCATCGGTTTGATAGGTTTCGGCGACGGAGCCGAGGACGGGCCGATCGGAACGAGGGAGACGGGCCCCTTCGAAGCGGCCCCGGCTTTGCCGCGCTTCCTTCTTTTGCGCTTGCGCTTCGGCGGCTCGGCTTCGGATTCTTCTACCGGCCCTTCCACGGTTTCGGACCGGATTTCCGGCTCGGCTTCGCCCGTCACTTCGGGAATCGAGCGCTCTTCCGGCGCTACGCCGCCTTTGCCGCGCTTCCTTCGTTTGCGCTTGCGCTTCGGTTTCTCCGTTGCCTCGGACCCCGCCGGAAAGGAAACTTCCGCAACGACGTCAGCCTCGGCAGGCATCTCTTCCGAAGTCTCGCCCTGCTTCAGCCGGCAGGCACGGCACGTGCCCCGGCGTCTCGCGACCCCGTCCCGGGTCCCGCTTCTTCTAAGAAAATCGGAAAGCGGCTTGCGCGCGGAACAGATCGCGCACGTCTTCGTTGCCGTTTCCGTCTCGTTTACATAGATATCGGTTGTCATACTCCGAGTATATCATACCCTCCGCAAGAGAAAAGAGGATCAGAACTCTCGTCCCGATCCTCCCCGATGCCTATTTCACGTTCTTCCAGCCTCCGAAGCGCGTCACGTCCTCGGTTTCCGCCCATTCCGCCGCATAGCCTTCGCATATAAACCCCGGCACTTCCGAGCCGTCGGCCAGCTCAACCTTGCCGATGCCAAGCGGAGACGGAATGAGCGCGACGAAAGAACCGAACGCCGCCATCGGCATTTCCCACACCTCGAGGGCAATCGGTTCTCCGTCTGCCGCAAGCTTAATCAGCCCGGGCTTCGCGGGTGCCGTCGGCAGCTTCAGCAGCCGGTATTTCGGCGCCGTCGTCGTCTCCTTGACGAACGTCGCCCCGCGCTCGAGCAACTGCTTCTCGAGCGGAAAGCCGCGCATGTGCAAACCGCACACGGCGACGTATGTTTTCTCGGTCGTCATCGGATGAATCACTCCCGTTTTTCATCTTCTAAACTTACAATCGCTTCGACATGACGTACCAAGAGTCCGTGCGCTCGGGATAGTCGACCGTCCGGATCGCGGAATAGTCCCGTTTCTCGTAAAAAGACACTTTACCCGGCAACGATAGCCTGACTTCGACGAGAGTGTCCGTCATGCCGTCCCGGCGGGCCCGATCCTCCAACTCATCCAACATCTCCCTGCCGACGCCGAAGCCGCGAGCCGCCGGAACGACGGACACGCGGCCGATATACAAGTAATTCTCTTCGCGGTAATACTGCGCCGATCCGACGGGTCGGTCGTCCAGCCACGCCAAGATCGCGCCCCCTCGGCCGCCGATTGTGCGCCGGATATCCGCGATCTCCTCCCGCAGCGCGCCGGAAGGAGGGTTCAGGCGGCCCCGGTACTCCTCGAACGCTTCCCGCATCAACCCGTGCACGAGCGGAATCTCGTCGTCCTTCGCCTCCGCGATCGTCACCTTCATCGGCCTTTCCCCCACGCTTCCGCCGTCCCTCTGATCAAATCCTCCCGCTCGGCCATGGCGAAGAGAGTAATGCCGAAAGGCAAATCCTCCACCGCGTCCGCGGAAGGCACCGAGACGGCGCACATGTCCAGCAGGTTGCAATGATTCGTATACTTGCCCATGTCGCGGTTCGTCGCGACCGGATCTTGGCGTACCTGCTCGCGCGTCCACGTGCCGCCCGCCGTCGGCAAGACGAGCACCGCGTCCGCCAGACGTTTGCGAGCTTCGAGCTTATAGCCTTGGAGCTTGTGCATCGCTTGGAACAACGCCCCCGCCGTATGCTTCGCGTCCGCGCCCGAGCGGAGAATACGCTCCGTCACCGGAAACACGTCTCCCGGGTGCGCTTCTACGAATTCTCCCAATCCCGCCCAGCGTTCCGCGACCCAAGGGCCCTCGTATAGAACGGCGGCGGCATCGCCGTAGAGCGAGATGTCGGCTTCTTCGACCGGGATGCCCAGTTCGCGCAGCCGCTCGACCGAAGCGAGCCACGCTTCCCGATATGCCTCGGCGAACGGCCCGTAGAATTCTAGCGCTTCCAACGCCGGCACGCAAATCCGGGACGGCAACGCGACTGCCTGCGCGGGAAGCTCGCGCGACCATGGATCTTCCTCGTGCAGCCCCCTCGCGACGGCGTCTACCGCCATCGCGTCTGCCAGCTCGCTCGCGAAAACCGTCACGCAATCGAGGCTCTCGCACGCGGGCACGACGCCCCTGACCGGCCAAGCGCCGAGGCTTGGCTTGTAGCCGACGAGACGGTTCAACAGCGCGGGCACCCGGCCCGAGCCGGCCGTATCCGTGCCGAGCGAGAACGCCGCATGGCCGAGCGCGACGGCGACGGCCGAGCCGCCGCTCGAACCGCCGCTGATCAGCTCCGGCTTCAGCGCGTTATGCGTCTCCCCGTAAGGGCTGCGCGAACCGACCAAACCGGTGGCGAACTGATCCAGGTTCGTCTTGCCGAGCGGAATCGCCCCGGCCGCGATCAGACGCTCCACGACGGCGGCGTCGGCAGAAGGCTCGTATGCGAACGCCGGACAAGCGGCCGTCGTCGGCGCGGCCGACCAATCGATGTTGTCCTTGATCGCGAACGGGATGCCCCAGAGGGGCGCGTCCTTCGGATCGAGCTCTTCGAGCTTCTTCACGTAAGGCTCGATTCGGCTCCATTCGGGAGGCGTGATCCATACGTTCATCCCTTCGTCTTCCCGGGCGCGCCTAACGATCGCGCGCACGACGTCCGCCGGCGTCGTCTCGCCGCCGGCATAGAGGGCTCGAAGTCCGGCGATCGTCAGTATTTCCGGTATGGCCGCAGCGTTGTTCATCGGATATCCCCTCGTCTCTTTCGCTTCCGCGTTATTTCAGAAGACTCGCGATCAGCTGGCCGGATTGAACCGATTCTCCCGGACCGACGAACACCGAACCGACGACCCCGTCGAAAGGCGCCTGCTGCGCGAATTCCATCTTCATGCTCTCTTGGATAATAAGCGTATCGCCTTTCTTCACTTGCTGTCCCGCGGATACGAGCACCTTCCAGACGCTGCCCGGCATCGGGGACCGTACGGCGACCGCCCCCGCCGGCAACTCGTCTTCCTCGGCCGGTACGGAAGCCTCTTGCTCGGACACGTACTCGGCGAGGCCGCTCCGTTTCCAGCTTTCGCGTTCTTCCTGGAACGCCGCTTGCTGCTTGGCGCGGAAAGCGCTCGCGCTCTCCTCGATCGATTCGAGGAATTGCATGTATTCGCCGAGATCGAATTCGGTCTCCTCGATGTCCGCCTCGAACCGCCCGCGAAGGAAATCCTCGCGCAGCTCGAGCAATTCGTCCGCCTCGACCGGATAGAACCGGATTTGATCGAAGAAACGAAGCAACCACGGCTGACCCGGTTTGAAGCTTGCCGTCGGGCGGAGCTTGTTCCACATCTGCACCGTGCGCCCGACGAACTGGTAGCCGCCCGGCCCTTCCATGCCGTAGACGCACATGTAGGCTCCGCCGATGCCGACGGCGTTCTCCGGCGTCCACGTGCGGGCCGGGTTGTACTTCGTCGTCACGAGGCGGTGTCTCGGATCTGTCGGCGTCGCGACCGGCGCGCCGAGATACACGTCCCCGAGGCCTAGCACCAAATAGTTAGCGTCGAACACGATCCGTTTGACCTCGTCGATATCGGCGAGTCCGTTAACGCGGCGGATGAACTCGATGTTGCTAGGGCACCACGGCGCGTCGGGACGGACGTTCTGCCGGTAGCGGTCGATGGCGATTCTCGTCGCCGGATCGTCCCAAGACAGCGGAAGCCTCACGATACGGGAAGGGACCCGGATCGACTCCAGCGGCGGCAGGGCGCTTTCGATCTCGACGATGCGCTCGCACGCTACGGACGCCGTCATCCGTGCCGGATCGATGTGCACCTGAAGCGAGCGAATGCCGGGCGTCAGGTCGACGAACGGAATCGCGGCGCTATCCTTGATCGCCTGCATTAAAGCATGCGCTTGGAAGCGAAGCGCCAAGTCAAGCTCCAGCCGCCCGTATTCCACGAGCAAATATTGGTCGCCGCTGCAACGGATCGTAAGCGAGAACTGACGCCCTTCTTCCGCGCGGTACAGAATCGGATAATCGGTCCGGAAATCGGCCGCGGTCGACGCCGGCAAGGATACGGGCTCCAGCTCTTCCCGTTCGCCGGCTCCGATCGCTCTCAGATTGCTCTCTTGCTGTGCGCGAAGCGCGTCGGCTTCCTGCAGCGTCAGCAGCCTGAACCGAAGCTTGTCGCCCGGATGCAATTGGCCGAGCTTCCATAGCTCCGCCGTCGCCGTCGTCGCCGGGCAGACGAAGCCGCCGAGACTCGGACCGTCCGGACCAAGCAGAATCGGCATGTCGCCTGTCAGGTCGAGCGTACCTACCGCGTAGGCGTTGTCGTGGATGTTCGACGGGTGAAGCCCGGCCTCGCCGCCGTCCTCCCGCGCCCAGAGCGGCGCGGGCCCGATCAGGCGGACGCCCGTCCGCGAGCTGTTGTAGTGGACTTCCCATTCCGTCTCCGTCAGCTGCGCCAAGTATTCCGGCCGCAGGAACTCCTCCGTGCAATGCGGCCCAGGCACGACGCCGATCGTCCAGCCGTTCGTCATCGCCGGGCGATGCTCGGACGCCAGCGCGACGCCCGCCTGCGCCATCGCAACTGCCGCACCGGCCGCACTCAACGCACCGGCCGCCTCGCCTCCCGCATTCACGTTCAGCACGTCTCCCGTCCGGATCGCGCGTCCGCCGTGCCCGCCGAAGTTGCCTAATGTGAACGTCGACGCGCTGCCGAGAATTTTCGGCATATCGAAGCCGCCCCCCACGAGCAAATACGACCTCATTCCGACGGATGCTTCCCCGAACGCGAGCACTTGGCCGCCGCGCGCCCGCACCGCCCGGTACGTCGGCACCGGCTCGTCGTCCAGCGTCGCGCCCATGTCCGCGCCGGTGACGCAGAACGTCGCGTCGCTCCGGAAAAGGAACGTCCCGCCGCGCAGCGTCATCTCGAGTCCCGCCGCGTCGTCCGCGTTGCCAAGCAGCTTGTTGCCGATCCGGAAAGACAACGGATCCATCGCTCCGCATGGCGGAACGCCCACGTCCCAATATCCGACGCGCCCCGGATAATCCTGCACCGTCGTCTGCACGCCGCCGTCCAGCACTTCGAGCGCCCGCTCGTCGGGCTCGAAGCCGTTCAGCAGTTGCGTGTACACGTTGCCCGATAGCACTTCCGCGTCGCCGAGCAGCTCGCGCAAATACTGCAGGTTCGTCGTGATGCCGTAGAACCGCGTCTCCCCGAGCGCCGCCGCCAGCTTGGCGATCGCGTCTTCGCGATCCGCGCCCTTCACGATAATCTTGGCGAGCATCGGATCGTACAGCGTCGTGACGGTCAGGCCGTCGCGTACCCAAGTCTCGTTCCGCGCGTCCGGCGAGAACAAAGCCTGATCGAGCTGGCCCGCGCTCGGCCGGAACCCTTGCAGGCAATCCTCCGCGTAGATGCGCGCCTGGATGCTATGTCCGCGCGGCTCGGGAACGAGCGCCTCCAGACCATTCATCTCGTCGGCCGCTTCCCGCACCATCCACTCGACAAGATCGACGCCGAGCACCTCTTCCGTGACGCCGTGCTCGACTTGCAGCCGCGTGTTCACCTCGAGGAAATAATATTCGCCGCTTTCCGGATCATACAAATATTCGACCGTGCCCGCGCTGCGGTAACCCGCTTCTCCCGCCAACCGGCGGGCCGAATCCAGCATGCTCGCGCGCGTCTCCGCCGCAAGGCCCGGCGCGGGCGTCTCCTCGATCACCTTCTGGTTGCGCCGCTGAATCGAGCAGTCCCGTTCGCCCAAAGCGACCACTTCGCCGAACCGGTTGCCGAAGATTTGCACTTCGACATGGCGCGCCCTCGCGATATATTTCTCGAGGAATACGCCGCCGTTCTTGAAGTTCGTCTCCGCCAGATGCCGCACCGAATCGAACGCCGCACGCAGCGCCTCTTCGTCCGCGCATATCCGCATGCCGATGCCCCCGCCGCCGGCGGTGCTCTTCAGAATAACCGGATAGCCGATACGCGCCGCTTCCCGGACCGCCTCTTCGATCTCCGCGATGAGCCCGGTGCCAGGTAGCATCGGCACGCCCGCCTTTTCGGCCGCTTCACGCGCCGAATGCTTCAGCCCGAACGTCGTCATCTGCTCCGGCGTCGGCCCGATGAACGCGATTCCTTTTTCCCGGCACGCCCGGGCGAACTCCGCGTTCTCGCTCAAGAATCCGTAACCCGGATGGATCGCTTGCGCCCCGGTCTCGAGAGCGGTCCGCAGAATCAGCTCGGCGTTCAGGTAACTTTCCTTCGCCGCTCCGTCCCCGATGAGCACCGCTTCGTCGGCTCCGTCGACGTGCAAGCTGTCTTGGTCGGCTTTCGTATAAACGGCCACGGAGGCGATGCCCATCCGGCGAAGCGTCCGTTCGATCCGGACGGCGATGGCGCCGCGGTTAGCGATGAGTACTTTGGTAAACATGAGGACCACTCCCGCTCTATCTATTCGATCAATTGTCCCAGATCAGCACGCGAATCGGCGTCGGGTTGTAGGCGTTGCAAGGGTTGTTGAGCTGCGGGCAATTGCTGATAAGCGTCATCGTACGGCCCTTGGACCGCATCTCCACGTATGCCCCCGGCGAGGAGACGCCGTCCGCGAACGTCAGCCCGCCCTCGGGGGTCACCGGCACGTTCATGAAGAAATTGATGTTCGGCGCGAGATCTCTTTTCGTATACTTGCCGCCTTCTTCGTGGTTCGCGAGCTGCAGCATGAACGTATCCCGGCAATTATGCATATACAGCTTCTCGTGCGCGTAACGGACCGTGTTGCTCTGGGCGGAACAAGAACCCCCGAGCGTATCGTGGCGACCGCACGTGTCGGCGACGATCGTCAGCAGCTCCTTGCCCGACTCGGCCCGCAGCACCGACCCCGTCGACAAGTAGATGTTGCCTTGCCCGGCGATCGTTCGCACCGCGCTATAGTGATCCTCCGGATGGTCGGCGTCGTAGAACAGCGTATCCGCCGCCTGGTTCCCCTCCAGATCGACGATGCGAAGCACTTGTCCCGGCTTCAGCTCGCGCATCCAGCCGTCCCCGGCGAGCACGACCTCGTCGTAAATCGCGGATTCGGGTTGGCGAGGGCTTTCGACTCTATTAAATACGGCCATGAATGGTTCCCCCTATCGGAAAAATAAGTTCAGCGCAGCAGCGCGTCGTATTCCCACGTGTTCTCGTAAGCTCGGCGGTTCTCGGGACGGAAGTTGACGCAGTAATCGTCTTCGCCTACCGGCCCCTCCGACGGCAATACTTCGAGCTTCACCGGCACCGAGGGGTAGGCCGTTCGCGGATCGAGCGGGTTCGGCGTGTTGGAGAGCACGAGCACGACGTCCATCTCCGTCCGCAGCGTCACCGTCGCTCCCGCCGGGCAATGCCCGATGTCGTATTGCATCTCACCCGCGTCGTCGCAGACGACTTTAGAGAACAAGTTCACGTTCGGCACGAGGTCGCGAAAGCCCAGCCCGTTACGAACGAGCTCGACCGCGAAGTTCTCCCGGCCGCTTCGCAGCCATTCGTTGCGGGCCTCCTGGTAGGTCGTGGAGCCGTACTTGGCGTCCGTCTCTTCCCGCGTCGTGTACGCGGAGATCGTGTCGTGCCAGCCGAGGCTGTCTTGGACGATCGCGGCGAGAACTCGGCCGTTGTCGCTCATGAGCGTATGGCCTTTCGTCAGATGCGCGGTGTATTGGGCTTTCAGCGTGTCCGGCATATTGTAGCGTTCGGTCAGGTCGGCGGCGTTGTAGAGCAGCAGCGAGACGTTCGCCCCCGCTTCCAGCGCGGTAAACCGCAGCAGCTTTCCTCTTCCGACCCTCCCCGACCACTTGCCCCCCGGGCGGATCGTCGTGCTACAAGTCTCGTGACTCATCGCGAATCTCTCCTTTACGGTTGAAAGTAAACAAAAAGGGAGACATCACAAGACGGGCGTCTTGATGATATCTCCCAGGTTTTTATCCTTCCGTGTCGTCCCCGCTCGCGGGAACGGTTTACTCTCGGACCAGCCCGGCGCGTCGCCGGCGGAACCCTAGTAAACTGATTATGCGGTTGTGTAACTAAACATAACATTGCTGCTTTTTCTCGTCAACCGATTTTGCAAAAATGCTGGTCACAGTCGGGTTTATATGTTATATTTCCTAACATAACTCTATAGCAAGCCTTCTAGGGTTCCGCGGTCCCCCTTGCCGGTCTGGTCCGAGAGAAGGCGCACGGCGCCCGTCGTCGTGTCCACGGAGGGATAAAAGCCCGGGAGATATCGCTTGCCGATATCCTCAGGGCTTTTTATTTGGCTGTGTTCCACTCTGTTGTGGCTTAATGACAGACAAATGAACTGTAAAACATGCAGTTATTTCGGCTAAATCTCAGATATCTGGCGAATAGATGTAATACATACATTAATTTCACCAGATTCATCCTGCATCAGTTGAAATCCGCAAAATGAAGTGCACCTTTTGCATATAATTCATGCAAAGGCCTTACCACGTATCTTTTTTCATGCACATTTTACAGTTAAATATTCCAACTACGTTGTTTCTAAGCAACATTCACGCTGAACTCAGCCTTTTATTTTTATCGAACTGGAGAGATCGCCATGAACAACGCCGCCGAAACGGTCGCCGGCTTTCGCCGAACGTTAAAAACGCGCCATCTCTTCTGTATGTGTCTCGCTTGGATGTCCCCCATGTTCTATTTTACCATTCACGGGAGTTCACCTACGAGAAATCGCAAGGCATGCTGACGCAGGCGTGCCTGCTGGCGTTCGTCGCCATCTTCTTCACCGCGTTCAGCTACGGCCGCATGGCGAGGACGTCCCCCAGCTCCGGCTCCGCGCACTCGTACGTCGGTCGAAGCATGCACCCCTACATGGGCTTCCTCATCGGCTGGGCGCTTCTGCTCGATTACCTGTTCTCGCCGCTTATCGCCTGCCTGACTTTCGGCATCTTTCTTCATACGCAATTCCCGTCCGTACCCGTCTGGGTATGGATCGTCGGAATGAACGTCGCGCTCGCGGTTATCAATATCGTCGGCGTCAGCTTCTCTGCCAACATCAGCCGTGTCTTCGTCTGGCTTCAGATGGCTTTCATCGCCGTGTTCAGCGCGTTTCTATTTAAACACCTCCTAGGGGGAGGGACTGCCGGTCCGATTCATCCGCTGGAACCGCTGTTGCAAAACGACGTGCCTTTATCCGCCGCGCTCGCCGGAGCCTCCGTTATCTGCTTCTGCTTCCTCGGCTTCAACTCCGTGACGACGATGTCCGAGGAGACGATCGACGCCGGACGGGCGGTGCCGAAAGCGATTCTGATCATCATCGCGATCGCGAGCATCCTGTACCTCGTTCCCTCTTCCCTGACCCAGCTCGTCGGCGGTTCCGGCCTGTCCGCGCTGTTCATGACCGTTCTCGTATTCGCGATCTTCACGCAAGGACTCGCCTCGTTCACGACCGTCTCGCGATTGCTGTTCGTTAGGGACGCGACGGCTATTCGGGGCGCTGCTCGACACTTCCGCGCTGTGGCTCGGTCTATCGTGGGTCGTATTCGGCGCGATCTACCACGCGATTCGATACCGGGTGCGTCCTAGCGATTCGCCCAATTCAAAATTGGGAGACCTAGAAAGAAATGCGCGCGGATTCAGCGGCGGCGGCCGGAAGATCAACCGTTCTTGAAGGATTCCCGGAGAAGCAGGTTTCCGTGGATCAACGTTTTCTCGAAAGCTCTATCGGGATCCTCCAGCCGGGTAAACAGCATCTCGGCCGCCCTTCTCCCCAACATGGCAATCGGGGAATGTATGGTGCTTAAGGCAGGCAATGAAGGATCCTTCTCCTCGTCCGTATGGTCGAACCCGGTCACGGATACGGTTCCCGGAACGTCGACTCCGTTTGCTTTAAGCCCTTTCAACACGAGGTAGGCAAGAAAGTCATTGGCGCAAACGAACGCCGTCGGAAGCCTCTTCTGGGCAACCAGCATGTCGATCTCTTTAAAGATGACCAGATATTCGTGCTCTTCCAGTTGCAGAAGAGGATCCTTCTCCGGATCTGCCGCGGCCAGCCGATTCTCTTCCAACGCGATTCGATAGCCCAGCCAGCGATCATGGAAGCTTCGAGAATAACGCGGATTTCCTACAAAACGGATATCGCGATGCCCCGCTTCGATGACTATCGAAGTCAATTGACGCATGCAATCGTAATTGTTCATGAATACGGTATCCGACGGAATGAGCGGGTCCTCATGGTCAATGAGCACGAAAGGAATACCCAGATGACGAATTTCGAGCAGCAATTGCGTGGCGATGTAGCCGATGCCGATCAAGCCCAGTACGCCATCCGGGTTGATGCTCTTCAGCGATCGGTCCGAATGGTTCTCCGTCACCATCATGACGCCGACCTCGCGCTCGGCCAGCGCGGCCGATACGCCGTCGATAATACGGCCCCAGAATAACGATTCCCGGCTTTGAAAGCGTACGTTAGGCATAAGAATGATGACCGTGTTCTTGGTCGTTATTGCCGTAGGCTTGTTTCTAAACTTCGACCCTGAAACAGACGCTTTCTTCATATACTTGGCTTTCCAGAAATAACCGAGCTCTTGGGCCGTCTGAACGATTCTAGTCCGCGTTTCATCCGCGACGCCGGGCTTGCCGGACAATGCCTGCGACACCGCGAATTTGGATACGCCGACCTGCTCGGCGATTTGCTGCATCGTTACTTTTTTCAATCAGGGTTCACTCCGTTTGTAGAGGTTGTTCAAAAAGTCCGATTTTGATCACGAAGTATTTCAAGAAGTCTATTCGACGTCGAATCTTGAATTCAGCCGGGACTTCCGGTTCTCACGTAGGTTTGCCTACGCTCCGATCCTCATTCCCTAGCTTCTTTCAACCTTCTCGGTGCTGAAAATCGAACTTTTTGAACCTTTAATTGATGAGGTTGTTCAAAAAGTCCGATTTTGATCACGAAGCGGATCAGGAAGCTTATTCGACGTCGAATCTAGAATGCTGCACGGGACTTCCGGTTCTCACGCAGGTTTGCCTATGCATGATTGGTCTTATACTCTTTCGCGCTATAGCCCGTATATTCCTTGAATTTTTTATAAAACCAGTCCAGCTGCCGATAACCGACCTCGCGGGCGATCTCGTAGATTCTCTTATCCGTCGTCATCAACAATTCCTTGGCCTTCTCCATGCGAACCTCCACCAAGTAATCGTTAAACGTGATCGACTCGAAATTCTTGAACAATCTGCCCAAATAAGCCGAATTCACGTAAAGTTGCTTGGCGATCGCCTTCAGGCATACGCCGTCACCGCAATTGCGCAGAAGGAGCGTCTTGGCCTCTTCCACGAACGGATGGGTTTCGGGTTCTTTCGGCGAGCCTTGGCGGTTCACCTCGTCCAATGCCGCCGCCAAAGACTTGTTCAAATCCAGAAAAGAATGCATCAAGCCCCCGATACCAATCCGCACCTGAACTTTAGCGTATTTAGCCAGACAAGAGCCCAGAAACGTCTCGAGCCGACTCATCGCTTCGTCGGTCAATTCCTTCTTCGCTCCGTATAAAACCAATCCGATCGTACTCTTATCGACTCCGAACACCGTTCCGGCTTTGCCGATGAGGTCTTCCATTATGTTAATGACGGCGAACTGATCCAGCTCGACATTGGCGGCGGAATTCGGATCTACTTCGGCTATTCTGACGATCATCGATCGCTGTAATCTTCGGATGTGTTCCTCCCCGGATTCAGCGACATCCGACGTTTGGGGCAAAGGCGGCCGGTACGCCATTTTCTCAATTGTAAGCGTATTCATTGCCATCGTTTAATAACCCTCCCCTAACCTCTATATCCCAATCTTACTATAATTTATGATAAAAACAAGAGGAATTATGCTAACAATATAATAATAATTTACACTTAAAACGTTTTCAATCCCTAATAACTGCATTATATTGATTAAAATCGATTATTTATGCAAAATATTTGTCGTAATTTGTCGAATTGTTATCCTAACAAAATCGAGCACAACAAAGAGTAAAATGTCACGGTCGACCAATTAGCCCATATGCTCGAATTGCATCCTAGAACAATTAGGCGCTATATTCGCGACAATCAACTTAAAGCTTCTAAAGTCGGCGGAGAGTGGAGAATCAGGAAAGAGGATGCGGAAAAGAAAGGGCGATATATCATCTGGGGAAACCCGACTTTCGTAGGTAAGGTTCTTTCCGCGGTAGGGGAAGCGACTTGAATGAACGAGAATCCCCGATATCGGCTTTTTACGATAACGGGGATACTTTCAAACCGATCTCAGCGGCCTCCGGCCATGACGATCTAGCGCTTCCTACCCCTTGCATAAAGTCCGGCTCCCGCCGCGACTGCCGCCAATGCGATCAAGCCGACAATGAGCCAACCGTTCATCGCGCCGCCTTGGTCGGTCTCCGAAGGAGCAACCGTCGTCGGGGAAGGCTCCGCCGGCACGACCGTCGCCGTTGCCGTCCCTTCCCCGTCCGGTTCCGGACTGGCAACGACGGTCTCGTCATGAACCGGATCTGTAGGGGACACGCCGACGATAGTCGTACCGGACTTCGTGAGGGCGTAATCCAGAACGGCGCCGCTCCAGAAGTGCACCTTGAGAAGGACCTCTCCGTCCTTCAACTCTTTGAAGAATTGCGGAGTCAGATTGAGCTCGCCTTCCTCGTACTCCGGAGCGAACGCATAGTTATACTCCTTGAAGGGAGTCCAGTCGGCCGGGCCGGCATTGCCGCCGTTCGCGTAAACGGCTTCCATCGCCTTGACACGATCCCCGTTGTACAAGGCCGGGATGTTAAACAAAGTATCATTGCCTTTGACGCTATTTAACCGAGGCGTATCATAGAGGATCACGTGAATAGCCCAATCGGCGCCCGACGAGAACTTGACGGTCAAGGCGGCGTTCTCCCCGAACTGCCCGTTCATGAGCGACTCCAACAAGGCGGCTTTGAGAGTCAGACGGTCCGCGCTCGCTTCATAATCGGCGCCTGCCGTCAGCTTGCGTTCGCCGGCGTACAGATCGACGAACCGATTGCCGTTTAAGACCAGGTTCACGACCGCATCCTGAACGGGCTCATTCTTCTTAATATAAATCGAATCCGTCTCCGCGGTCGAGGAACGGCCCTTCCACCCCGCGGACATGATATCGTACAAGGAAGGATCGGCCCACTTGAGCTCGCGTCTGTCGAAGTGCTGGCCGTTGTCCCACAGCATGGTCGTCATGTTCTTCGCATGGGTATAGTAACCGGCGTACTCGAAATACTTCAGCATCTCTCCGTGCTCGATCGTGCCGGTCGACTTGTCGAAGCCGAGAAGTCCGTATTCGCCTACGAGGACCGGAATGCCTTTCGCGACAAATTCGTCGTACGCCAGATCGAAGAACTGCTCCAGCTGCGTTCTCGCTTCGTCATCGAAGGTCGTCGCGCCGGCCAAATTCACGCTGAACGGATAGTAGCCATAAAAATGAATCGTCGCAATCAGGCGGCTGTCTTTCAGCTTCGCGATCGTCTTGCCGAGCTCTTCGATCCGTGCCGGCGAAGAACTGGCCGTCAGAGTAGGGAGCACCAAAGGACGTTTGCCGTTGCCGCCTCCCGAATGACGGACGATCCGATGGAAGCTTACGTTCAGTTCTTCGAGCATAGCGAAATATTCCGGCGCATCCTTGTTCCAATCGTCCGAGAATCGAGGCTCGTTGATGCTCTCGAACATCAATTTGTCGGATTCGTCCTTGAACGCTTCCGCGATTTGCTTCCAGAGCGCTTCGAACTTGGCGAGAACGGCATCGTGCTCCGTCTCCATCTTGCCGATCCAATGCGAGTCGTGGTGAAGGTTAAGAACGACGTACAACCCGGCATCCAGCGCCATATCGACGACTTCCCGAACCCGGCTCATGTATTCCTTATCAATGAGGTAATCGGGACCTTCCCCCAAATGTCCGTCCCAGGTGACGGGAATCCGGATACTCTTGTAGCCCAAGGCGACAAGCCGATCCACCAAGTCCTTGCTCGTGATCGGGTTGCCCCACGCGGTCTCGCCCGGCGCTTCAAAGGTATTGCCTAAGTTCCAGCCCGGCTGCATGTTATCGACGTATTTCTGCATCGCGCTCTTCCTCTCCGCGGCTTCCGAATGACCAAGCATGCCTGGCGTCGCTATGCCGATTGCGATAGCCAACGAGACCAGAAGACGAAATAGATTCATGCAACCCCCCGCTTCCGAAAATCAACTTGAATGGCTGAATTTATATTCCTTCGGGCTATATCCGGTATACTCCTTGAACTTCTTGTAGAACCAGTCCAGCTGCCGATATCCGACTTCGCGGGCAATCTCGTATATTCGCTTGTCTGTCGTAAACAACAATTCCTTGGCTTTCTCCATACGAACCTCCACCAAGTAATGGTTAAACGTAATCGACTCGAAGCTCTTGAACAATCTGCCCAAATACGCCGGATTCACATAAAGCTGCTTGGCGATCGACTTCAAGCATACGCCGTCTCCGTAATTCCGCTGAAGAAGCGACTTCACCTCTTCGACGAACGGATGCGTATCTTGTTCGCCCGGAGGCATTCGGCGTTCCAACGCCTGCAACGCCTCCGCAATCGACTTGTTCAGATCCAAAAACGTGTGCATGAGACTTCCGATCCCGATCTGCACCTTCACCTTGGCGAAGTTCGCCAGACAGGAGTCGATAAACGCAACGAATGTCTCCATCGTATCATCCGACAGTTCTTTCTCGGATCCGTAGAGAACAAGTCCGAAAGCGCATCCCCTGATACGGAACACGGTTCCCGTTCGGCCGAGAAGCTCTTCCAAAATATTCACGATGGAAAAATCGACCAATTTCTTGTCTGTTTCGGATTGAGGCTGATCTTCCATCCATTGGACAACCATCGTTCGCTGAATTCTGCAGTCGGCACCCTTTGCCGTCGTCACCGTATTCGTAATCATCTCCCCCTTTTCCGTAATTCGTAGCCCGATTATCGTTGCTACTCCCCGATCTATAGACAATATCCGAAGGCCAGAATGGAGAATTCCTTATGTTTTGAACCTTCCGCCATCCTGATATCCACTTTGCGCCGATTGGCGCTCTCCTTGTTCAACACCATTTTGGTTACGGGGTTATTCCATCCCGAACTCATGTATCCGTCGGCGGTCAGCGCCAATTCGCCGTCAACGCGCAGATCGATTGCGCCGGTCCTCGGTTCCTGGCTCTCTTTATAGACAATAAACAGATTTTTGCAATCGAGCTCCAGTACGTAACTTTCATCGGAAGCATCCGCACGATGCGTCCACCCGTTCGGAAATTGGCTGATCGTATTTGCTTTTTCGAATCCGCCCAACGAAAGGACAGGCGCATCGACGGCATCGAGCATCTTCATCCCCCGGAATTCGTCTCCGTAAACGAAGCTTTGCGGAAGCCGGCTCTCCGCATCCTCTTCCTCCCGGTCAACCGTCGCATAATAATACTTAATGAACTCCGCAATGAGCTCGTGTCCGTTCAGATCCGGATGGGTACTATCGTTCGAATAATCCTGCCAAGTCATTTTTCCAGCCTGTATCTCCATCATGACGGCGTCTTTTACGCTAATCATCGGGATATCGAACCGTTCTCCGATTTGCTCCATTTCATTCTGAGCGGAATACCCCGTCTCCATGACGGTAAACAACAGCACGACCGCCGGATGCGTCTCGCTGCCGAACAATCGGGCGAGCAAGCTCTCGAATGCCTTCATGCTTGTGGTGTCCCTTGAATCGTTAACGGCAAACTCTACGAAAACGATATCCGGCTCATATTGCAGCACATCGCGTTCTACGCGGATCAATCCGAGCAAGGAATTCGTTCCGGACATACCCGCATTGACGAATTTTACATTATGCCCCGTCCCGTAAGCTCTCGAGAAGCAGTCGCAGGATAACCTTGCATAGTTGCGTTCCGGGCCTGCGGAGTGGCCTTCCGTAATCGAGCCGCCCAGATAGACGATCGTAACCTCCCGTCCTTGCCGCGCCTTTTCGATCGCCTTTTTGACTCGATTATTGTTGCCTGTGCCGATAAGGGAACGCTCCACCATATTCATCCGGTTTGCGTCTTTTTCACTTGTAGCTGCGCCCATGTCATTCTCCTCGCAAACATTCTCGATTTCATGTTAGCGCTTTCTATTCCAATAATCCAATAATTATATTAATATACAAAGTATAAGTCATAACCTATAACGAGCTGAGGGAGCCATCGATATGACACCTCAACATTTGAAGTATGTCTTGACCTTGGCCGAAGAGAAAAATTTTTCCAAGGCTGCTCAGAAGCTTTTTATTACCCAACCGTCTTTAAGCCAATTCATTAAAAATTTGGAGTCTCAATTGAATGTTCAATTGTTCGACAGGAGCACCGCGCCGATCCGATTGACCTACGCCGGAGAAATCTATGTCGACGCCGCGCACAAAATACAGGCGGTTCAAACGGAACTCGACAACCAGTTAACGGATCTCCATAACCTGAACCTCGGGGAGCTGAGAATCGGAACCACCCCCTTCCGCGCTTCCTGCTTATTGCCTAAGAGCATTGGAGCTTTCCGCCAGAAGCACCCAAGGGTGAACATTCATATCGTCGAGGACAAAGAATCGGCGTTGGAGTCCATGCTATCCGAAGGCAATTTGGACATGTGCATTCTAGCGGGGCCGTTAGACGCCAACCTGTTCCATTCGGAACCATTGGCGGAAGAATTGCTTTACCTGGCCGTCCCTCCGAATAGCCCTTTCCACAACGGCAAAGAAGACTGCCGGATCACGGTCGAAGATATACTGATGAACTCTCGCCGGCTATTCAGGGCGAATCCGATCGATCTGTCGCTATGCGCGCAGGAGTCCTTTATCTTCCTGCAGCAAGATCGGAATTTTCAACAATTGGAGCATGCACTCTCGCAATTGCCCGAATTCAAGCCGGATATCGTGATGCACACCGAACGCATCGAGACGTCCTTCGCCTGGACCTTGTCGGGTATCGCTTGCTGCTGCATTCCGGATACCTTTATCCGTTTCGGCAATCACCAAAGGCATCCGATCTACTACAAATTGAACAGCGCGCTGGCGCAACGGGATATCGTCGTCGCCTTCAAGAAGAATCGTTACTTGTCCAGGGCGGCTTCGAATTACGTGCTGATCTTGAAGCAATTAATCGGGCAAGGAACCTGGAAGCCGCCCGGCTGAAGAGGGAGAGATTGGGCGGAAACCGCCCGGGGAGGATTGAAGGATGGTATGAACAAGATAATGAATCGATTTACGGTTCCGATAGGGGTCGTGTCCTTGCTATCCTTCATGCTTCTAACCTCATGCGCCGATCCCGCGAACGAATCAAAGACGAAGACGCAGACGGAAAACACTCAAAAAACGCATAAGGAGGCTCCCGCAAGCATGATAGAACCAATCGTTTCTCGGGAACAGGTCAGGTATACGGGAAGATTCGACTTTTCCCAACCTGAAGGTCCCCAATTTGCTTGGTCCGGCAGTTCGATCGCGATTTCTTTCAAAGGTACGGAAGTTCGCGCATTACTAAAACCCGTCCAGTCGGGCATGGCGGATAATTGGGTAAATATCGTGATTGACGACCAGGAACCGGTGCCCGTAAAAATCGACAAAGAAAACAGCTATCTATTGGCCTTGAATCTCGCCAATGAAGTACATACGGTTGAAATCTTCAAACGCACCGAGCCCATGGTCGGCGAGCTGCAATTCATGGGCTTCGAGCTTCCCGAAGGCGCCGAACTGTTGGAACCGCCTTCGCGGCATGAACATAAAATCGAAATCATCGGAGACTCGATTACCGCCGGCTATGGCAACGAAGCCGCAAGCATAGAGGACGGTTTCCAGGCAAGCCAAGAAAACCATTACTTGGCGTACGGTCCGATCGCGGCGCGCAGCCTGAATGCCGAGCTTATCGCCCTTGCATGGTCGGGGAAGGGGATGTATCAAAATTACGGCGGCGTTAGAGACATCCAGATGCCCGAGCTCTATCGGAGAACGCTGCCGTCCAGAAGCGAAAGCTCCTGGGATTTTCATTCACGGGTTCCCGATGTCGTGGTCATCAACTTAGGCACGAACGACTTCAGCGTCGACACGATCGATCCGTCTCAATATGTCGCTGAATATAAACGGTTTGTGGAATTCATAAGGACGAATTATCCCGACGCCCATCTGTTTTGTACCATTGGACCGATGAATCGAAAGCCCGCCGAATTTATTGAAGGCATCGTAAGCGAATTAAATCGGGCGGGCGACGAACGTATTTACTTCTATGAATTCCCGCCTCAAAATGTCGAAAAAAACGGAGTGGGCGGAGATTGGCATCCTTCTCTCAAAACTCACGCCATAATGGCAGAGCTTCTTGCCGCGGAAATCAAGAACAAGTTAGGGTGGTAACGATGAGCCGTTATACGCCCGAGTAAGCCATAAACCCGCCGTCGACCGGCACCACCGTGCCGGTGACGAAGCCGGACGCCGTCTCTTCGACGAGCCACAGCAGCGCGCCGAGGCTTGTTACAAGTACCCTTTTTTGCAGCGATATCGCCTTGTTGGACTTCCGGTTTTGGTACCTACATCAGGCATGACTTTGCCTTTTTCAACAAGCGACTTAAGATGTTTTACTGCCGTATTCCGATGAATGCCTACCGCTTTCGCGAGAGCAGCCGGAGAGAACGACTCCGCTCTATTTTCAATAAAACTGTAAATAGCCATTTCAGTTGGCAATAATGCAGGTACAATCCTATCCGATTCAAAGCCCCACTTCGCCAGAGCATGCATTAGCTGTTGTTGGCAACGGCGGGGCTGATCCATGATACTTTGAAGGGAGAACCTTAATACTTTCCAATCGTCGATGACAAGGTCATTTTGGCGGAACCGATCATCTGAAAATTTATACGCATCCGCTTGTTGGCCATGTGATCCTTTATCGTCTACTTCAATGCATATTTTGATGGCTACCGATGGCTTAGCCAAATCCAAGTATCGATAACCGTCTTTAAAGTCGACTACTTCATACTCTGCATGCCATCCATCAAAACTCCCGACGGCAGGCCAAAAAATGCGGGCAACGAACTGCTTCAAAGAAAAGCTCAAGCCCTTTTTTAGGCGTTGCCGCCGCTCTCCCGCACTCGCCTTGACTTGAGATACCATCCACCGTTCGTATGCAGCATGCAGTTGCGGATTCATCCCGTCTTTCGCGTTTGCCATCTTCTTCTCCTCCTGAATAAAAATAGCCGCCAGTCCGGAAATCTTTCCGGAGCTAGCGGCGTAAGCGTCAAACCTTCCCCACCTTCAAGCCCGCTAATCGCTATGAGATAATCCTCCTCAGAATCAGTCAGGGGAGGATTTTTTATGGCCAGAAAAGAT
>NZ_JBHSMH010000069.1:0-2796 GCF_042655365.1 Cohnella suwonensis | reverse complement strand
ACATAGTTCATTTGAAATAAAGAACGTCTTAATACTTTATGAATATAGAAAGAATACAGATAGCAAAAATGATGAAAAAGTTAAAGCAGTAATAAAAAAAACTGGAATAAATTCTTGAGAGTATATCAAGTTGTCGGGGACTTCTGCTAACACCATGTTCACGCTTCGGGCCATTCGGCCCTCGGTCCGGCAGGAGTTAGATGTTGGTTCGAAGAAGTATTTGACAACTGCAGGGAAGCGGAATCAGCCGGACACATCCGCACCGACTAAGCGCATCGCGCCCGGCGACTTCGTCGCCTTAAGTCGGTGGGACGTCGTGAACACATTAACGTTAGGCGAAATACTTGCAAAGTAAAACTAATAAGTTCATTCATTATTTTTCCACTTTCATTTTTACTCTTTTCAATACATAGCTTCCGTTTTCCTCATTATTTAAGGTGAGCTCAACAATTTCATGATGATTGACGACTCTTAATTGAATGACGATTTCAAATACTCTAGCTCCACCAATTGCCGAAGTCTTTTTTTCAGGAATAATGTTTGAAGAACCCGTGATATATGAATTAATTTGCAAGATAAGTTCGTGATCAAACCCTGGATATTTTTCATGATATAAGTTTTGTAATGAACGAATGATAACTGGATGTAATTGTTGAAGCAAAGCCTTTTCTAACATGGTTTCTCTAGAATCATCTTTTGCATTAACATTTGTATTATGAAATACAGGGAGAACGAGTATTGAAAGAAAAAAGATAATAATGTAGATATATTTTTTCATTGATCATCACCTGGAAACAGTCTAGCCCAAAGAGAAAGAGATCATTCAGTGGTGGCCATTCAAGATGGCAAGTACTTCGCCTAACACCATGTTCACGCATCGGGGCATTCGCCCCTCGGTCCGGCAGGAGTTAGATGAGGATTCGGAGAAGTATTTGACAGCAGCAGGGAAGCAGAATCAACCGGACACATCCGCACCGACTAAGCGCGTCGCGCCCGGCGACTTCGTCGCCTTAAGTCGGTGGGACGTCGTGAACACATGAACGTTATGTGAAACCACACAAGTGCAATAATCAAAAAAACAACATTTCCTGGAGGTCTATCTTGAGAATTTTCAGAATGATTATAGTCATACAACTCATCTTATTTTTGGTGTCTTGTAATAATGCTCCCAATATGAATTCATCCGAAAGCAAAAGCATAGAGGCTACTGACAAAGAAAAAGCAGAAAAAGACCTGGTCAATAAAATTATGGGAAGATGGTTTAGTACAGAAGATAATCAATTTTTCTTAGATTTGAAAGACAATATAGAAATCACTGGAATAGAAGAATCAGTAAAGTATACCCAAGGTGAATTTATAATTGAAGAAGTAAATGTTCAAGATCAATACATTGTGGTACAAAGCTTTATAGAAGAGCTCTCTGAAGAGAATGAAGACCATTTGAAAGAAGAATCTAGAAATAAATTAGAACTCTTAGAAAATGGGAATAAATTAAAATACAATTTCAATTTTGAAAAGCAAAATATTCAAAGTGAATGGATTAGATAGTATATCAGTGAAGTGTGTGGCATCACATAACACAACATTCACGCTTCGGGCCATTCGGCCCTCGGTCCGGTAGAAGTTAGATGCGGATTCGGAGAAGTATTTGACAGCTGCAGGGAAGTAGATTCAGCCGGACACATCCGCACCACCTAACCGCATCGCGGCCGCCCCGTTGGGGCTTAAGGTGGTGGGACGTCGTGAATGCATTTACGTTATATGAAAGAGTTGCAGTGCTTTATTTTGGGGGTGGTTCAATGGAGAGTGTATTAATAACTGGTGCCAATCGAGGGCTCGGCCTCGAATTGCTGAAAGTATTTTATTCAAGTTCATTTAATACTTTTCCAGTAGTTAGATCAGAAGAAGCAGCAGATCAATTAAGAATCCGATTTCCAATAAGGTGTTGTCCAATTGTAGCGGACTTAACAAACGATAAATCGATCGAAATAATAAGGAGGATTTTGGGCGAGAGTACCCATCCTCTTGATATTGTGGTTAATAATGCAGGCGTATCAGGAACTGAATATTTAATAGAAACAGTAAGAACTGAAGAGGTTAATGATCTATTTAATATTCATTGTTTAGGACCGATTAGAACAGTACAAGCATGTATTCCACATTTAAGAAACTCAAAAAATCCAAGGATAATTAATGTCTCATCTAGATTAGGTTCATTAACTAGAATGGCATCTGGAGAGTTTAAAGATCGAGGATTTTCATATTCATACAGGATGGCTAAGGCAGCTCAGAATATGTTTACGATATGTCTTGGGCAAGAACTGTTGGAGGATAACATAGCCGTTTGTGCAATTCATCCAGGACAATTATTAACAAGAGGCCGATCAACTGATGCAGATACCGATCCAGCAATTGCTGCAGAGAATATTTATAAATGGATAAAGGAAATTGATATTAATAGTTCAGGACTTTTTGTTCAACCTTTAGTTCAAGATATGGCTTGGTAGTAATTCAATGATGGCAACTCCTTCATATAACACCATGTTCACGCTTCGGGGCATTCGCCCCTTGGCCCGGCAGGAGTTAGATGAGTGTTCGGAGAAGTGTTTGACAGTAGCAAGGAAGTAGAATCAGCCGGACACATCCGCACCGACTAAGCGCATCGCGCCCGGCGACTTCGTCGCCTTAAGTCGGTGGGACGTCGTGAACACATGAACGTTATATGAAACCGATGCAAGAGACAAGGAGAAAAAATGAAAATCACAATTCGATTATTACTGGTTTTACTTACACTAT
>NZ_JBHSMH010000068.1:0-21720 GCF_042655365.1 Cohnella suwonensis | reverse complement strand
CCGACGTTATACCTTGATTATACAAGAAAAAGGTACAGTCCCCTCAAAAATAGAGAGGGTCTGCACCTTTTCGAGTTAATGGACTTTTTCAGTGGCCTCCGCTCCCGAGCCGGGGGCTTTTTGCGATCGCGCGTGACCCTCGTCACGATTTTAGTCATTTTTGTCATGACATCGCCCTGGAATCCTCCCACCGGCCGAAAGCTGTGTTAATCTGGAAGCATCCTAACGAAGAGATGGTGTCCATGATACGCGTATTGATCGCCGATGATCAGACTCTGCTAAGAGAAGGCCTCCAGACGATCATCAACCTGGAGGACGACATGAATACCGCGGGGCTTGCCGCCGACGGACAAGAAGCGGTCGAATTGACGGCATCGCTTCGGCCGGACGTCGTTCTAATGGACATCCGCATGCCCCGCCTGAACGGCATCGAGAGCATGAAAGCGATCAAGAGGGAGTATCCCGGCACTCTCGTGCTGATCTTGACGACGTTCATGGAAGACCACTGGATTATCGAAGCGATGGCCGCCGGCGCGGACGGCTTCCTGCTAAAGGACGTCGTCGGCGAGGAGATCGTGCGGGCGATCCGCGAAGCGGTCAAGGGCCATTTGATGCTCCCATCCCGGATCGCGGCCAAGATGACCGAGCGGTTAAGCCTCGGAAACGCCGGGGAGACCGGCCGATTCCGAGAACGCGCGTTGGAGGCCCGGGGTTTGCTTTTTAACGAGAAGGAACGGGAAATCATTCTGCTCATGCTGCAGGATAAACCGAACAAGCAGATCGCTGCCTGCCTGTACATGAGCGAAGGAACCGTACGCAATTATATTAGCGCCATCTACGGCAAGATCGGCACGAACGACCGCGCTTTCGCGATCGGCCTCCTGAAGGAGTACGTGATCCTATGAGAAAAGCAACCCTATCCCTGATCGCCTGGTTGACGTTCTGCGCCGCCGTATTGGCGTTGTTCGTCCCCTCTTTTTACATTAAAGGAGACGTCGGATTAGGCAACCAAAGGTCTCCCGTCGCCTCTTTATCGAAAAACTGGCAAGTTCATTACGGCCCCGTGCCTCCAGTCGAAGGGGCGGATCAATGGCAGGCGTTCGGCGAATCGGAATGGCGCAAGCTGGAGCGATATACGGGGACGATATGGGTCAAGCGGACGCTGCCGGCCATTCCTTGGAGAAACCCCTATCTCTTCGTCGGAGGCATGAACCGGTTCGAAGTCGAGTTGGACGGGCGGTCCGTATACCGCTTTAACATGGATGACGGACCGGTTTATAACCAATTTCTCATGACTCGCCACCCGATCCGCATCGATCCGGGCGACGAAGGCAAGACGCTGTCTCTTCGCATTGAATGGGATCGCCTGCCTTTTTTTGCCAACGCCTGGATTCTCGCCGGAAACCCGGACCAGATGCTTGCCCAATTTCTTCGCAACGATGCCGTAAGGTACGTCTACGCCGTGCTTTATATGGTCGCGACCTTGGCCGGCATCGTCCTGTACGCGAGAAGAAGAGAGAAATTGTTCTTCTGGTTCTCGACGCTCGCGTTCACGGCCGGTTTCGGGCTTCTGTTCCTTTGCACGTCGCTGCAGTGGTTCGCCGACGTCGGCGCGCTGTACTATTGGCGGGACCTGCTGCTCCCGATCGGCGTCTGGGCGTTCGCCGGGCTTTACGCCGAAGCGCTCGGTTCCGTCAACCGGCTTCCCGTCCGCATCACCAAGAACACGCTGCTCATCTACGCGGTCGCGTGTTTCGTTGCCGGCCTGAAGAGCCCGACGTTGTATTGGAAAATGCTTACCGCCGGTTTTCCATGGCTTGCCTTGGCTTCGATCGGCGTCGTTACGTTCGCGATGTTCAAGTACCCGGCGGTATCGCAACCGCCCATCGAGAAGAAATGGCTGCGCAGAGGATTCATCGTCCAGGTCGTCTGCGGCCTTGGGCACATCCTGTCCAATTCGTTCTCCTCGCTGGACAAATGGTTGATTCATGCGCCTTATTTGCTTACGATAATCGGCAACTTGCTCGCGAACGGATTGTTCTTGTTCATGATCTGCAATGCCATGATCCTCATTTACCGCGTGAGAAGCGTCTACCGGGAATCCGAACGGAACGCCAAAGAGCTCCAGTCGAAGAATTCCGAACTGGAGCAATTCCACCGCAATCTCGAGCAGCTGGTAGCGACCCGTACGATGGAGCTTGAAGAAGTGAACCGTTCGTTGTCCGACACGCTGCGCGAGAAAGCGGAGACGATGGCGGAAATGTCCGTGTTGGAGGAAAGAAACCGGATCGCGCACGAGATGCACGACGTCGTCGGCCACACGTTGACCGCGGCCATCGTTCAGCTCGAAGCGGGCAAGAAACTCGCCGCCAAGGAAGGCGCTCTGCCGATCGGCAAGTTGGACACGGTAAGCGGCCTCGTGCGCAAAGGCTTGGACGACATTCGCAAAACCGTCCGCATGCTCAAGACCGACGCGCCGCACGCGAATATCGAAGCGTCCTTGCGGGAATTGATCCGCGAGACGGTCGAGACGATGGAAGTCGCGATCGAAGCGTATATCGACATCCCCCGCGAGCTCGGCCGTCTCACCGAGCAGGTCGTCTACCATGCCCTGCAGGAAGGGCTGACGAACGGCATCCGCCACGGACGATGCAGTTGGTTCAAATACTCGCTACGGCCGTCCGAAGGCGGGGATACGCTCGACATCCGACTGTGGAACGACGGCGTGCCTTATGGACAAGCGAAACTCGGCTTCGGGCTGACGACGATGATGGAACGCATCCGCCTTCTCGGGGGAACGTTCTCCGTCGGCTCCTCGACCGACGAAGACGGCGCTCCCGCCGGTTGCGAGATCGCGATTACGTTGCCTCTGCAGGGACAATCGGCCGAAGACCGGAAGGCGTTATAAAGGCATGCTCACCGGTTGTCTACTTTCTCGGGATACAGATCGTGGTTCATCAGACGGTGCTCCGCCATCGCCTCGTACTTCGTTCCGGGTTGGCCCCAGTTGCAATACGGATCGATGGAGATGCCCCCGCGCGGCGTGAATTTGCCCCATACCTCGATATAGCGGGGAGCCATGAGGGCGATCAGGTCGTTCATGATGATGTTCATGCAGTCCTCGTGGAAATCGCCGTGATTGCGGAAGCTGAACAAGTAGAGCTTGAGCGACTTGCTCTCGACCATCCGGACGTCCGGAATGTACGAAATATAGATCGTGGCGAAATCCGGCTGGCCGGTCATCGGGCACAGGCTCGTGAATTCCGGGCAATTGAATTTCACGAAGTAGTCCCGTCCCGGGTGCTTGTTGTCGAACGCCTCCAGCACGGCCGGATCGTATTCGTATGAATACCGGGTCCCTTGGCTGCCCAGCAGCGTGATGTCTTTCATTTCGTCTTGAGTGCGCATAAAAAAATCTCCCTTCGGATGAGAAGAGAGAGATTCCATGGAACGCCCACTTTCTGCTAAAGAACATGAAAAAACGGCGCCCGGCTTAAAGCCTCGGCCGCCGCGACGAAGCGCGGCAACCGAGGCGGCAAGGAACGGCGCGTTTTTCTTAGTTTTTTATAGAGGGAGTTCGCGAACCTCTCCCGAGCCGGATCTCCGTCTCGGATTTTCTTCTTAAGTCGCATTGCCTCCGTACTATACCACAGAGTACTTCGGCAGCCAATCCCCGTGCGCTTCGATCAGGTCGTCGCACATCGCCACGATGTCGTCCATCGACAGCTCGGCGGCCGTATGCGGGTCGAGCATCGCCGCGTGGTAAATATGTTCTCGCTTGCCTGTCATCGCGGCTTCGATCGTCAGTAGCTGCGTATTGATGTTCGTACGGTTGAGCGCAGCGCACTGCGGAGGCAGATTGCCCACGTAGGTCGGATTGATGCCGGTACGGTCGACGAGGCAAGGCACTTCGACGCACGCCTCGCGCGGGAGGTTGGCGATAAGGCCGCCCGTGTTCATGACGTTGCCGCCGATCTTGAACGGCACGTCGGTCTCGATCGCTTCGAAGATGTAGGACGCATACTCGTGCGAGCGCTTATGCTCCAGGTTCGCGTCGTTCACGAGGTCCTCGCGCATTTTTTTCCAGCCTTCGATCTGGTTCACGCAGCGCCGAGGATATTCGTCGAGCGGAATGTTGAAGCGCTCGATGAGCTCCGGATAGTTGCGCTTGATGAAGTACGGATGATATTCGGCGTTGTGCTCGGAAGACTCCGTGATGTAGTAGCCGAATTTGAGCAACATCTCGAGACGTACCATATCGTGATGCTTTTCCTTCTGTTTCTCCGCCGCGCGGCGCTTGATCTCCGGGTAGATGTCGACGCCGTCCTTCGTCGCTTCGAGCAGCCATGCCATATGATTGATGCCGGCGATTTTCGCTTTGACGCCTTCCGTCTCCATGCCGAGGTTCTTGAACAAGTCCGGCACGCACACTTGGACGCTGTGGCACAAGCCGACCGTATTGACGCCGCCGTACGTGTTCATGACGTTCGTCAGCACGGCCATCGGGTTCGTATAGTTCAGGAACAGCGCGTCCGGACATACCTCGCGGATGTCCGCCGCGAAGTCGAGCATGACCGGAATCGTCCGCAGATTGCGGAAAATGCCGCCGATGCCGACCGTATCCGCGATCGTCTGGCGCAGGCCGTATTTCTTCGGCACCTCGAAATCGGTAATCGTGCACGGGTCGTAGCCGCCGACCTGGATCGCATTCACGACGTACTTCGCTCCCCGCAGCGCTTCCTTTCGGTCGGAGAACGACTTGATGACGCAAGTACTGCCGGATGTCTTTTTGATGTTATTGAGGATGTTCTCCGAGTCTTTCAGACGAACAGGATCGATGTCGAACAATGCGATCTCGAACCCTTGAAGCGCCGGGGTATGCATGACGTCCCCGAGCACGTTTTTCGCGAAAACCGTGCTTCCCGCGCCGATAAAAGTGATTTTGGACAATGGAAAAACCTCCGTTGAATGTGAATGAGCCGCTACCCCTAATCTACTGCAAGCGGATTCGCATGCCTATGGAAGGTTCGCGCATCTATATGGACATTTGTCGTTTAATTGTTATAGTAAGAGGATCAACGATAGGGCAGGTGCGGCCGATTATGCACGAACACGACTATTTCATGATCAGCATGAATCCCTCTCCCCTCGAAGGAGAACCGTCCGTCCTGTTCAGCGGGGAAGCGCAAACCGTTCCTCTTCATAAGATGGGACCGGCCGTCCACGACTATACCCTCCTTCACACCGTCCTGTCCGGTCGCGGCACGTTCTCGATCGGCGGGCGTACTTACGCTTGCCGCGCGGGAGATACGTTCGTCATCTTTCCCGGCGAATTGTTCTTCTATCAAGCGGACGAGCATCAGCCTTGGACGTACGCATGGGTCGCCCTCGTCGGCCGAGGGACCGAAGAGCTGCTGGCCGGGGTCGGGGCGACGCCGGCGGACGCGGTCATTGCCGGCAGCTTGAACGACAAAGTCAGAAGCTATTACGCGCAGCTGCGGGAATGCTTCCCGACGGAAGCCCAACCCGAGCTCGCCAACCTCGAAGCCGGGGGATGGGCGAGGCTTCTCCTCCGGCAATTCGGTCTCGCCAAGCGTCGCCCCGGAACCGGCGCAGACGAGGCCGCGACCGAAAAAGCGAGCGACTACGTCGTCAAGCAAGCAGTCCAATATTTGACGTTCCAATACGCGCGGACGATCTCGATCGAGCAAATGTCCGCCATGCTCGGCTATCACCGGACGCATCTGTGCAAGCTGTTCAAGCAAGCAACGGGACTCTCGCCGATGCAATACCTCATGAACGTGCGAATGACGAGGGCGGAGCAATTGCTGGACGAGACGGCGATGACCGTCGAGCAGATCGCATCCTCCGTCGGCATCGGCGACGCCCTCTATTTCTCGAAGAAGTTCCGCAAGCGGAACGGACGGTCGCCGACCGAATACAGAAAAGCGCTCCGGACGGGTTCGGAGCGCTCCAACCCCGCGACGGACGCGAGGATTTCGTTGGATTAGCGGATACATGGATCAAGATCGCTGATGCAACATTGCGAAGATTCATAATGGGATAAGTATGTAACGTTAAAAATCCCGTAACACGTCTCCGTGTACGGGAATTCTCTTGAATCATTCCGTTATCGGTTTAACCGACGCCGTTCCCTTCACTCCGTGAGCCGGGGCTCTTCGGCCGGCTTGCGCTCGAGGCTGATCCAGACGAGTCCGGCCGCCATGAACGCCGCTCCGCCGATCTGCCAGCCCGCGATGCTCTCGTCGAAGAAGATGAGTCCCGCGACGACCGCCGCCGCCGGAACGACGTAACGGAAGAAATTCGCCCGCGCCGCGCCGATTTTGTACATGGAGGCGTTCCACGCTACGAAAGCGAACACCGTGCTGATCAGAACGTTGTAGGCGATCGCGGCGTAGTGGCCGGTTCCAAGACCGTCCCAATCGACCTTGCCCCAGCTTCCCAGCGTTAACGGGAACATGAACAAACTGCCGAACAGGATGATCCATGCGCTGACGCGAAGGGGCGAATATCGGCGCATAAGAGGCATGCACGCCAGGTTGTACAAGGCGCCGATGACGCTTACCCCGAACGCGAGCAGATTGCCGACCATATGCTTCGACGACCAATCGAGCCCGTCTTCCCCTCCGAGAATGATGAACGTGACGCCGACCATTGCCGCCGCTCCGCCCGCGACCAGTCGCATCGTCATTTTTTCCTTTACGAAGAACGGAGCGAACAACGCGGTGAAGATCGGCCACGGCGCGACGTTCAGCAGCGAGGCGTTCGCGAGCGTCGTGTATTTGATCGAGTACATGACCGCGATCTCAAGCCCGGTGATGCCGACGAGCCCGATCAGCGCGAACTGCAACGCGACTCGCCATGGGACTCCGACGCTTCCTTCCCTTATTTTAAGAATCAAGAAGAAGAACGGCACGGCCAACCCGAACCGCAAAAACGCGAATAAAATCGGGTCGAACGTTTCCATCGCCGATCGCGACACGCCGAAATTCGCGCCCCAGATCGCCGCGACCGCTATCAAACCTACGTAATAAATCCATTTTTTGTCCATGCGGAGTTTCTTGCCCCATCTCTCTCGTTGACGTCTTTGCCTAGTTTGACGGATGTGCACCCTCAACGCAATAACGAAAGTAGTCTATCCGCTCGCTTATTTTGTTATATGGGGTGGCTCGCCGACTTCGGAAGGCGCGGCCTCGGCGCATTAGCGGTGCGTGGCGACGCTATTCCTCGTTTGACACGATTTCGGGGCAATAGCGATGCGTGGCGACGCTATTTCTTCGTTTATCGCGATTACGACGCATTAGCGATGCGTGGCAACGCTATTTCTTCGTTTATCGCGATTTCGGCGCATTAGCGATGCGTGGCGACGCTATTTCTTCGTTTGGGTGCGATTCGGGGCAATAGCGACTAAACGGTTAGCGTTCCCCGCTGCACCAATATAACGCTAACAAAGGGCAGTCCCCGGAGCCGTCATAGACGACGACCGCGAGGACTGCCCTTTGCCCGCTTATTCGATTTCGCTCAGTCCAATCCGAAATCCGCCAAGCCGAGCGAAAGAGGCGCCGGGCGTTCGCACGTGCTCTTCATGATGTAATGCTTGCCTTGATCGGACGACTCGTGGAAGCCCTGCATCGCCTCCAGCACGTGGAGCGCCATGTCGCCGTTCGCGCGGTGCTTGCGTCCGGTTTGGATCGCGCGGGCCATATCCGCCGCGCCGACTCCGCGCGCGTTCTCAACTTTGCCGTGCGACAGCGGGATTTCCGACCATTCGCGCGAGCCCGCGCGCCAGATGCTGACCGGGCCGCCGAAGCCGTTCGGATCCGGCACGAGAAGCGTCCCCTCGCTTCCGTACACTTCGATCCGCGGCAACGTCGTGTTGCCCTTTACGTCGAAGCTCGTCAGCAGCGTACCGATCGGGCCTGCCGCGAAGTCCATGATGCCCGCGACGTGGGTCGGCACTTCGACCTTCACTTGCTGGCCGAACTTCGGCTGGCTCGTGATCGTACGCTCCGGGAACGAAATGCGGGTCGAGCCCGACACGCGGGTCATCGGCCCGAGCAGCGCGACGAGCGCGGTCAAGTAATAAGGCCCCATGTCGAACATCGGGCCGCCGCCCTTCTGGTAATAGAACTCCGGAGCCGGATGCCACGTCTCGTGGCCGCCGCACAGCATGAACGCCGTCGCGCCGATCGGCGTGCCGATCCAGCCGTCGTCGAGAAGCTTGATCGCCGTCTGGATGCCGCCCCCGAGGAACGTATCCGGCGCGCTGCCGACGAGCAGCCCTTTGCGGTTGGCCAGTTCGAGAACGCGCTCGCCTTCTTCGCGCGTGACGGCGAGCGGCTTCTCCACGTAGACGTGTTTGCCCGCTTCCAGCGCCTGCATGCACACGGAAGCGTGCGCTTGGGGGATCGTCAAGTTGATGATCATCTGAACGTCCGGATCCGCGAGCATTTCCTCTACCGAATACCCGCGAATGCCGTGCTCCTCCGCTTTCGCCTTCGCGCGGGCGACGTCGAGATCCGCGCACGCGACGACTTCCATCGATTCGAACCGTTTGCCGTTCTGAAAATAAATGCCGCTTATATTGCCCGTGCCGATAATGCCGACTTTGATTTTTTCCATGAATGCCGCGCTCCCTTTACCTGTCGATTAAAGTTGATTATCCATCATGCCGGTATAAGCTTCTTGACCGTCTCCCGCCGGCGCCAGCGACTTGCCTTCCGCGCACCAGTTGAAGCCCCGGCGCATCAGTTCCTTCACGACCGGAATTTCCATAATGTTCGCCTGATGGCCCAAGGAATTGTAATACACGCGACCTTTGCCCCAACGCTTCGTCCACACGACCGGCATGTCGACCGCTTTATTCGGGGAATGAGGGCCCGGAGCGACCGGGAAACGCGTCGTTGCCAGCACTTCGTTCGCCGGATCGACGTGCAGATAATATTGCTCCGTCGATACTTCGAAATCGTCGATTCCCTCGACAAGCGGGTTGGAGCCGCCTTTGATCTCGACCGTGTAGGTCGTGCCGTCGTTGCCCGGATGCGCGATCCATTGCCCGCCGGTCATGAACTGCCAATCGGTGTTGTCGCGGAACGAGTCGCACATGCCGCCGTGGCAGCCCGCCAAGCCGACGCCGCTCTGAACGGCCGCCGATACATTATTGACCCATTCCTGCTCGATGCGTCCCATCGTCCATACCGGCACGATCAGGTCGAGCCCTTTCAGCTTCTCGCCGTCGGCGAACGTTTCCAACGTGTCCGACACTTCCACTTCGAAGCCTGCCTCCGCGAGCTGGCCGCGGAAGATCTCCGCGACCTCCTTCGGTTGATGGCCGTCCCATCCGCCCCATACGATCAATGCTTTTTTCGCCATTTTCATTGCCTTCCTCTCACGCGCCGCTGGATTTTCTGACTTTCAATTCCGTTTGAAGCTTTTCGTTGATCGGCAACGCATCGTCTTGCTCTTTGCCCGACAGTCGGACAAGCAATTTCTCCGCGGCCAATTTGCCCATCTCGTAGAAAGGTACCTTCACCGTCGTCAGCGGGGGCTCCGTCAAGCTGGCCGCGTCGGAATCGTCGTACGCGACGAGCTTTAGCCTTTCGGGTACGTCGCAGCCTTTTGCCCGCAACTCTTGGATGAGCCCGATCGCCATCCTGTCGTTGGCGACGAAGATGCCGTCCAGCCGGTCCAAGTCGCGGTAGACGGCTTCCGCCGCCTTCCTTCCGCTCGTGCGGCTATAGTTGCCCTCATATACGATCGACCCGTCCGGTTCGATACCCGCTTCCCGCAGCGCTCTCTCGTACCCGATCCTACGGTCCGAGCTGTTCGAATACTGCGGGGAGCCGTTCAGGAAGCCGATGCGCCGACAGCCCTTATCGAGCAAATGCCTAACCGCGTCGTATCCGCCCCGTTCGTGATCGGCGGCGACGATGCCCGTACCGGGATGGTCGAAGCTCTGGTCCATCACGCAGAAAGGCAGCCCTTCCTCCGCGAGCCGTCGCACCCCCGCCGCTTCCGACGCGATGCCGCTCGCCCCGAGCACGATACACGCATCCACCCGTTGCGTCCTGTACAACGACACGTAATCGAATGCAGTCGCCGGGTCGCGGAACAACAGAAGCAAGCCGTAACCCTTGGACCTCACCGCCTCGCCGATGCCGCTAAGCAGTTCGGAGAAATAATACGTCGAGAAAAGATGGACCTTCGGCACGTGAGGCATGACGACCCCGAGATTACCGCTTCGTCCCCTGGCGAAGCTCGACGCGACCGCGTTCAATTCGTAGTTCAATTGTTTGGCCGCTTCCAGCACCCGCTTCTTCGTCGTTTCTTTCATCGGCCCGATTCCGTTCAATACCCGGGACACGGTCGCTTCGGATACGCCGGCCAGCTTCGCGACTTCCTTCCGATTCGTCAATGTGGTCGTTCTCCTGTTCGGAACCCATTAATGTACACGCGTACATTATGGCATGCCGAGCATGCCGCGTCAATGCCGGGATCCAATAGGGTGCACCGATGGAAATATTAATCTAATAGATCGCCCAGCAAAAAGCCCTTCCTCCGTCCCGGGAGAAAGGGCTTTCGATTATGCGCCGATGATCTGGTCGATAATCCCGTATTCGAGCGCTTCTTGGGCGGTCATGAAGTAGTCCCTGTCGAGATCCTTCTCCACCCGCTCGGCCGGCTGTCCCGTCCGCTCGGACGTAATGCGCACGATCTTCTCCCTCATAAGCAGGATGCGCTTCGCGCTGATCGCGATATCGCTCGCCTGGCCTTGCGCGCCGCCGGAAGGCTGATGGATCATGATCTCGCTGTTCGGCAGCGCGAACCGCTTGCCCTTCTCTCCCGCTTGCAGCAGGAACGCGCCGTAGGAAGCGGCCATCCCCATGCAGATCGTGTGCACCGGCGGCTTGATGAATTGCATCGTGTCGTAGATGCCGAAGCCCGCGCTGATCGAACCGCCGGGCGAATTGATGTACATGCTGATTTCCTTCTCCGGATCTTCGGCCGCCAAGAACAACAGCTGGGCGATAATGCTGTTCGCCGCTTGATCGTCGATCGCCGACCCCAAGAACACGATTCTATCCTTCAGCAATCGGGAATAAATGTCGTAGGACCTTTCCCCGCCCCGCGACTGTTCGACGACGTACGGCACGTAATTGCTCATTCGGCAATCCCTCTTTTCGTTGGCTGATGGTCGCTTGCGTCACGTAAACGAACGGAGACCGGCAAAAGATACGGGCGATGGCGCCGAATGCGGATTTACCCGGGGGACGAATACGATTACACTGAAAAGTAAGAATTTCGGCGGCGTTCGCGTATCTTTTCGGCCGCCTCGTTCGTTTACGTAGCGAGGATTAGACCATGTAAAGGAGAATGACCCGATGACGGAAATGGAAGGCCGCGATGTGGAGCGAATGAACGCCGCGCTGAGCCGCTACTGCCTGTCGCTGACGGAATCCCGCTGGGACGCAGAGGATCTTGCGCAAGAGACGTGGGCGAAGACGCTCGGGGCGAAGATCGGCCCGAACCATCTCAATCCCGAAGCTCTTCTGCTGCGAATCGCGAAAAATACATGGATCGACCGGTCGAGAAGATACGCGACGTTAAAGCGGCTCTTGCGGACGGAGAGAAGCGGCGACATGTCGACGTCTCCCGACGAGGGAGACTTGGCGGCAGAGTCGGCCTTCGAGGCGCTTATGGCGGCTATGCCTCCTCTCCAACGGTCCGCTTTCCTGCTGCGGGACGTATTCGGTTACTCCGCTGTCGAAGCCGCCGCCCTGCTTCGAACGACGGAGGGCGCCGTCAAAGCCGCGCTCCACCGGGCCCGGCAAGCTCTGCCCCGCGTCAGGGATGCGCTTCGGAGCGAGACGCCCGCTGCCGCCAAGAACGAGGAAGCGAAGCTGCTGCTTCGGTCGCTCGCGGCCGCCTATCGGATGGGAGACGTCTCCTCTCTGCTCGCGCTCGTCCAACAAAACGACCTGGAGCCCGCATCGGCGATCGGCTTGCTTCGGACGCGGCGGATTCATGCCTTGTCAGCCGCTGGAGGCAGCGCCGCCGGCAACGATGCGCGTGCATGCGCCGCATAACCCCAAGCATCAAAGGAAGAACCCGCATCGCCTCGTCACGGCATGCGGGTTTTCCTATGTCGGATGCCTAGTCGCTACTTCTTGCCGTTTCGACTCCGATTAGGTGATTGCGACCACGGGAACCGTATGCTGGATCGTCGGCTTGTCCGGATCGGGCAAATCGACGATTGCGCGAATCGTCGAGGAACGGCTGCGGGCGGACGGCGTTCGGGCGCAAGTATTGGACGGAGACGAAATACGCGGGGAAATAAGCGCGGGCTTGGGTTTCTCTTACGGGGACAGGATGACGCACGTGCGGCGGGTCGCTGAGCCGATTGGACCTGCGCGATCGCCGGGAATTGGCTCTTCCGCTAAGTCAAGATCGCGATTATCGTTGTCCTATCGGAATGAAAAATTCAAGATAGAGGTGACGGTATGACGTTCGTGTACAAAATCGACGCCCCATTGCGGCCGGAAGACGTATCCGACGTGTTCCGCAGCTCCGGCATCAAGAGGCCGTCGGACGATCTCGCGCGCATCGGGAAAATGATCGAGCACGCGGACGTGACGGTGACAGCGTGGAGCGAAGATCGGCTGGTCGGCATCGCTCGGGCGATAACCGACTTCTCGTATTGCTGCTACTTGTCCGATCTCGCGGTCTGCGAAGAGCATCAGAAGCAAGGCATCGGCACCGAGCTCGTGCGACGGCTCGGGGAACATCTCGGGGATGAAGTCGCGTTGTTGCTCCTTTCCGCTCCTTCGGCTATGGATTACTATCCTCGCATCGGCTTCGAGAAGAAGGACAACGCGTTCCTGATTCCGCGAATCCGGTGAACGGCGCGCTCGACAAAAGGACCTCTTCCTCACGTAAGGGAAGACGAGGTCCTCTTCGCGTGCCCGGCCCGCGATCGATCAACCGATCGCTTCGTTCTGCGCTTCCGTCGCGATCGGAGCCGCACTCGGATCGTCCTTGTAGACGATGATCCGGCGGGCCAATTCGGCGCCGCCGTCATCGTCCGGCGCTTCCGTCTCGGTCGGAGCCGCACCCGAACCGTCCTTGTAGACGATGATCCGGCGAGCCAATTCGGCGCCGCCGTCATCGTCCGGTGCTTCGGTCTCGATAGGAGCCGCACTCGGATCTTCCTTATAGACGATGATCCGTCGGGCCAGCTCGGCGCCGCCGTTAGCGTCGGATCGTTCGCTCGCGTTGGTGCCGGTCGGAGCCGGCGCGCGTTCCGCTTGCCAGCCGACGAAGCCGCACCATAGTCCGATCAACGCCGCGATGACGATAGCCGCGACGAGCGCCGCCATGTCTTTGGTTTTGTCTTTAGTATTGCCACTGCTGTTGCTTGGAGTTTTTTCATGCATCTTGATCTCTCCTCTTCCATTCGAATACTCGACTTGAATCAAGTGTATTCGAAGCGCCAAGTCATCCGGTAGTGACCGCGGGCATGCGTGACGGTCATCGATTGCGCCGTGACAACGGTATTCCGCAGAGCGGAGAGTTATTTGCTTTCGCGAGCTAACTCCGACTCGAACGGGACTCCGAGCGGAGAGTTACATACTTTCGTGCAGCAACTCCGCTTCGAACGGGACTCCGAGCGGAGAGTTACTTGCTTTCGCGAGCTAACTCCGACTCGAACGGGTCTCCGAGCGGAGAGTTACTTACTTTCGCGAGCTAACTCCGACTCGAACGGGACTCCGAGCGGAGAGATACTTGCTTTCGCGAGCTAACTCCGACTCGAACGGGACTTCGAGCGGAGAGTTACTTACTTTCGCGAGCTAACACCGACTCGAACGGGACTCCGAGCGGAGAGTTACTTGCTTTCGCGGAAAGCCCCGCGAGATCTCGGGATATCTCGCGGGGCCGATTGTGCGAGCACCGTCGCTCCCCATCGTCAATGAGGATAAGCGTTCTCGAACTCGATGCCGCACGGGCCGCCGTCCGGATTGGCCTCCAGGTCTGCCTCCGTGCCGTCCTGCCGGAACAACGGGCGGTAATGGATATTGATGTGCGTGGCGGACGAATTAGCGTAATGGCAGATGAACGCCCTGCGGAACCGGTCCTTCGACTTGTTTCGATAGGAGCCGTGGATCAGGTTGCCGTTGAAGAACAGCACGTCGCCCTTGTCCATGACGACCGGCATTGCCTTCTCTTCCTTCGGAGGCTTCACGTAATGCGACGTGAACGACTCTTTCGCATCGGCGACGTCCGGACAGACGAGCGCGTAGTCGCCCGTCTTCGGCACGACGAGCAGTCCGCCGTTCTCTTCGTCCGCGGCGTCGATTGCCGTCCATGCCGCGATGCAATTGCCCGGCTCGACTTGCAGGTAGAAGTTATCCTGGTGCAGCGCTTGGCCGCGTGAACCCGGCGGCTTGTAATAAAACATGCTCTGCGCGGCCAGCGCCTCTTCTCCGTATAGGCCCGCCAATACGTTCATGACCGGCTCGTGGAGCATATAGCTCTTCGCCGTCCCGTTGAACCGGTGAGGATGCATGACGCGCGGATAACGCTTCAACGGATCATCCGTCTCCCCGCTCAAATCCGGTTCGAAGTACCCCGGCACGGCGGTATGGCTTATGGCTTCGAAGGTTGCTTCGATCGTCCGCAAGTCCTCTTCGGAGAACAAGCCTTTGACGACCAGAAACCCCTCTTTCTCGAACCGGTTGACTTGCTCTTCCGACAAAACGTTAGTCTTAACGCTCATGGTCATTCTCCTTCGCAAGTTCGTATGCACTTCTTGACGTTAGAATACGGCTTTCGGTATGTTTATAGAAGTAACATTACTGCTATAAAGTACCGGTATTCTGCTATCGGCATATGAACAAGGAAAGGCGGGACTCGCATGTCCGATCGACCGGAACATTTCCCAGGCATTCCAACGGACCCGGATATATTCGGCGGGCATTTCGACGAGGACGACAGTTACGGATACCGGCGACCGGCCGGGATGGACGACTGGTTGATTTTCTTGACGATACATGGAGAAGGGTTCATCCGCACGCCTGCCGGCGAGCAAAGAATGACGGAAGGAGCCGTCTGCTTGCTCAAGTCGGGCGTTCCCCACGAATACGGAACCGTAGCCGGAGGACGCTGGAACTTCCTCTGGGCCCATTTCCGTAGACTACCGGAAACCGACTATTTGCCCGATGAGGAGGCGCTCGTGCATGTGCTCCCTGAAGGCGAGCTCCGCGAACGCGTAAAGCGCGATTTACAGCATCTGATCCAAGACTCCCGCGACCGCGGCAGTTACTGGCGGGCTCTCTGCGAGAATTCTCTGAGGAACGTCGTGCTGCTTCTCGCCTCCAGGCTGGAGAAAAGAATCGACCCGCGAATCGAGCAAGCCGTCCGGCTCCTGTCCCAATCGCTGAACAAAGAAATCCGCATTGCCGACGTGGCCAAGGCGGTCGGCTTGTCCGCGTCGCGATTGTCCCATCTGTTCAAGCAAGAAACGGGAGAATCCATCGTGGAGCGCTTTAACGGCATGAGGCTCCAGCAGGCCGCCTTGCTCATGGAACGCATGGGCAGGACGGCCACCGAAGCCTCGTACGATGTCGGCTTTCGCAATTATAATCATTTCGCCATGCTGTTCCGCCAAGCTTACGGCGTCAGCCCGAGAACTTATAAGCAGCGGCGGGATCAGACGCGCCGGCTATAACCGCTTCGCCGCCCACAAACCGGCGTTCAGGATGAGCTTCCGGTACGCCTCGACCTTAAAGGCCGATAAGTCGTGACCCGGCATCAAGTAGACGATTCGGCCGAGGCCGAACTCGTGGGTCCACGCCGCGGGCCATTTCTGGCCTTCGTGCTCGTATTCCGCGAGAATCGTCGTCCGGATATACGGATCGAAGTCGAACCGATACGGCTCGTCGGTCACGACGAAAGGTTCCACGCGGTCCATGATCCGGTGGTTCGGCTCGATAATGTTCACCGGAAGCGTCGCGTAGTCGGGATGATGCGTGAATCTTCCGCCGATCATCGACGCCAGCTCTTGGTTTCGTTGCAGGGAAATGCCCGTATGGATGCCGAGGAAGCCGCCTCCTTTGGCGACGAACGACAGCAACGCCGCGACTCTGTCCTGCGGTAGCTTCTCTTCCAGAAACTCCGTATACGAAATAAACAGCCGATAGGGAGCGAGATACTCTTCCTTAAGCATGCCGTAGTCACCGGTGCTTCGGACGTCGATGTTTCCCGCGAATATCCCCTCGATTTCCTTGTCGATCCCGGCGAACGGATGCCAGATCGCATCGGAATAATTGCCTAACGCCAACGCTTGAATATCGCTCATCGGTTGCCTCCTGTTTCGAATGGCTACGAATTCCGATTCCGGTACAACAAATAAATGAAGAAAGGGGCGCCGATTCCGGCGGTAAATACGCCGACCGGTATGTCGTAGGGGAGGAAGGCCGTTCTCGCCACGGTGTCCGCGACGACGACCATTAATCCGCCGATTAGAGCGGAAACCGGCAATAAGCCCCCGAAGGACGGCCCGATCAGCTTGCGCGTCATATGGGGCGCGATCAACCCGACGAAAGATATGGCTCCTCCGACCGATACGGCGGCTCCGGCCAACGCTACGCTGATCATCAGAAGCACGAAGCGCTGCCGTTGGACGGCGCTTCCCGCACCCGAGGCGATATCGTCGCCAAGCTGAAGGACGTTCATGTTTCTGGATAAAGCGAAAGCGAGCGGGATAAAGACGCATACCCAAGGAACGATCATCCGGACGATGCTCCAATCGGTGCCGTATACCGTTCCGGTGAGCCATACGTAAGCTTGCGCCGAAGTATAGATCGGATTCATGACGAGCATTACTTTGGTCATGGACGCGAGCAGGAAGTTCATTCCGATTCCGATCAAAACGAGCCGAAGCGCCGTCACGCCTTTTTTCCAGGCCAGCAAGTAAATGACGATCGAGGTCATTCCCGCGCCGATCATCGCGGCGACCGGCAGCCAGGAAATGCTCACCGTTCCGGCAAAATAGCTAATAAAAGCGACCGCCGCAACGGATGCCCCGCTCGTAATGCCGATGATGTCCGGCGAAGCGAGAGGATTGCGGATAATCCCCTGCAAAATGGCGCCGGCGCTTGCCAACGATGCGCCGACAAGAAACGCGGCGATGATTCTCGGGAGGCGTAGCGTTCGGACGACGATTGTCTGCTCCTCGGTACCGCTGCCGAAAATCGCGCGGACGACGTCGAAAGGATGAATTCTCATATCCCCGAGCGCGGTACTCAGCAGGAATGCCGCGAAGCAAGCGATGGCAAGCCAGATAGTTAGCTTAATCGTCCTTTTATGTAGTAAAAAAGAAATAGGAAGCTTCCCGAACCGAACGTGCGAATAGTTTTTCACTTCTTGACGCTCCCCTTTCTGGCGATCGCGATAAACGCCGGAATGCCGATGATCGCGGTCATGACGCCTACCGGCAACTCTTCTGGCTGAACGACGAAACGGGCAGCAATATCGGCGAGAAGTACCAGAATCGCCCCGAGAACCGCGCTATACGGAATGATCCAACGGTAATCGTTCCCGGCGAACAGGCGGGCGATCGTCGGTACGATCAACCCGATGAAGCCGACCGGCCCCGCTACCGCCACGGAGCTGCCGGCCAGCGCGATAATGATGAAGCCGGCGCCCATCTTGATGAACAATGTCCGTTGACCGAGCCCTTGCGCCGTATCTTCGCCCATCGTCAATACGTTCATGTGCCTCGCGATCACGATAGCGGCAATCCAGCCGGTCGCCATCAAAGGCAGAACGGCTTCCAGCATGTCCAGCGAACGGCCCGCGACGGAGCCCGTCAGCCAGAACATGACCTCGTTCAAGCTTTGTTCGTCGAGGACGAGCATCCCCTGCGTGAAAGAGGAAAAGAGCGCGCTTAACGCCGCCCCCGCCAAAATGATTTTAAGCGGCGTCAACCCGTCCCTGCCGAGCGAACCAAGCAAGTAAACCGCGATTGCGGCGACCGCGGCTCCCAAGAAGGAAACGCCCGTCAGAACCGGCAGCGAAGTGACGGAAAGGAGCGTCACCGTGAACACGACCATGAAAGAGGCGCCGAAGTTGATGCCGAGCACGTTCGGATCGGCGAGCGGATTACGCGTCAGCCCTTGGATCAGCGAGCCGGACACGGCCAAACTCGCCCCGATGGCGGCAGCGGTGAAAGCTCTGGGCACGCGGGACGTCTGCACGATAATATGCGCGTTCGAGGTACCGTCGTATTGGGTGAAAGAATGAATGACGTCAGGCCAACCGATCTGGGTCGCGCCGTAAGCCATGCTGGCGAACATGCAACCGATTACCGCGACAAGTCCGAACGCGAGGCCGGCGCCCTTAAACAGGCTTCCGGAAAACAACCTTATCATGATCGCCGCTCCAGTCCCTCGACGAACGAAAGAATGAGCCGGGTAGCCCATTCTTTCGTTCGTCTCCTATGGTTTTCGTCTCTTACAGATCGAAATAGAAGATCAGATCGTCCAGCATCATTTTCGCCGCGGTGGCACCGCCGGACATGTTCCAGGTAATATCGTTTACTTTATAATATTTTTTGTTTTTAACGGCTTTCAGATTGTTCCAGAGCGGATTCTTCTGCCACTCCTGCTGCGTTTTGAATTCTTTTCCTTCGCCGTAACTGGACGAAATGTCGAAAATGACGTCTCCGTCCATGAGAGGGATTTGTTCTTGCGTCGTGAGGTTCACGAGCACTTTGCTTTCGTCTTGCTGCGGTTTCGGCCGATTAAAGCCGAGTTCCTTCAGAATCGAGCCGGCGAACCCCGTATTATAGTAACGGGCGGTATTGTCGTCTTGGAAACGGATGATCGATACTTCGACTTTGGCTCCGTCGCCGATCTTGGACTTGAAGTCCGCGACCCGCTTGTTCCAATCGCTCATGAACGAAGCCGCTTTGGTTTCTTTATTCATGGCCTTCGCGCCCATATCCATATTTGCTTTCCATCCGAACACTTCCGCCGCGAAAAGGGTCGGGGCGATCGCCGACAATTGGCCGTAAATTTTCTCGTGACGCGTTTTCGAACCGATAATCAAGTCCGGCTTTAGCGCGACGATAGCCTCGATGTTCGGTTGCAGCTCGCTGCCGAGGTTTTTGACGCCTGCCATGTCCGCCCGAAGATAATGGTACCAAGGCGCTTGAACCCAAGATTCGACCGCGCCCACCGGCTTGACTCCCAGCGTGAGGGACACGTCCACCATGCCGTTGAACAGAACGACGACGCGTTTCGGTACCGAGGTAAGAGTCGTCTCGCCCATCGCGTGGCTAATCGTGCGTTTCGTCTCCAAAGTCGCCGTTTTCGTGCCGGAGTTCCAATTCACCCACAAACCGAATGCTTCGCCGAGGAAGCGGAGCGGAACGAGCGTGCGGCCGTTTTTCTCGATCGCTTTGGCGTCGAGTTTGACGCTTTGCCCGTTTACGGTCGCTTGGTTGCTGCCGATCGTCAGTTCGACCGTCGTATTCCCTCTGACGACTTTCAATTTTTTCGTTTTCGGGTCGGCGGTCAGCGTTGCGCCGATTTTTTTCGTTAACCCGCTATAAGGCACCATCGTAGCGCCGCCTATCACCTGCGGCTGTACGTCGAAAACGAGGGGCTGGCCGTCTAGGACGACTTTGATCGGCGCTGCCGCCGCCGTTGCCGCGAACGGAACGGAAGCGATGCCGAGTAGCAAGGAAAGGCATACGGCCATCGAACGGAATAAGGATTTAGACATTGGAATGGATATCCACCTTTCGAATATGTACATGATAATGATAATCATTTTCATTAAGATTGGGCGAAATTGTTCTTCTTGTCAACAATAATTTTCCGCTTGAACGCGGATGGCCCATTATAAGCCGGCTTTATCGGCCAATTGACGAAACGCTTGGTACATCTCGTAGTCCAATTGGAGCATCGCTTCTTGATCGATCGATTCCGCTTTTTGCAATTCGTCCAGCTTCGCGATTTTCTCGTCAATGAAGGGGACCATGTCCGGAACGGAAGCTTCGACGTCCGGCTTCATGACGTTCCAGCTTTGCGAGATGCTGGCGGAAACCTCTTTCATCAGCGCCGAGTCTTTGTCCTCGGCATGTTGCTTCAGATCTTTGACGAGCGCCCGAAGCTGGTCGACCGATTTTTTCAGCCTGTCGGCCTGCGGGCTTTTCGCGTCCGCTTGATCCGTGCCGTTGTCCATGATCGAATCCGTGACCGCTTTGCCTACGGACTCGTTCTTCTTCTTGGCTTCCATCGATTGCTCGGCTTTGGTCGGCTTTTTTTTCGTCTCGCCTTTCGTTTCCCGAGGTTGATCATCGGTTGCCCCGGCGGACGGAATCGGATCGGTCGGCGAAGACTCCGGTTGCGCGGCGAACGATGGCACCGCTTCGGTCTCGACCGGTTTCCCGCTTGCCGATCCCTCCGATTGCGTAGGTTCCGCGGTTTGCTGTCCGGACGATTGCGGCTCGGCCGCCGAATATCTGTCCGATGACGGAGAAGACGCGCAGCCGGTCGCTAGTAATAATGCCGCCGCGATCGCGAATATGTTAATTCGTTTCAAACCGGTTCGCCTCCATGATTTTCCTATAATCGATAATTGGGATCCTAAGTCATTTTAGTGGAATTGAGAACCATTTTCAATGATTTATTGATAATGATTTTCAATTTCATTGACATGGGAGACCCCGGACATTAAAATCTAGCTTAAATAAGGAGCTGAGCCGTTTGAACGCCTTGGAAACCCGGGATCTATCGATAAGCTACGGCAAACCGTACGTTTTTCAGGACTTGAACCTGACGATCGAAAAAGGAAAAATCACCTCGCTGATCGGGAGCAACGGATGCGGTAAATCGACGCTGCTCCGCACGATGGCCAGACTTCTCAAGCCCCAACAAGGCAGCGTATTGCTCGAGGGCCAAAGTATAGCTACCCTGCCGACGAAGGACGTCGCGAAGAAGATGGCGCTTCTGCCCCAAGGTCCGACGGCACCGGAAGGATTGACCGTTCTCCAACTCGTCAAGCAAGGACGGTACCCCTACCAGAGCTGGCTCCGACAATGGTCGAAGGAAGACGAGAAACACGTTGGCCGCGCCCTGGATACGACGGGGTTGTCTGAGCTTGCCGAGCGGACGGTCGACTCGCTTTCCGGCGGGCAAAGGCAGCGCGCCTGGATCGCCATGGTTCTCGCCCAAGGGACGGATATCGTGCTCTTGGACGAACCGACGACCTACTTGGATCTGACGCATCAAATCGAAGTGCTTGATTTGCTATACTCGCTCAACAGGCGCGAAGGGCGGACGATCGTCATGGTTTTGCACGACATTAACCTGGCGTGCCGGTATTCGCACCGAATCGTGGCCCTTCAAAATCAAAAAGTTTTCGCCGAAGGCCCGCCGGAAGAAGTCGTGACCGCGAACATGATCGAATCCGTGTTCCTGATGAAATCGAACGTGATCAAAGATCCGCTTTACGGAACGCCTCTGTGCGTGCCTCACGGCAACGGAAGAATCGTTACGTAGTTCCTCGATCACCAAAAACCCCGGCCGAATGTCGGGAGGCCACTGAAGAACTTACGATTTTTCGAAGTAAGAAATAATGATTAAACGAAAAGACGACTTTTCATCCCATTTATTGGATGAAAAGTCGCCTTTT